>NZ_CAMDRA010000045.1 GCF_945906275.1 Dongia mobilis
CCAAGGGCGGCAAGTTGTTCGCCGAGGCGGTCAAGGAAGCGACCGGCGGCGATCCGGTGGCGCTTGGACAGGTGACCAAGGAAAAGCTGCCCGCCGATATCGCCGACCAGGTCTTTGCGTTGCCGGCCGACGGTGTCTCCGGCGCGCTCAAGAGCCCCTTCGGCCTGCACGTGGTCCATGTGCAAAGCGTGATCCCCGGCTCGACCAGGACACTCGACGAAGTGAAGGGTGAAATCCGCAACAGCCTGGCCCTGGGCCGTGCGGCAGACGCCATGGAATCGGTTCGCGAGCAGCTCCAGGATGAACTGGCCGGCGGCGCATCGCTTGAGGATGCCGCCACGAAGCTGCAATTGCGCCTGCAGAAGCTCGACGCGATTGATGCGACGGGCAAGGATTTGACCGGTAACGACCTTGGCATCGCGGCTGCTGCCGTCACTCTCATCTTCAGCTCGGAACCCGGCGAGCCCGGCGATATCACCGGGCTCAACGATGGCTCCTATGCCATCGCCCAGGTAACGTCGGTAACGCCACCAGCCGTGAAGCCGCTCGATCAGGTAAGGGACCAGGTTGCGCAGGACTGGCTTGCCGCGAGGCAGACCGAGCTGGCCGAGGCCAAGGCGAAAGCGATGGTCGAGAAGATGAAAACCGCTGGCGACCTAGCCGCCGAAGCCGCAGCGCAAGGCCTCACCCTTGCCGTGAGCAAGCCGTTCTTCCGCAGCGAAGGCGACGCCGAGAATGGCGTCAACCCGGGATTGGCCCAGGCCCTGTTCAAGGTGAAGGTGGGCAAATTCACCATCGGCGACGGCCCGGAAGGGCCGATCGTGGCGCGCCTCACTGGCATCACGCCGGCGGCGCCTGAAACCCATGCCGACGACGTCAAGCAGCTATCGGAACGCGTGGCCCAGTCCTTGGCCGGCGATGTCCAGCAGCAATTCTTCGACGCCCTGAAAGCCGAAATTCCCGTCGAACGCGATGACGAGCAGTGGCGAAAGCTGATCGAGCAGCCGGATCAGTAAGCTTAACATTGTCGCGATATCGATTAGGGCGGGATATCGATCATGAAGGTGGAACCGGATTTTGAACGATTTGCGAGCGGCCATGAAGCCGGGCAGCCGCAACTCGTCTGGACGCGGCTGATCGCCGATCTTGAGACGACCATTTCGGTCATGCTCAAGCTGGCCGATGGACGGACCAATTCATTCCTGCTGGAATCCGTCGAGGGTGGCGCCGTGCGCGGCCGCTATTCGATCATCGGCTTGAAGCCCGATTTGATCTGGCGTTGCCGCGGGAACACGGCCGAGATCAATCGTAATGCCCGCTTCGAGCCGGAAAAATTCACCCCGGAACCGGGACCGTCCCTGCAATCGCTGCGCGCCTTGATCAAGGAAAGCCGCATCGATGTCCCGGCCGGCCTGCCGCCGATGGCATCCGGCCTGTTCGGCTATCTCGGCTATGACATGGTGCGCCAGGTCGAGAAGCTGCCCGATCTGAAACCGGACAATCTCGGCCTTCACGACAGCATCTTCCTGCGGCCGACCTTGATCGCGATCTTCGACAATGTCGAAGACTCGCTCACCATCGTGACACCGGTCTGGAACAAGGATGGCCTCAACGCCCGCGCTGCCTACAATCAGGCTCTGGAACGGCTGAACGACATCGTGGCCGATCTCGACCGCGCCTTGCCGCAGCAAGCAGGTGCCATCGACCTCGCCGACCTGCCGGAGCCGCGCTCGAACATGAGCCGCGACTATTTCGGCGGCATGGTCGACAAGGCCAAGGAGTACATCCTCGCCGGCGACATCTTCCAGGTGGTCTTGTCGCAGCGCTTTTCGCTGCCGTTCAAGCTGCCGCCCTTCGCCCTCTATCGCTCTCTGCGGCGCCTCAACCCCTCGCCCTTCCTGTTCTTCCTCGATTTCGGCGGCTTCACCATTATCGGCTCCAGCCCGGAAATCCTGGTTCGGTTGCGCGACGAGAAGGTCACCATCCGGCCGATCGCCGGCACCAGGCCGCGCGGCAAGACGCCGGAGGAAGACAAGGCCAATGCGGCCAGCCTTCTCGCGGACGAGAAGGAACTGTCAGAGCATCTCATGCTGCTCGATCTTGGCCGCAACGATGTCGGCCGCGTCGCTGCGATCGGCTCGGTCAAGGTGACCGAGAAGTTCCAGATCGAGAATTACAGCCATGTCATGCACATTGTCTCCAACGTCGAGGGCAGGATCGACGCCAAATACGACGCGATGGATGCCTTGATGGCCGGCTTTCCCGCGGGCACCGTTTCCGGTGCGCCCAAGGTCCGTGCCATGGAGATCATCGAGGAACTGGAGCCGGAGCGTCGCGGCGTCTATGGCGGCGCCATCGGCTATTTCGCCGCCGACGGATCGATGGATACCTGCATCGCCCTGCGCACGACGGTCATCAAGGACGGCACGATGTACGTCCAGGCCGGTGCCGGGATCGTCAATGATTCCGTGGCCGAAAGCGAATTCCAGGAATGCCACCACAAGGCGCGCGCTCTTGTCCGGGCCGCCCAGGAAGCAATCCTGTTTGCACAGAGCGGCAGCCGAAACCGGTAGGCCACAACAAGCCCGGCCATCATAAGACAGGCTCAATCCCTCCCGAGCACGGTTTGCGCGTCAGGATCCCGAATTTCGGCCGCGAAGAGCCGGGAGATGTGACGCGATCAGATACCGGCCACCTCTATGGCAATCCGCGCCCGCGCGTAGATGGTCAGCCGCCTTCGGAATTTTCGAAGGGGTCGTTGGCCTGCAGTTCGATCTCAAAACACTGCTCGCGCATGGCGGGTCCCCAGGTGGCCGCTTCCTGCTCTTCCTTCAGCTTGAACCCGGCTTGCTCATAGAGCCGCCGCGCCGAATCCAGGCCGGCGAACGTGTAGAGATAGACCCGGTGGTAGCCACGCTCGCGACAGAAGCCCAACGCCCGATCGAGCAACTGCTTGCCGAGGCCCGTTCGCTGCGCTTCGGGCGAAACGATGAACCAGCGCAGATGGGCGCCCCTGCCGGCGTAATCGGCACTGTCGATGACGATCGAGCCAAGGAACCGTTCGTCGGGCCGCTTGGCAACCAGCAGCAGATCCTGGTCGGGATTCATGTTCAGGATGAAACCGGCCAGATCCGCCGCGACCTTGGCTTCGAACTTTGCGCCAAAGGACCAAGTTTGCGCATAATAGCGGGCATGCGCCCCCAGGATATCGGCGATCACGCCAGGATAGTAGTGGTTGTCAAACCGCATCTGCGCACTCCCTGATTATCCGGCAACACCCTCGCGCTTCTTGATGATGGTGGTCAAGGGCACGATCGCAAAGCCGCGCTCCCTGGTATCGCGCAGCCAGCGTTTGAGCACGGCGATGGTGGCTGCATGCGGGTGGCCGATCGCCACCGCATAACCCTGCTTGCGCGCGATGGCCTCGGCCTCAGCCAATTGCCTTGCGACGCCGGCCTCGCTGATCTGGTCGTCAAGAAAGACGTCCCGGGCGATATGAACGACGCCCATTTCCGCCGCCAGCTTGTCACCAATGCTGCCGGCAATGGTCTTGGAATCGAGGAACAGCAGCCCGCGGCTCTTCGCTTCGGCGAGGACAATCCGCATGCCCTCGACATCCTGCGTGAAGCGACTGCCCATATGGTTGTTGAAACCGACATATCCAGTGAGCCGGCCAAGCCCCCAATCCACGCGCCGCTGAATTTCCGCGGGATCCATGCCAACCAGCAGCGCATTGGGACCTGGATTGATGGCTGAATCCATCGGCTGCATCGGCATATGAACCATGATCTCATGTCCCTTGGCCTGCGCCTTGCGGGCAAGGCTCGCGGCATTCTCGGCATAGGTCATGATCGAAAGCACGATTGGCGCCGGCAGGTCGATCGCCATCTCCGCATTCTGTGGTGCTACGCCGACATCGTCGAGGATGACGGCAATCATCGGCAGATCGCCCGGATTCCGCGCCGCCGCGGCATTCTGCAGCCACAGAGGCAGGTCATGTTCGCGGGCAGGTGCCGGCAGAGCTGCCACCTGCGGCGCATCGGCAATTGGCTCGGCAGGCGGCGGCGTCTCGATCTGGGCCGATTGGTGCGCTCCCTCCTCGGCGATTGCGGTCACCGCCTCGACGGGGGGCGGCAATGGCGCTGGTGCTGCCGCCAGGGGCGCCTCGACGATGTCCGGGCCATTCTCGGCAAGTTGCGCCGGCGTTGGACTTTCCGCTTTCTTTGCCGCGACCGGTGCCGCCTCCTGCTGTTGGAGCCGGCTGAGCAAGGGTGGCGCCAGTTCCATCAGCGCCACGCCAATGCCAAATCCCAGGGCTATGCCGATCGCAAAGAGCATGACCCCGGACGGCAGGAGGCCGGCGGCCGATCTGAGCACGCTCAGGGCACCGCCGCCGCGTGCTGCCGGCCGCGCGCGTGAAGCGCTGCGCGTGGCCTTGGGCTTGGTCGCTTTCTTTCGTTTAGCCATCATTACTCCTCGTCGACCTCATTAGCGGTCGTCGGCATGGCACGCAAGCCGAGCGAGGAAAAAGCCAACAACAGGACGACGGCGACTTCGTAGCTGCCAAGGTCGCTGCGCGAACCGACATAGTTTGGCAGAAAGGTAAAGATGGCTGCCGCCAGGAAGGCGATCAGCAGGTTCATCAGCACCAGTTGCCGGTGCCGCGCCGCCAGTTGCAGGAGATCGACGATGATGCGGGGGTCATGCCGTGTCGTGGCCAGCGCGCTGGTCGGTACCTGCTCCATGATTCGCCGGCCGAATGGCAGGATCGTGTCGCTGTCGACCAATCCAGCGGGAATTTCATCCGCCGTAACCAGGAGCAGCGGGCCATGTTTCCTGCGCAGCTCAGCAAGTCCCTTGGCGACCTCCTCCGGCCGCTCCGACACCAGGTTTCCGATCTTGAAATGCTTTCCGAGCGCCACATGGCCGGCATCCTCGGGACGCGCCAGCCACGCCGTTCGGAAGCCGAGGCCATTCAGGTTCCTGACGGTTTCCACAGCACCGCTGACCGACGGCGCGCCGAATGAAATAAAGCCGAGGACGCGCGGCTTCGGTGTCATTTCCGCCACCCAGCGCAGACGGCGCCCTTGGCTGGTCGCCAGATTGGCCGCCTGCTCGAGCGGCGCACAATCTGCGCCGCGGCCCTCGACGAAACGCCTGGTGCCGACGAGGATCTCCTGTCGCTCCACCCAGGCACTGCAACCCTGCCCCAGGCTGCCATGGTACGACGTCGCGGGCTTCAGTCGCATGCGATAGCCAACAGCAAAATCGAGTATGGCCATGCCCCATGGATCGTGCCCCGCCTGGGCAACGGTCGCGGCGCGGCGGATGAGATCGGTTCCGGCCACGCCGTCAACGCATTGTGCCGATATGACACGCAACCTGTCCGGCACCAGCACGCCGCGATGCCCGATGACGACGGCGCCGACATGCCGCAAGCGATCGAGGATGGCAAGGTCCCGGATTTCAATGCCGAGACGACGCGCGGCGCTCAGCACTTCTGAGGCTGGCGCAGCCATTACCAGCCCCAGAGCCAATGGCGTCGCCAGGGCAACTGTATGCAGAATCCGGGCAACGACGTCGCGGTCGATACCGTCGCGCCACAACTGCCACAGGACACTGCCAAGGGCGATCAGCAGCATCGCGCGCGCTGCCCAATTGACGAAGCGCGTGAGATTGTCCGGGATTTCCCGGTGCCGCCTGTGCTCCGGCTGCCCGGCCACCCCCTCGATCACCTCGATCGTCAGGGCGCCGTCGCCATTGCGCGCTCCGGCATGAACGCGCGCGCCGGTCTTGACCACAATCGGAAAGACGTCATCGGCGCCAACCGGATCCTGCACCTCGCTCGCCCCATCCCGCACGATTCCGTCGCAGGGAATGAACGCGCCCGGCGCCACCACAATCCGGCCCTTGGGGAGTGGCTTCAGCGGCAGTAGGGCCGATCGCCTTGCGCCGCGCAAGGCGATCTCTCCCAGCAGGGCGACGGCGATGATGCTGGCGCCGAAGGCCGCGTCGCGCCAGATCGCCAACATCGCCTGGGTGCCAGCTCCGGGCGCCAGATGGCGGAAGCGCCATATGGCGAGGGCGAGTGCGGCACTTGCACCCACTACCAGCAAGGTATCCGTGTCGATGCGCAGGCGAACAAGCTTGCCGATGGCGCGCAGATACAGCGGCAGGCCAAGCCCCAGTTGCACCGCGGCTGCCAGCGCCAGCGGCGCCCACAGGAACGGCAGCACCGGTTTGAGCGGCGATGCGCCCCACCAATTGCCGGTCATGCCCAGCAGGACAAGCGGCGCCAGCAACAACGGCAGGCACAGCACGTCGGTCGGCGTCATATCGAGTTTCAATCCCTGCCAGCGCATCTGCCTTGAACCAGCCCCGAATCTTCCGTTCCTGCGACACCCCTGCTAAACTCGCCCCACAATCGCGGGCGTGGATAACTAAGATGTTCATACTAATCGATAATTACGATAGCTTCACCTACAACCTGTACCATTATCTGGGCGAGTTGGGGGCGGAGATTGAAGTCTATCGCAATGACCAGATCTCGGTGGATGAGGTGATGGCCAAGGCGCCGCAGGGAATCATCCTCTCGCCAGGCCCGCGCGACCCCGACCGCGCCGGCATCTGCCTCGACCTCATCAAGGCCGCCTCGGGCAAGATTCCGATCCTCGGCGTCTGCCTCGGTCACCAGGCGATCGGCCAAGCGTTCGGCGGCAAGGTTGTCCGCGCCGACAAGCCGATGCATGGCAAGATGTCCAAAGTCAGTCACCACAACAAGAGTGTGTTTCTCGATATTCCGAACAATTTTGCAGCGACCCGCTACCACTCGCTCGTTGTCGAGCGTGAATCGCTGCCGCCCGAACTCGAAATCACGGCTGAGACCGCAGACGGCACCATCATGGGACTTGCGCACAAGACGCTGCCCATCGCCGGCGTCCAGTTCCACCCGGAAAGCATTGCCTCGGAGCATGGCCACAAGCTGCTCGGCAACTTCCTCACCTCGGCCGGCATGAACAAGTTGAACATGCCAAACGCCGCAAAGGTCCTGCAGTGACCTCCATGACCGATCTCAAGTGCCTCATCGGCATCGTCGCCCAAGGCAAGTCGCTGTCCCGCGCGGAAGCCGAGACGGCGTTCAACATCATCATGACCGGCGAAGCGACGCCGGCGCAGATCGGCGGCTTCCTCATGGCGCTCCGCGTGCGCGGCGAGACGGTGGATGAAATCATCGGCGCCGTCACCGTGATGCGCGAGAAGATGACCCGCATCCAGGCGCCGCAGGGCTCGATCGATGTCTGCGGCACTGGCGGTGATGGCGCCGGCACGCTCAATATCTCGACCGCCGTGGCTTTTGTTTGCGCCGCCTGCAATGTCACCGTCGCCAAACACGGCAACAAGGCGGCCTCGTCAAAGAGTGGTGCGGCCGACATTCTGGCGGCACTCGGCGTCAACATCGATGCCGATATGGCGGTCCTGGAAAAAGCCCTCTTTGAAGTCGGCACCAGTTTCCTCTGGGCGCAGAAGCATCACAGCGCCATGCGCCATGTGGGTCCCAGCCGTGTCGAACTCGGCACCCGCACCATCTTCAACCTGATGGGACCGATGTCCAATCCGGCCGGCGTCAAGCGCCAGCTGATCGGGGTCTTTTCCCGGCAATGGCTGATGCCGATGGCCGAAGCCCTGCGCTCGCTGGGCACCGAGTTCGCCTGGCTGGTGCATGGCAGCGACGGCCTCGATGAAATCACCACGACCGGCCCGACCCATGTCGTCGAGTTGCGCGATGGAAATCTGCGTGAGTTCGAGATCTCTCCCGAGCAGTTTGACCTGCCGCGCGCCAGTGCAGCCGAGCTGAAGGGCGGCGATCCGGGGTACAATGCCGAGGCGCTGCGAACTCTCTTCGATGGTGCCGTCGGCCCCTATCGCGACATCGTGCGCATGAACGCGGCTGCCGCCCTGGTGGTGGCTGGCAAGGCGCAGGACATGGCGCAAGGCATGGCCCTTGCCGCCGAGGCGCTGGATTTCGGCCATGCCCGCGAAAAGCTCGATGCCCTCATCCGCGTCACGAACGCGGTCGTCGAGGGGATCACGGCGTCATGAGCGATGTGCTGACCCGTATCTGTGATGACAAGCGCCGCCACATCGCTGCGCGGGAACAGAAGGTTCCCATGGCCGAGATGCGCGCCCGCGCCGAGGCGAGCATCAGGAGCGATGCGCCCCGCGGCTTTCTGAAGCGCCTCGAGCGCACCATCGAAGCCGGGCATTTCGGCCTAATCGCCGAAATCAAGAAAGCCTCCCCCTCCAAGGGTCTCATCCGTGCCGACTTCGATCCGGCGATTCTGGCGAAAGCCTACAAGGATGGCGGCGCCACGTGTCTTTCCGTGCTGACGGACGAACCCTATTTCCAGGGGCATGATGCCTATCTGCGTGCGGCAAGGGAGGCGGTCGACCTGCCGGCCCTGCGCAAGGATTTCATGCTGATGCCCTACCAGATCTATGAATCGCGGGCGCTGGGTGCCGATTGCATTCTGCTGATCATGGCCTGTCTCGGTGATGCCGAGGCAGCCCAGTTGGAAGAACTCGCCTTCGACCTTGGCATGGACGTGCTGGTCGAGGTCCATGATTCCGCCGAGATGACGCGCGCCCTCAAGCTCAAATCTCGTCTCCTCGGTGTCAACAACCGCAACCTGAAGACATTGGCGATCGACCTCGCCACCACCGAACAATTGGCGGCGATGGCGCCCAAGGACCGGCTCCTCGTCGCGGAAAGCGGACTCTATGACACGGCTGATCTCGAACGCATGAACCGCGTCGGCGCCTCGATCTTCCTGGTGGGCGAAAGCCTGATGCGCCAGGCGGACGTGACGGCCGCCACCCGTGCCCTCCTCGGTGCGCGTGCGCCGCTCAACTCGGCTGCCTGACATGACCGACCTCACCCATTTCGACGAAGCCGGCAACGCGCGCATGGTGGACGTCTCCGACAAGGACGCGAGCGAACGTATCGCCACCGCCAAGGGCTCGGTCTATATGGCCCCGACGACCCTGGCACTCATCCGCGACCGCGGCGTCAAGAAGGGCGACGTGCTCACCGTCGCGCAATTGGCCGGCATCATGGGAGCCAAGCGCACGCCAGATCTCATTCCGCTCTGCCATCCCCTGGCCCTCACCTCGGTCAAGGTCGAACTGGCACTGGATGCCGCCCGCAACGCCGTCGACATCACCGCCACCTGCAAGCTGGTGGGCAAGACCGGCGTCGAGATGGAGGCGCTGACCGCCGTCTCGGTCGCAGCCCTCACCGTCTATGACATGGTGAAGGCCGCCGACAAGAGCATGCGCATCGGCGATATCCGCCTGGTCCACAAGAGCGGCGGCAAGTCCGGCACCTACGAGGCCGCCTGATGCTCTCGGTCGCCGAGGCCACCCAGCGTATCCTTGGCGTCTTTGCGCCCCTCACCGGCGAAGTGATCGGCATCGACCGCGCACTCGGCCGCGTCCTCGCAGCCCCGGTAACAGCGCGCCTCAGCCAGCCGCCGGCCGCCGTCTCCGCCATGGATGGCTATGCTGTCCGCGCCGCCGACTTGGCGAAGCTTCCAGCGCGCCTCACCGTCACCGGCACGGTCGCCGCCGGCACCATGCCGACATTGACGCTCAATCCTGGCCAGGCGATGCGCATCTTCACCGGCGCCATCCTGCCGCAAGGCGCCGATACCATCGTCATCCAGGAAAACTGCGACCGCGATGGCGAGATCGTCATTGTGCGCGAAGGCTCGACGACCTTGGGCCAGCATGTCCGGGCGGAAGGCAACGACTTCCGCCTCGGCGACATCGGCATTGCCGCCGGTCGCCTGCTGAGTGCGCGCGACGTCGCGCTCGCGGCGGCGATGAACTGGCCGTCCGTCACCGTTACCCGCAGGCCGCGCATCGCCATCCTCTCGACCGGCGACGAACTGCAGCATCCCGGCGAGCCAATGGGGCCGGCGCACATCGTCGCCTCGAATGGCATCGCCCTTGCCGCCATGGTCACCGCCTGCGGCGGCGAACCCATCAATCTCGGCATCGCCCGCGACAACATGGCCGACCTCCACCGCGCCCTTGACGGCGCGCGCGGTGCCGACATTCTCGTCACCACCGGCGGCGCCTCGGTGGGCGAACTCGACCTCATCCAGCAGGCGCTGAAGGACAAGGGTGCCAAGCTCGATTTCTGGAAGATCGCCATGCGGCCGGGCAAGCCGGTCATGTTCGGCGAACTCGGTGCGCTGCCCGTGCTGGGCCTGCCCGGCAATCCCGTTTCAGCGCTGGTCACCGCGACCCTCTTCCTCCGCCCGGTGATCGACAGGCTGCTGGGGCGCACATCGGAAACTGGCAGCCCTGCCGTCGCCAGGCTCGGCGCAGCGCTGAAGGCCAACGACCAGCGCCAGGATTATCTCCGCGCCACCCTGACCCGGGGCACGGATGGAAGCCTCATCGCATCCCCCTTCCCCAAGCAGGACAGCGCCATGCTGTCCCTCATTGCGCGGGCCGATGCGCTCATCATCCGCCCGCCCCATGCGCCGGCAGCGGAGGTCGGCGACACGACGGATATTCTGCCGCTCAGTGGCGGGTGTCTCGGTATCTGAGAAATCGTGGCTGACAGCCTGATCGAGCCTGAAGATCATTTTTCAATTTTTAGCCGTGCGCAACGCCGCGCCACCAAGCATCGCCAAGCCCGGGCGAAATTCACGCCTGTGGGTAACCTCTTGACATTATCATGAACTAAACTAGAACATATGCGGTTGTTGATCGTTTGTTCCGCCCTATATGTCGATCTGAAGCCAGGATTGCGGGGTGTATCGGGACAATCGATCTGTTCCTGGCCTGCCGCGACTCGGGTGATGGGGTTTGGGTCCGGTGGCATTTTTGTGGGGGGGGTAGTGCGGGTATGCTGACGAGAAAACAGCGCGAATTGCTGCAGTTCATCCAGGACCGGCTTGGTGAGACCGGTGTGTCGCCCTCCTTCGACGAGATGAAGGATGCGCTCGGCCTGAAGTCGAAATCGGGCGTGCATCGCCTGATCACAGGCCTTGAGGAACGCGGCTTCATCCGGCGCCTGCCGCATCGTGCGCGGGCGCTTGAAGTGATGCGCCTGGCGGAAGATCAGGTCGGCAGCAAAGTGAGTGCTGCCCCGGCGACGCCAGCTGCGGTCGACCGCGAACCGGCCCGGCGCGGCTTCACGCCCAGTGTCATCCACGGCGATTTCACGCCCACTTTGCCCGGCGCCGTCGTGGCCCAGGCAGCCCAGACCGTGCAATTGCCGCTTTATGGCAAGATCGCCGCCGGTACGCCGATCGAAGCGCTTCGCGATCACAGCAACTCGGTCGATGTCCCGGCCGGCATGCTCGGCCGCGGCGAACATTATGCCCTCTCGGTCGAGGGCGATTCGATGATCGACGCCGGCATCCATGAAGGGGACACCGTCCTCATCGAACGTTGCGAGAATGCCGAGAACGGCACAATTGTCGTGGCACTGGTCGACAATAACGAAGTGACCTTGAAGCGCCTGCGCCGCAAGGGCGATTCCATTGCGCTGGAACCCGCCAATCCCAATCACAAGACGCGCATCTTCGGCCCGGACCGGGTCAAGATTCAGGGTCGTCTGATCGGCCTGATGCGTCAGTACTAGAATTCCCTTCCGCCGGCGCAGTCTCATCAGGCTGCGCCGGTTTCGGAAAGCGCTGCAGCGCCCAGGGCCGCTCGCCCACATCGGCCGCGCGCCGCACGGTGAAACTGCCATCACCCTCAATCCAGATGGCATGTGTGCCATGCCGCCACAGATCGAAGAAGTCGATCACCCAATCCGCTGACCGGCAGCCCGCCTCGATCGGTTCCAGGCTGACGACCAGTTTTGATGCCTGGCAGGCTGGCGCGGCACCCGCTTCGCTCAGGACCACACCGACATAGCCCATCCTGGTATTGAAGCGACACCAGTCCGCCGTGCAGCTGTCACCCAATTCCGGTTCCGGTTGAATGGCCGGCACAGCTAGACGCATGGCATCGATGCGGCGCTGATGGCTGTCGAGGGGCGGCAGGATCATGGCCACCTGCGGAAAAGGCAGCCGCTTCTCCTGCGCATTGCGCCGCAGCCAGGTTTCCGCCTGGATCTTGGCGGCGCGGGTCGAGCTGAACCGGTATTGCCCGTCCGCATCCATCACCGCCACCAGACGTTTGGTGCCGCCATCCGCATAAGCGAGCATGTCCGGGGGCCGCGCGGTCAGCGGCGTGAGGCAACCCAGGCCGAAAATCGCCAGTCCCACCCATTTCCAGCGACCGATGATGAGGCACAGCCAGATGAGGCCGAAGCTCATCAGCAGCAGCCCGGTGATCGGCAAGGCTGGAATGAGCAGGACGGCGCCCGGCCAATCCGCCACCCAATGCGCGATCAAGATGATGAGGTCACAGCCCCACCCCATCGCCTGCAGCGGCCAATGCTCCAGCCCGAACGGCATCGCGACGAGTGCCAGCACCGCAAGCGGCATGACCCAGAATCCGGTGATCGGCACGGCCAGCATGTTGGCCGCGATGCCATAGAGCGTCAGCCGGTCGAAATGATAGGCGCCGTAGGGTGCCGTCATGAGCGTCGCGATGAGGCTGGTCAGCATCAACGTGCCTAGCCAAACCCCAGCTCGCTCAACCCCGCCGATGATGCGGCCCGTGACATCCGGCGCATCGCGCCCGATCCGGCGGAGGTTGGCGAACTGCGCCCGGCCGCCATCGAACACGCGGATAAGTCCGAGCACCGCGGCAAACGACATCTGGAAACTGGCGCCGACCAACGCGTCAGGTGCGATCAGCAGGACGAGGATGGCGGCAAAGGCGATGACCCGCATCGAGATCGGTGATCGGTCGAGCAGGATGGCGCAGAAGAACACGCCGGTCATGACCAATGCGCGTTGCGTCGGCACCGGCAGGCCAGCCAGGCCTGCATAAAAAGCAGCACCCACCAGCGCCAGCACCGCCGCCCATTTCTTGATGTCGTAGCGCAGCGCCACCGGCGGTACCAGGGCCAGCAACGCGCGCAGACCGAAGAAGAAGATGCCAGCAGCAAGGCCGATATGGAGCCCCGAAATCGAAGTCAGATGCGCCAACCCCGAATCCCGCATCGCCTGCACGTCATCGGCGCGCAACGCCGTCTGGTTGCCGACGATGAGCGCCATGGCCATGCCGCCCGTTGCCCCCGGCAGTTCCGCCTGGATGCGCCGCCCGATCGACAGGCGAAGGGAATCGAACCAGGCCAGCACCCCATCAACCGGCGCGAAGCCGACTGCGCGTCCGTGGATCTTGACTGGCGGCTGCAACGAGAAGCCGACCCCGCCCAGCCGCTCGAAATAGGCCTGCCGTCGAAAGTCGAAGGCATCCGGCACCGCCGGTGGCGCCGGTGGCTGCAGATCGGCCTTCAGCCTGATCCAGTCGGCGATCAGCAACGGCTCGGTCACTTTGGCAAGTTTGATGCGAACACGCGCCGGCAACGTCCCCACATCGAGCGGCCCGGTCTTTTCACTGCTGATCTCCAATTGGTCGAGCACGACCCGCTGGCTGCCGGGATAGAGCTCGATCTCGACGATGCGTCCCGTGACCTCGGCAAACCGAATGTTCCGCGTCAGCTGCGGTGCGGCCGCCCAGTCGGTACGCCAAGTCGCCGCCGAAAAGCCGATTGCCGCCGCCATCAGGCCGGCACAGGCCACTATCAACAGCGGAGTGCGGCGCAGCGCAAAGGCCGCCCCCAGGGCAAAAGCCGCGGCCAACGGCCCGAGCCATAACGCAGGTTCCGCAGGAAGCCAGAAATAGAGCGCGATCCCGCTGCCAAGCGCCACCGCCGCCCAGCCTGGCCAGTTCGGGCGCTGTGCCGCGACGAATTCCTCGAGTTTCTGCAGAAGGTCGGACGCGATCATCGAATGAGCTATATGAGGTTGTACTCATTCTGTACCAGATCGTATTAGTCGTGGAAAGGCCAACTCGCGCGCAGGCTGTTGCAAGCATTGCCCGGGAGCCGCGATTTCATGCTAGAACCCACCAAAATCAACGCATCTTTCGGATTCCAGATCATGACCGTCGTCACCCGTTTCGCCCCCTCGCCCACCGGCTTCCTCCATATCGGCGGCGCGCGCACGGCTTTGTTCAACTGGCTCTATGCGCGCCACCATGGCGGCATCTTCCATCTCCGGATCGAGGACACCGACCGCGTGCGCTCGACCGACGCCGCCATTGAGGCGATCATCGACGGGCTGAAATGGCTCGGCCTCGATTGGGATGGCGAGATTGTCTATCAGTTCTCCCGCGCGCCACGTCACGCCGAAGTGGCCCAGCAGCTGCTCGATGCCGGCAAGGCCTATCGCTGCTATTGCTCGGTCGAAGAACTCGACGAAATGCGCAAGGCCGCGCAAGCCGCCGGCAAGCCGATGAAGTATGACGGCCGCTGGCGCGACCGCGATCCCAAGGACGCACCCGCCGGCGTCAAGCCCGTCATCCGCATCAAGGCGCCGCTGGCCGGCGAGACGATCGTCGTCGATGGTGTCCAGGGCGAGGTACGCGTCGCCAACGAGCAGCTCGACGACATGATCCTGCTGCGCTCGGATGGCACGCCCACCTATATGCTGTCGGTGGTGGTCGACGACCATGACATGAACATCACCCATGTCATCCGCGGCGACGACCATCTCACCAACACCTTCCGCCAGCGCATGATCTATGATTCGATGGGTTGGACCGCACCGCATTTCAGCCATATCCCGCTCATCCACGGGCCGGACGGCGCCAAGCTCTCGAAGCGCCACGGTGCCCTCGGAGTCGAGGCCTATCGCGACATGGGCTATCTGCCGGCGGCCCTGCGCAACTACCTGCTGCGTCTCGGCTGGGGCCATGGCGACGACGAGATCATCTCGACCCAGCAGGCGATCGAGTGGTTCGACCTCGGCGGCATCGGCCGCTCCCCCTCGCGCTTCGACTTCGCGAAGCTCGACAATCTCAACGGCCATTACATGCGCCAGGCCGATGACGCGGAACTCGCCAAGGGTGTCGCGGAGAAGCTCGGCAAGGCCGACGATTCCGCTGCCCTGGCCCTCCTCACCCGCGCCATGCCGGGCCTCAAGAGCCGCGCCAAGAATTTGAAGGAGCTGGCCGAGAATGCCGGCTTCTATGTCCAGCAGCGCCCCTTGGCCTTTGCCGACAAGGCCAAGGCCATCCTGGTGGCACCGGAGACGGTCGCGCTGATGCCCAAGATCATCGAGGCCTACGCTGCCGCCAATGACTGGCAGGCCGCAGCACTCGAGGAGATGGCCCGCGGCTTGGCCGAGAGCTCCGGCGTGAAGCTCGGTGCTGTCGCTCAGCCTCTGCGTGCCGCCCTCACCGGCTCGACCCAGTCACCGCCGATCTTCGAGGTGATGGAGATCCTCGGCAAGGATGAGGCCATGGCCCGCCTGAAAGAGGCACCCAGCGCCTGAGGCGGGCGCAGATCGTCGGACAAAGAAAAACCCCGCTCCATCATCTGGAGCGGGGTTTCTGTCTGATCTATGCCGGGGCGTTTAGATGCCGCCCATGCACATGTATTTGATCTCGAGGTAATCCTCGATCCCGTATTTAGAGCCTTCGCGGCCGTTGCCGGATTCCTTGACGCCGCCGAAGGGCGCCACTTCGCTCGAGATGATGCCGGTGTTAATGCCGACGATGCCGTATTCAACCGCCTCGGCCACACGCCAGACGCGCCCCAAGTCACGGGCGTAGAAGTAGGAAGCAAGACCGAACTCGGTGTCGTTCGCCATCTTGATCACCTCTTCTTCCGTCTTGAAGCGGAAGAGCGGCGCCAGGGGCCCGAAGGTTTCTTCCTTCGCCACCGCCATCTGCGACGTGACACCGGTGAGGATGGTGGGTTCGAAGAAGCTGCCGCCCAGCGCGTGACGCTTGCCGCCGGCCGCGATCTTGGCGCCCTTGCCGACCGCATCGGCGATATGCTCTTCAACCTTGGCAACCGCCTTCATGTCGATGAGCGGGCCTTGCTGGGTCTCGCCCTTCAATCCGTCACCGATCTTCATCTTGCCCACAGCCGCCTTCAGCTTCTCGGCAAAGGCGTCATAGACGGCATCCTGCACATAGATGCGGTTGGCGCAGACGCAGGTCTGGCCGGTGTTGCGGAACTTCGACATCATGGCGCCTTCGACCGCCGCATCGAGATCGGCATCGTCGAATACGATGAAGGGCGCATTGCCGCCCAGTTCCATCGAGGTCTTCTTGACCGTGTCGGCGCACTGCTTCATCAGCAGCTTGCCGATCTCGGTCGAGCCGGTGAAGGTCAGCTTGCGCACGATCGGGTTGCTGGTCATTTCGCCGCCGATGGCGGAGGCCGAGCCGGTCACCACGTTGAGGACGCCCGCCGGAATCCCGGCCCGTTCCGCCAGCACGGCGATCGCCAGCGTCGAGAACGGCGTCTGCGATGCCGGCTTCATGACGACCGGGCAGCCCGCCGCCATGGCCGGTGCCGCCTTGCGCGTGCCCATGGCATTGGGGAAGTTCCAGGGCGTGATCGCCGCGACGACGCCGACCGGCTCCTTGGTGACGACAATGCGCTTGTCGCCCTGATGCGGCGGAATGATGTCGCCATAGATGCGCTTGGCTTCCTCGGCGAACCATTCGATATAGGATGCGCCATAGGCGATCTCGCCCTTGGCCTCGGCCAGCGGCTTGCCCTGCTCGGCGGTGAGGATGATCGCCAGATCCTCCTGCGCCGCCATCATCAGGTTGAACCAGTTGCGCAGCAGATTGGCGCGTTCCTTGGCCGTCTTCTTGCGCCAGGCGCCCCAGGCGGCATTGGCCGCTTCGATCGCACGCTTGGTCTCGGCCGCACCCATGTTCGGGATCGTGCCGATCACTTCATTGGTGGCCGGGTTGGTGACCTCGACGGTCTTGCCGGAATCCGCATCGACCCACTGGCCGTTGATGTAGCATTGCTGCCGGAACAGGCCCTGATCCTTGATCGGCAGAGTGAATTTCTGCGCTTTGACAGCGGCTTGGGTCATGATGAGAAATCCTCGTTGGTGTTGAATTTGGCCAGATTGAATTTGGCCGGAGTATACGCGCCGACCAGCGCAATGAAAAGTATCCCCACGGTGGTAGCGTGCGGCTTAAAACCTTCGTGAATTCAAGGCCTTAAATCGAACTGGATACGCCGATCCAGTACGCTGAATCCGAGCTGCCGATAGCTGCTGTTGGCGGGCGCATTTTCACTGGTGGTGGCAAGGTAGACCGAATGGTAGCCCGCTTGCCCCAATGTCCGCAGCAGGGCCCGACCGCTTTCCTTGGCGAGGCCTCTGCCGCGTGCCGCGGGTGCGGTGAGAAAATGCCAGATCAGCACCGCCTGCAACGCTTCGCTCAGCGCGAGCGTGCCCGCGCTGGCGACCAGCGCATCATTCTCGAAAATGCCGACGAAGGGCATCTCCAGCATATAAGGATCGAACGCCGTCTCCGGATAGTAAGCGTGATAGAACGCCGCAACGACGTCCAGGTCTGCCGGCGTCAGGCGACGATAGTCTGCCGAGACGCCAGTCACTCCCGGCAGCTCCATGCCATAGACCAGCATCTCGCGGGCCTGGATCAGGCGTTGCCCGATCAGGTCCCGGTAGCGCTGCTGGTCGTCCAGCGGTGCGTGGATCTCCACGGCGCCCGCGAACTGCGCGCAGGCGGCGACATCCGCATCCACCACCATGCCATAAGGCGAAAACACGGTGAGATCGCCGAAGCTGGCGCCGATGATGACGCCTCGCCCCGCGCCACAGCGGCGCACCAGGCGATTGTCGATCCCGCGCTTGAGGTCCGCTTCGCCGGAGGCCCAATAAAAGGAAAGGACCTGGTCAGGGCCGAGCAGGTCCGCCACTGCCTGGTACTCGGCCGGACCGAGGTCGGACAGCTTTCGACAATTCATCTACCGAGCGCCGCCGCCGCGGTGAAGCCGGACTGGGTGGCGCCTTCGATCGTTGCCGGCCAGCCCGTGTCGGTCCAATCGCCCGCCAGAGCAAGATTGCGCCACGCGGTCCTGGCGCCGGGCCGGCGCCGCAACTGCGCTGGCGTGGCCGCAAAGGTCGCGCGTTTTTCCTTCACCACCCGCTCGACCGGCATCGGCATCGAGCCAAGCGCCAGAGCGGCAGCCACATCGCCCCACAGGCGGCGCGCCAGCTCATCGGCCGGCAGATCGATTGAGGCCTCGGCCGCCGAACTGGTGGTGGAGACAATGCCCGGCTTCACGAAGATCCACTCGGCAAGACCACCGACGACGCCCAGGAAGGGCTGCACCTTGCCATCGAGGTCGAGCTTGAAATGAGCATTCACGATGCCGCGGAAACTGTCGGGCGCCGACAGGCCCGGCAACAAGTCGGTGGCGACCGGCGCCGTAACGGCGAGTACGACCTGCTCACCGGGCTCAAGCGGGATCTGCACCTTGCCGAAATCGAGGCCGACGACCTGCTCATCGGCGAGGGTCAGGCTGCGCAGGCGATGGCCATAGAGAATGTCGGCACCCTTCGCCTGAAGCTGCGCCAGGGCAGGATCGACCAGGCTCTCCGACAGGCCATGGTGCGGCATGAGCGGATGCAAGGCGGCACCACCTTGCCCGAACGTGTCGCGAAAAAGGCGACCCAGTAGCTTCGCCGACGCCTGCTCCGGCTCGGTGTTGAGCGCTGCCACGCAGAGCGGCGCCCATAGCCGGCGATAGGCGACCTTCCTTGTATCGAGGATATCCGTCACCACCGCATTATCGCTGGCCCGCGCCAGGCGCTCGGCATCGAGATAGTCGAGCAGCGACGTGCCCTTCACGCGGCGGTTCGGCACCAGCAGCCACCAGGGAATCTGCCCCTCGGTCGGCCGCACCTGCCAGCGTTCATTGGTCGCAAGATCGACGAAGGGAAAGATCGCCTTGTCCTGTGTGGTGAACGTGCCCTGCGCGCCGATTTCCGAAATATAGGCCATGGCGGCGAGATTGCCGCTCACCACCAGGTGATTGCCGTTGTCGATGCGGCAGCCAAGCTCCGCATCATCATAGGAACGGCAGCGGCCACCGGCCTGCTGTGCCGCTTCATAGAGCGTTACCTGCCGGCCGGCCCGCGCCAATCTGGTCGCAGCGGCAAGACCGGCAAGGCCCGCGCCGATGACATGGACGCGATCAGAGGAAGCCATAGCGGATCGCCAGCCAGATCTTGCGCCATTTCGGCACCTTGATTTCCGTGGTGAGGTCTTGCCAATCCCAGTCGATCAGGCGATCGAGCAGTGCACCATAGACGGCACCCATGATCCGCGCCGGCCGCATCGGACCCTTGGCGCATTGCCGCATGGCCGCTTCGGCCTTGGCGAAATGGTCCTTGGCAATGGCGGCGAGGTCGCGGCACACCAGGCGCAATTGCGGATGGCGCCGGATAACCTCGAGATCTTCGCTGTCGATCCCGTGCTTCTTCAGCAATTCGCGCGGCAGGTAGAGCCGGCCGCGACCGGCATCCTCGTCGATATCGCGCAGGATATTGGTCAGCTGCAGCGCGCGGCCAAGATGATAGGCGACCTCATCGGCGATCGCTTCCGTGGCACCGAAGGCGCGCACGGAAAGCCGCCCAACCGCCGACGCCACGCGGTCGCAATAGAGTTCGAGCGTCGCCATGTCCGGCGCCTGGATCGTATCGGTGGCATCCATCTCCATGCCGTCGATCACCGCCAGGAAATCCTCGCGCCGCAACTTGAAATCGCGCATGGGCGTCAGCAGCGCCAGCGAGATCGGCCGGCCCGGCTGACCGTCATAAAGACGGTCGATCTCCGTACGCCATGCCGCGAGGCGCAGCTGCTTATCCGGCTGCGGCGCTTCCTCATCGGCGATGTCGTCGACCTCGCGGCAGAAGGCATAGATGGCGAACATCGCCTCGCGCCGCGCTTCCGGCAGAAGTCGCATCGCCGAATAGAAGGAGGTGGCCGATGCCTTGACCTTGTCGGCGATCTCTTGCGTGCCGCTCGTCATCGTTTCTTCGCCACCAGGGACCACAGCACACCTTCGATCAGCGCCGTCGCAAAGAACAGCTTGGATGGTTTGACCCGCTCGGCCAGCGGATCATGCCGGCGCAATTGCGCGATCATCTTGTCGGCCAGGCGGACGATCGTGGCAGATTCGGCACGCAGGCGGAAATCCTTTAGCTGCCCCGGCAAACGGCGCGCTTCGACCATCAGCACTTCCGTCTTGTCGAGGAGGTCATTGAGGCATTTGCGCAAACCGGCGCTGGCCGCCGTCCCGGACAGATGCCGCGTATCGGCGCCAGCCGCCGACAGATGATCCTGCGGCACATAGACCCGGTCCATCTCCAGGTAATCGACGCCGCAATCCTGGAGATGGTTGATAACCTGAAGTGCCGCGCAGAGCGCATCGGAAGGACCGCGCGCTGCCGCCGGTTCGCCGTGGAGATCCAGCAGCTGGCGGCCGACCGGCGCTGCCGAATAGCGGCAATAGGTCATCAGTTCATCCCAGCTGGCATAACGCTGCTTGGTCGCATCCATGCGGAACGCGATCAGCAGTTCGGTGGAATTGACCGGTGTCACGTGGGTCGCCGCCAGGGACCTGCGGAGATCCGACGCTGCCGGAATATCCTCGCGCATGGGATCGAGCAGTGCCGCTTCCATCAGGTCGAGCCGCGCTACCTTCTCGTCCGGCGCCAAGGTGGGGTTGTCGGCGATATCGTCACCCATCCGCGCGAAACGATAAAAGGCATGCACATGCGGCCGCAGATCGGCACGGATCAGCGCCGAACCAACCGGGAAATTTTCGGTGCTGGCGTTCTTGCCGGACGGTGTTGCGATCTCGCTGGAGGTGCTCACGCGGCCCCCTTGGCGTCGCCGCGACCCTTGGCATGTTTCACATTCTCGGCCTGAGCGCGCCCCTTCCACTGTCCGCCCTTGCCGCGCCAATAGCGCCAGGCCGACGCGATCGTCGCCAGCGTATAATAGCCGGCGACCAGCGGCAGGAACGGCTCCCACAGTGGCGAACGCTGATAGTTGGCCAGTGTCGGCAGATAGGCAAAGACCATCATCGCCCAGGCGATGATGCCCAGCGGCCGGATGCCCGGAGCACCGCTGATCGTCAGCAGGGGCGGCAGCAGATAGGTCAGCACCATGCCCAGCACCGATCCGATCAACAGCAAGGTCGAATGATTGAGCTGGGTGAAGGCCGACCGCGCGATGAGGTTCCAGATATCGCCCCAGGCCGGATAGCCGCGCAAGGACGAGACATTGCTGGCCAAGCCAAGCCAGATCGGCCCTGTCTTCTTGATGGCGCGGCCCAGCGCGCAATCGTCGATCAAAGCACCGCGGATGGCGGCGATGCCGCCGATCTCCTTCAGCGCCGATGCCCGCACCAGCATGCAGCCCCCGGCGGCAGCGCCAAGCTTGTGCTTGGGATCCCGCACCCAGGCGAAAGGATAGAGCTTCTGGAAGAAGAAGATGTAGGCGGGGATCAGTGCCTTCTCGGCGAAGGTGTCGGTGCGCAACCGCGCCATCAGCGAGACGAGGTTGAACCGCCCGTCTTCCGCCCGCGTCACCAGCGAGATGAGACTGTCCGGCGCATGGAGGATATCGGCGTCGGTCAACAGCACGTATCTCGCCTTGGGCGCCACGCGCTGCGCTTCGGCCAGGCCCTGGTGCACCGCCCACAATTTGCCGGTCCAGCCCGTAGCTAGCTTCTTTCCAGCCACAAGACGGAAGCGGTTCTGTGACCCAGAAGCGAGAATGACCCGAGCTGCTTCGGCAGCCTCGCGGCCCGTTCCGTCTGTGCTGTTATCGTCGACCAGGATCACCGTCACGAGGCCCGGGTAATCCTGCCCGAGAAGCGCGCTGACAACATTACCCACGACGCCGGCCTCATTGCGTGCCGGCACAACAGCCACGATCTCAGGTGCCGGGGAGTCGCACGAAGCTGGTGCCGACGCATCCGGACGCTCGCGCCAGAAGGCGCCCCGGAACAGCAGCAGATAAAGCCATATGCCGGCCGGGACCCCGGCCAACGCGATGAAGATCTCCAACATGCGGTTCCTATAGCCGGAACATCGCGGCCACACCACCCCCTAGGGCCCCAGGCCGGCCCGCCGAAGCGAGATTTTTATCTGCAGAAGGGCCCCTAATACGCTGATTCTAAATATTTAACCGGACAGAGATGGCGGTGCCGATCCAGCCAGCTGCGATACGCTCTTGCGCCATCCTGCTTTCTCACCAATGATTTATTGATGGGGCGACGGCCACTGGGGCAAAGCAGTGGTCAGAGCAACTGGCGGAAACTGGTCCAAAGCCATTTTCATACCGGTGGGAGGACACGTCGCGTGACCAACCACAAGCCAGAGAAACCGTCGCATATCTTCAAGCCCGTGGGCGTGATCGTCGGGGATTCGGGCAAGCACACCCCGTCACCCGCCGGTCTGAATGGCGACCAGGCTTCTATCGAAACCGGCGTCTCGCCCGATCCGCTCCTCAGCCTGCAGCCCAATGGCACGATCCTCAGCGTGAACCAGCGCGCAGCGGACATGTTGTCAACGCCGGAGACAAAATGCATCGGTACGCCGGAGTAAAATTGCA
>NZ_CAMDRA010000046.1 GCF_945906275.1 Dongia mobilis
TGGAGACGGTCGGCGAGCTTCACCAGCAGCACGCGGATGTCGTTCGACATAGCGAGCACCAGCTTGCGGAAATTCTCCGCATGCTTGGTGTTGTCCGATTGCAGCTCGAGGCGCGAGAGCTTGGTGACGCCGTCGACCAGCTGCGCCACTTCCGCGCCGAACATCGACTGGACCTGTTCCAGCGTGGCCTCGGTATCCTCGACCGTGTCGTGGAGCAGGCCCGTGGCGATCGAGGCTGAATCGAGTTTCAACCGCGTCAGGATTTCGGCAACGCCGAGGGGATGCGAGAAATAGGGATCGCCCGAGGCGCGGGCCTGGCTGCCATGGGCCTTCATCGAAAAAACATAGGCGCGGTTGAGGAGATCCTCATCCGCGCCTGGATCGTATGATTTCACCCGCTCGACCAGTTCAAATTGCCGGATCATGCGGTCCTCGATGTAACTCTCGCCGCTTCTGCGGCTCTATCTACATACGGGTGAAACCAATCCTTTCCCTTGTTCAGGAATAAGGTAACTGACGACGGGAATGCCTGGTCAGTTGCCGTCATCGGCCTCCGCGGCATCTTCAAACTCGCCGTCGATGGTCATGTCGGCCTCTTCGGCCTCGTCATCGGAAATCTGCGCCTGCTGCATTTCGGCGAGCAGGTCGCCGGCGCCGGTGCCAAAGCCCGTGCCCTCTTCTTCCGGCTCGTCATTCTCGACATGGCGCTGCAGGCCGGTGATGAGGTTGTCGGTGAGGGCAGCCAGCACCACGGTTTCCTCGGCAATCTCGCGCAAGGCAACGACCGGATTCTTGTCATTGTCGCGATCGATCGTGATCTGAGCCCCGGCCGAAACCTCGCGGGCCCGCTGGGCGGCCATCATGACCAGCTCAAAACGGTTTGGGATCTTGTCTACGCAATCTTCGACTGTTACGCGCGCCATTTTCGATAGTCTCCAGGAATTCGCCTAATTGCCTGAACTTACTCTATTGATTTTCTGGGTTCAAGCTGCGGGGCACCAGCGCTCGAGGGCAGCCACTATGCCGCAGGCGCATGGCGCCGGGACGCAACATCTATTTCGCCAAGGGCCTCAAAGCAAACGGATTTCCTGTCCGGCCGGCAGCTCGGCGATCAGTTCGGCCACGGTCCGGACGCTGACCGGATGCCGCCAATCCGGCGCAATCGCCTGCAGCGGCAGGAGGACGAAGGCCCGTAACGTCATGCGGGGATGCGGCAGAAGTGGTGGATTTGGCCCCGCCTGGACCAGGTCGCGATAGGCGATGATGTCGAGATCGAGCGGTCGCGGTGCATTGGCGACCGAACGAATCCGGCCGCTTTGCGCCTCCAGCCCCTGCAGAAGGCCGAGCAGCGCCGCCGGGTCGAGGTCGGTCGCGACCTCGATGACGCCGTTCACATACCAAGGCTGGTCGTCGGCACGCGGCACCGGCGCCGATTCATACCAGGGCGCGCGCCGCCTGACCGAAACACCCGCCGCCGCCAGATCAGCAATCGCCTTCTCCAGCGTCGCCACGGGGTCGCCCGCCGCACTCGGCAGATTGGCGCCAAGGCCGATATAGATGCCGCCCACCAACCGATTCATCCGATTCCTTTGCCGCCTGTCGGCAGGGTTTCATTACAGCTTGCGAGGGCTGGTGGATCGGCACTAAGGTCCGCCACGGTCAATCGCAAGCACGGTGCCTCATACAGGCGCAAGCCGACCGACATCGCATATCTTTCAGTCATATTGCCGACGAGGATAACATCATGGCCCTTCGCTTCTACGCCCAGGAACGGGTTGGTCTCTTCATTGATGGCGCCAATCTGCATGCCGCCGCCCGCGCACTCGGTTTCGACATCGACTACAAACGCCTGTTGAAGCATTTCCAGGAACAATGCCGCCTGATCCGGGCCTTCTATTATACCGCCCTGGTGGAAGACCAGGAATATTCGCCACTCCGGCCCCTGGTCGATTGGCTGGACTATAACGGCTTCACCATGGTCACGAAGCCGACCAAGGAATTCACCGACGCCATGGGGCGCCGCAAGATCAAGGGCAATATGGATATCGAGCTGGCGATCGACGTCCTCGAAATGTCGGCCCATCTCGACCATGTCGTGCTGTTCTCGGGCGATGGCGATTTCCGCCGCCTGGTCGAAGCGGTCCAGCGCCGCGGCGTGCGTGTCTCGGTGGTTTCGACTGTGCGCTCGAACCCGCCGATGGTGGCCGACGAACTGCGCCGCCAGGCCGACATGTTCGTCGAGCTTGAAGACCTGGCCTCGATCGTCGCCCGGGCGCACAATCCGCGCACCACCACGGCCCGCGAGGCCCCCAAGGAACAGCCGGCGCGCGAAACGCCGGAAGAAGAATCCAGCAGCAGCTGACGGCGATGCCGGCCGTCACGATCCCTAGCGCGCCGACGCGCGACTGCCCGCTTTGTCCGCGCCTGGCTGCCTTCCGCGCCGACAATCAGCTCAAGCTGCCGGATTATTTCAACGCGCCGGTACCGGCCTTCGGTGATGCGAAACCCAAATTCCTGATCATCGGCCTCGCCCCCGGCCTCCACGGCGCCAACCGCACCGGGCGGCCCTTCACCGGCGATTGGGCGGGCGATCTGCTGTTCGCGACATTGCTCGACCTCGGCCTTGCACAGGGCGTCTATGACGAACGGCCCGATGACGGGCTGACACTCAAGGGCTGCCGCATCGTCAACAGCGTGCGCTGCGTCCCGCCGCAGAACAAGCCGCTGCCAGCGGAAATCAAGACCTGCAATACTTTCCTCAAAGCCGAGATCGCCGCCTCACCCGCGCGCTGCTATCTGGCACTCGGGTCCATCGCCCATGACGCGGCGCTGATGGCCCTGGGCGAAAAGCGCAGCGCCTTCAAGTTCGGCCACAACCGCCGCCACGACTTGAGCGACGGCCGCATCCTCATCGATAGCTATCACTGCTCCCGCTACAACACGAACACCGGCGTGCTGACGCCGAAGATGTTCAAGGAAGCGATGGCGCATGTGAAAGAGGCGGCGGGATTGTAAGACCAGGATTGCCACCCCCGCGAAGGCAGAGATGACATCAGACGCAGAAGACTCAATCCCCGCCGCGGTTCCTGAGCATGCGGCTCTGGTCGCGTTTCCAGTCGCGGTCCTTGATCGCCGCGCGCTTGTCGACCTGCCTACGGCCCTTGGCGATGCCGAGATTGCATTTGGCGCGGCCGCGTTCGTTGAAATAGATCGAAAGCGGCACGATGGTGACACCATCGCGCTGCGTTGCGTTCTTGAGCTTGGTGACCTCGCGCTTTTTCAGCAGCAATTTCCTGGGCCGGCCCGGTTCATGGTTGAAGCGGTTGGCCGCCTCATATTCCGGGAAATGGGCGTTCAAGAGCCAGAACTCGCCATCGCGCTCGGCGGCGAAGGCCTCGGCGATGGAACAGCGGCCAAGGCGCAGGGACTTGACCTCGGAGCCCATCAAGGCGATGCCGGCCTCGATCTCGTCGCTGATCGAATAATCGTGGCGCGCCTTGCGGTTCTGCGCCGCGAACTTGTTGGTCGAGATGTCACGCGCCATGATGGACTGCTATTGGCCGATGAGGCCGACCTTCTTCAGCGCCGCCTCGACCTTCTGCTTGGAGGCGTCCGAGATCGGCGCCAGCGGCAGGCGCACATCCGGCTGGATATGCCCCATCAGCGAGAGCGCGTACTTCACCGGGCCGGGGCTGGTTTCGCAGAACATCGCATCATTGAGCGGCATCAGGCGCTCGTTGATTTCCATGGCGCGGCCAAGATCGCCGGCGCGCCAGGCGGCATGCATCTCGGCGGTGAGCTTGGGGGCCACGTTCGAGGTGACCGAGATGCAACCAACGCCACCCTGCACCAGGAACGGCAAGGCAGTCGCATCCTCGCCGGAGAGCTGGCAGAAATTGGCGCCGATGGCGATGCGGGTGCGCGCCGGCCGGGCAAGATCCGCCGTCGCATCCTTGACGCCGATCACGCGCGGCAGGGTCGCACAACGGGCCATGGTGTCGATCGACATGTCGACGGCGCTGCGCGGCGGCACGTTGTAGATGATGATCGGCAAATTGGTGGCGTCGTGGATCGCTTTGAAATGCTGATACTGGCCTTCCGGTGTCGGCCGGTTGTAATAGGGCAGCACCACCAGGGCAGCACTCGCGCCGGCCTTCTCGGCATGACGCGTGAGGTCGATCGCCTCGGCGGTGGAATTGGACCCGGTGCCGGCGATGACGGGCACCCGGCCCTTGGCCACCTCGACCGCCAGTTCGACGATCCGGTGATGCTCCTCATGGCTGACCGTCGGGCATTCGCCGGTGGTCCCGACCGGCACGATGCCGTCGATCCCTTCCTTGATCTGCCAATCGACGAATTTCTGGAACGCAGCCTCGTCCACCGCATCGTTGCGGAACGGCGTGACCAGAGCGGTCATCGAACCCTTGAACATGGCGCACTCCATAAATTTCGGCCCAGGCCAGATTTCCACTGCCGGGCAACTTTCAATCGGGCCCGGAAAATAGCGGCAGCCGTCTGGGCCTGCAAGCGTTCTGCCGAAAAAACCGACGAATCGCCACCTGTGGCATTTTAGCGCCAGTTGGCCGTCAGCGATGAATGTTATGCATCAGTGTGTGATTGCCAACACATTGAATACATTGAGTGTTAACCAATTGTCTCCTAGAATGCTGTTCCTGCGCCGCCCGAGTCGAGCGCAGCCGAGCGAGGAAATGACGCACACATCTTTGACTTTCCACCCGATCACCCCTGCCGGCGCGGCCCGATCCGGGTCTCTGCCCTTGCCCCATTCCCTGCTGTCGCGCCTGATCTGGCTGGCCTTTGCGGCCCTTCTTTGCCTGACCTTCTGGGTGTCACCGGTCCTTGCCGACGACGTCACCCTCAGCGCCAAGGACAAGAAGCTCTACCAGCAGGCCTTCCAGGCAATCGAGAAGGATCGCTGGAAAGAAGCGCGCCGCCTTGCCGACATGGCCAAGGACCCGCAGCTCGCCAAGGTCATCCAATGGCTCGATCTGTCGCGGCCGGGGCCCGGCCGCTCCTTCGACGAGATGAGCTCCTTCCTGAAGGCCAATCCGGACTGGCCGCTGCGCGACACGCTGACCGCCCAGGCCGAGCGGTCGATGCACGATTTCTACCCGACCGCCTTGGTGCTGGCCTGGTTCGGCGAACGCGACCCGCTCACCGCGCAGGGCGCCCTCAAGCTGGTCGGTGCGCTCCGCGCTGACGGCCAGGTCGAGCGTGCCCGCAAGGTCGCCATCCTCGCCTGGACCACCGAGGATTTCACCGCCGACATCGAAAAGGTGTTCCTGCAGCGCTTCGGCGACATGCTGACCATGGCCGATCATGTGGTCAGGCTCGACCGTCTGCTGTGGGAAGACAAGCGCGACCAGGCCGTGCGCATGTTGAAGCGCGTCGATACCGGTCACGCAGCACTCGCCAGCGCAAGGATGCGCCTGCAGGACAAGAAGATCTCGCCCGATGCGGTGGGCAGCATGGTGCCGCTGGAGCTGCGCGACGATGCCGGCCTTATTTATGAAATGGCGCGCGCCTGGCGCAAGAAGGGCCAGATCGAACGCGCGCTCACGGTGCTCGACCCGCCGCCCGCCAACGTCTCCCGCCCCGATCTGATGTGGGACGAACTCTACCGCGCCGCGCGTGAGTTGCTGGCCAACGGCGATGTCAGTGCCGCCTACCGCCTCGCCGCCGCCCACAATTCGGATACCGGCGACGCCTTTGTCGAAGGCGAATGGTTCGCCGGCTGGGTGGCACTGCGCTATCTCGACGAACCCGAAGTGGCGATAAAGCATTTCACCAGCCTCTATTCGGTTGCCAAATCGGTCATCAGCAAGACCCGCGCCGCCTATTGGATCGGCCGCTCCGCCGAAGCCAAGGGCGACACGGCGGCGGCCACCGACTGGTATCGCAACGCCGCCAAGAATCTCAGCGTCTATTACGGCCAGTTGGCAGCGGCGCGCCTGACCGATCCCAAGCATCTGGTGCTCGACAGCGGCATTCGCCCGACCGCCCCTGAAAAGGCAGCTTTCGCCAAGCTCGAACTGGTCAAGATCGTGCAGCTGCTCGGCAAGGTCGGTGAAGAGCAGCGCATCCGTCCCTTCGTCATGACCATGGCGGCGCGCGCCACCAAGGCGACCGATTACGCGCTGCTCGCCAATCTCGCCAAATCCGTGAAGCGCGACGACCTTGCGATCGCCGTCGCCAAGGAAGCGCGCCAGAAGGGCCATGAACTCTCGGAATTTCTCTTCCCGACCATCAAGCTGCCGGCGGGCCAGGCGCCGGAACCGGCACTGGTGCTGGCGATCATCAAGCAGGAGAGCGCCTTCGACGCCAAGGTGAGTTCGCCGGCAGGCGCCATGGGCCTGATGCAGCTGATGCCCTCGACAGCGCGGCCGCTCGCCAAGCAATTGGGGGTCAAGAAGCTGCAGGAGAAGAAACTCATCACTGATCCGAGCTTCAACGTGCGCCTCGGCAAGCTCTATCTCGAACAGCTGATCGACCGGTTCAACGGCTCCTACATCATGGCGGTGGCCGCCTATAACGCCGGCCCCAGCAGGGTGCGCGACTGGGTCATCCTCTATGGCGATCCGCGATTGCCGGAAACCGACGCAATCGATTGGGTCGAGAACATTCCCTTCAACGAGACCCGCAACTACGTGCAGCGCGTGATGGAGAATCTACAGATCTACCGCAGTCGCCTGTCGGAAGGCGGTGCTCTCATCGCCCTCGAAGACGATCTCAATCGCCCCGCCATCAACTAAGGAACGCAACTTGAGCCAGTCACGTGCCGTCGACGCCGCCTTCGCGGCGCAGGCAGCGGATGTCCGGGCTGCGGCCACGCGCTTGCGCGGCCGCGCCGTCGTCACCCCGTTGCTGGATTATCCCCTGATCAGCGCCAGGCTCGGCTTTCGGCTCCTCATCAAGGCGGAAACGCTCCAGCTCACCGGCTCGTTCAAGTTCCGCGGCGCTGGCAACTGCCTGCTGGCGGCAAAAGCCGCGGACCCGGGCCTGCGCGCCGTGGTCGCCTTTTCCTCCGGCAACCATGCCCAAGGCGTCGCAGCCGCAGCACAGATGCTGGGCCTCAAGGCCACCATCGTGATGCCGTCGGATGCGCCGGCAATCAAGGTCGCCAACACAAGGGGTTTCGGCGCCGAGGTGGTGCTCTATGAACGCCACCGCGAGGACCGCGAGGCGATCGCCCGCGCCATCGCCCTGAAGGACAAGGCGCTGGTCGTGCCGCCCTATGACGACCCCCATATCATCGCCGGGCAAGGCACCGTCGGTCTCGAGATCTGCGCGCAGGCAGCAGCGCTGGGCGTCGTGCCGGATATGGTGCTGGCGCCGTGCAGCGGCGGCGGTCTCATCGCCGGCGTGGCTCTCGCCGTCAAGGAACAGCATCCGGGGGCCGAGATCTACGCCGCTGAGCCGGCTGGCTTCGATGATCTGCAAAGGTCGCTGGCCGCCGGCGAGCGGCTGGCCAACAAGCCCGGCAAGCCATCGATCTGCGACGCCCTGATGGCCGAAAAGCCGGGCGCCCTCACCTTCCCGATCCACCAGCACCTGCTGGCCGGCTCAAAGGTGGTGAGCGACGATCAGGTCTTGGTGGCGATGGTATTTGCGCTGCGGCATCTGAAGCTGGTGGTGGAGCCAGGGGGCTCCGCAGCTCTGGCCGCCGTGCTCGGGATGCGCGGCGAGCTTGCCGGAAAGAATATCGTGGTGGTCTGTTCCGGCGGCAATGCCGACCCGGAAATGATCAAGCGGGCCGCCGACATGGCTGACCCGCTTGTCTGAACAATCCCGCAGATAGAAAAGATCAGCCGGAAACGGCTTTCTTCTCGACCACGTCCTTGACCATTTCCTTGACCGGCTCAACCGAGGTCGCAACGGCGGTCACCGGATGCGTATCGGTGCGGCGGCACATGCCTTCGAGATAGGCGCCCTGCTCAATGGCCAGCGACTTGTGGAGGATGTCGCCGGTGACGCGCGCGGTCTTCTCAAGGACGACCATGTCGGCGCGGACTTCGCCATTGACCAGGCCGCAGATGCGCACGGATTCGGCCTGCAGGCCGCCTTGCACCGTGGCGCCTTCACCGATGGTGATGTTGCGGCTCTGGATATCGCCTTCCACCCAGCCGTCGATCTGCACGTCGCCGCTGCAGACCAGATCGCCGGTGATGCGCAGATCCGCGCTGATGATCGAGGGAATGCCGGCCTTTACCGATGGGCGCGGCGAATCATGAACCGCCCCCGGTTGACCGGATTTGTTAACCTTTGAAAACATAGCGACCTGCCTTGAGAAAGCCCATGGGATCGAGCGTTTTGTCGTTGTAGCGCACTTCGTAATGGCAATGCGGACCGGACGAACGCCCGGACGAGCCGAGCTTGCCGACCAATTGCCGATAGTCCACCACATCCCCTACCTTCACGGCAACCGAATCCAGATGGGCATAAAGCGTAACTATGCCAAGGCCATGGTCGATTTCGACGACGCGGCCGTAATTGCCCTTCCAGCCGGCATGGATCACCGTCCCCGGTGCCGTCGCCAGCACGTCGGAGCGCAGCGTCCCGACCATGTCGAGGCCCTCATGGCGCGCACGGGCACCATTGAACGGGTCGACCCGGGCGCCAAACCCGCTTGAAATGTAATAATGGTCGACGGGGGCCGCGAGCGGCACGGAGCGCAACACGACCTGCATCTTTTCCCAGCGCGCCACTTCATCGTCCAGGGTCGCGACATTGGTGAGCAGCTTCTGCTCGGTCTCGTCGGCGCCGGTCGCCGGATCCGGCAGGAACGGACCGCCCTTGCCGATCCCGTCTTTCTCGGCGGCGGAGATCATGCTCTCGACGTTGAGCCCGGTCATGACCAGGGTCTTTTCCATTTCCTCGAGACTGTTCCGCGTGCGCTCGGTGACGCTGGCCACGAAATTGGCCTGGCTTTCCTGGACCGAGGCGACCTTCTCGCGCAATTCATCGATGGTGCGGCCAAGATCCGAGCGGCCCAGCTGCAGCGTGTTGCGCTGGTTGATGACCGTGGTCAGCGCCAGCTTGGTCTGCGCCACCTGGCGGCTCAAATCGGCGTTGCTCGCCTGGGCCATCTGCAATTCGCCCTGCAGGGTGCCGACCTTCGCGGTCAAGCTCGCGACCTGCTCGGTCGCCACCTGATGATCGCGCCGCAGGGTGGTCAGGCGACCGGTGAGATCGGCCACCTGATTGGCCAGGTTGCCGTTGCTCTGGCGGCTCTGATCGAGCAGTGCCGTGAGTTCGTCGCGTTCGGCGGCCATGCGGCGGCGATCGCCCTCAATCCCGCGGATCTCGGATTTGAGGTCGGCGATCTGGTTGGTAAGCGACTGGTTGCGCGCGGCGATGCGCTTCAAGTCGCTGTCAAAGGCGAGCAGCCGGTTCTTCAGCGCGTCGCGCAGCTTGGCCCGCAGCGGGTCTTCGCCCTGCGCCACGGATTTGCCGGTGGCAGCGCCTTCCAGCGGTGCCGGCCCTTCAATCTGCGTCGCAATCGATTTGAGCCCGTCGCGCATGCCGGCATTCTCGCCCGAGAGGCCGAGCAGATAGGCTTCGTCATCGCCGAGCTTGCCGGTGCTGCCCTTGAACTGGTCGAAATAATCGGCGACTTCGGCCAGCAGGCCGGTATAGGCGCCCTCGGCTTCGCGCACCGCGATGTCGCGCCCGTGCAGCGTCACCTGTTGCATGGCCAGCCCGATCGATGTCGCCAGGGACAGAATGGCGATGCCACCGAACAGGGTGGCGCCAACCAGCTGGCTGCGCGTCGACAGACGGACATATTTGATCTTGCCGTCGCTGCGCACGATCAGTTCGCGCGGCGAGAAATGCTTCGACAAGGACGCGGCAAGGCGCGCGCCAATTTTGAGATACGACAATTTCTTAGGATTTCTTCCGGTTACCACGATCCCATCCCCACGGTAGGACGCTCAATTGACCCATAGCCGCCCTACGTTCACCGGCCGACCCGCATACCCATCGGATGGCCGACGCCGTCTGGCGCGTGACACATACCGGACCAAGTAACCTTGGCCCCCCTGACGATCGCTTCCAGCAGCGATTTTTTCGCCGACGGGCAATCGTTAATTTATCATTAGAAGAAGTAACTTAGGCGGACCCTCCAGGGGACGCAAGCCGAATCAACCCCAGCTCGGCTTTCGCCGACATTCGTCACAACAAATTATGATAAATCAATGGGTTGTTCGAGTGCCTCGTGACCTCAGCCGGCCCGGCGGAAGCGGCCCTCGACATAGGCGACGATACTCGCCACGGCATCGGCAATCGTCAGTTTTTGCGTATCCACGACCAGTTCCGGCGCCAGCGGCGGTTCATAAGGCGCGCTGATTCCGGTGAACTCGGCGATCTCGCCCGACCTGGCCTTCTGGTAGAGCCCCTTCGGGTCGCGCCCCTCGCAAGTCGCAAGGTCCGCCTTGATATAGATCTCGTGGAATGTCGTCGCGTCCGCCTTGCGGGCACCTGCTGACAACGATCCTGCAGACAAGGATTCCGTCGCCTGGCGCGCGCGCTGCCGGTCGGTGCGGTAGGGCGAGATGAAGGCGGTGATGACGATCTGTCCGGACTCCGCGAACAGCGCCGCCACTTCACCGATGCGCCGGATGTTCTCGGCCCGGTCTTCCGGTGCGAAGCCAAGATTGGCCGACAGGCCGCGGCGCACATTGTCGCCATCCAGCACGAAGACATGGAAACCGCGCCGGAACAGTTCCTGCTCCACGGCCATGGCGATGGTCGATTTGCCGGCGCCCGACAAGCCGGTCAGCCACAGGACGCCGCCGGGATGGCCGTTGCGCAAGGTGCGCTGCGCGGCGGTCACGCCATGCGCCACTTCGGTGATGTTGCTGGAACGCACGGTCACCATGCGTCGCTGGTCGGGATAACCCTCCAGCGCAATCGTGCCGCCGGCGAGAATGTTACGTCTATCGGAGAGCACGAAGCGGCCGGTCTTCGGATTGTTCTCGACGCCATCCAGTGCCAGCAAAGCGGGCGAACGCAGAATGACGTCGGCAATGTCGTTGCGCTCGACGATTTCGCTCGGCCGCGCGTTGAAGCTGTCCGCGTCATAAAGACTGACGATGCTCTCGACCACGACATTGACGTCGCGCGTCTGCAGCCTCAGGCGATAGTTTTCCCCCAGTTTCAAGGGTTTCTTCGCCAGCCAGAAGAGCTTGGCTTTGAACACGTTGGTCTCGATCGGCGCATCCTCGACATGGCTCGCGATCTCGCCGCGTTCGATGAACAGCTGCTCGTCGAGCGTCACGCCAACCGACTGTCCGGCCTCGGCATCGCTGGCAGCCGGTGCCGACCAGCCTTCAAGCGACGCCACCTTCGCGGTCTTGTTGCTGGGCGAAAACAGCAGCGTGTCGCCGACCTTGAGCCGGCCGCTGGCGATGCGGCCGGCGAGGATCCGGCGTTCGTCGAATTTGTAGATGTCCTGGATGGGCAGGCGCAGCGGCAGGGCAGCGAGCGGGGCTGCCGGCGTGAAGCTGTCCAGCGCCTCGACCAGGGTCGGTCCCTGGTACCATTGCGTCCGCGCCGATTTTGCGACGATGTTGTCGCCGTCGCGTGCCGCCAAGGGGATGATGTAACTGGCCTTGATGCCGAGCGATCCCAGATAGGCACTGTATTCGCGCGCGATCTCATCGAAGCGTGCGGCCGAGAAATCGACCAGGTCCATCTTGTTGACCAGCACCACGATCTGCTTCACGCCGAGGAGGTTGAGCAGGAACGCATGCAGGCGCGATTGCTGCTGGATGCCCTGTCCGGCATCGATCAGCATCAAGGCGGCCTCGGCACTCGAGGCACCGGTGATCATGTTCTTGATGAACTCGCGGTGGCCCGGCGCGTCGATGATGGTGTAGTCGCGCGCCTTGGTCTTGAACCAGATCTGCGCCGTGTCGATGGTGATGCCCTGGTCCCGCTCCGACTGGAACGCATCCATGAGAAAGGCCCATTCGAACGGCATGCCGCGCCGCTCGCACATCGCCTTGATCGCCTCGAACTTGCCGTCGGGCAAGGATCCGGTGTCATGGAACAGACGGCCGACCAGGGTCGACTTGCCATGATCGACATGGCCGACGATGACGATCCGCATCAGGTCGCGCGGGGCTTCCAACTGTTTGCCCATTACATGTAACCTGCCGCGCGCAGGCGCTCGAAGGCGTCCTCGGTCTCGCGGTCCATGGCGCGCCCGGCGCGTTCCGGCTCGCGGGTCGCTTCCAGCTCGGCGATGATTTCGCCGATGGTCACGGCCTCGCTCACCACCGGCGAGGTGATGTCATGATCGCCCAGCGACCGATAGCGCTTGCCGCCCTTGGCGAAATAGAGCTCGACCATCGGGATGCCTTCGCGCGCGACGTATTTCCAGATGTCGAGTTCGGTCCAGGACAGCAGCGGATGGACGCGCAAATGCGTGCCGGCCGGCAGATCGGTGTTGAAATAGTCCCAGAATTCTGGCGGCTGGTCGCGGAAGTCCCAGGCGCCGCTTTCGCCGCGCGGGTAAAACACGCGCTCCTTGGCGCGGACGCTTTCCTCATCGCGCCGGATGCCGGCGATGATGCCGGTGAAACCGTATTTGGCGATGGTGTCGCGCAGGCCCAGCGTCTTCCTGGCAGCTGACCGCGCATTGGGCGGCAAGGTCGGATCGGTCGCCTCGACCGGCGGGCATTTCTCGACGATGAGGTTGAGACCCCATTCCTTCGAATAGGTCTCGCGGAAGGCATACATCTCCGGAAACTTGCGCTCGGTGTCGATATGCAGGACCGGAAAGGGCACATGACCGAAGAAGGCCTTCCTGGCCAGCCACACCATGACATTGCTGTCCTTGCCCAGCGACCACAACATGCCGAGCTTGTCGATGCGGTTGAAGGCCTCGCGCAGGATATAGACGCTCTGCGCTTCGAGCTGGTCGAGATGATCCATGACGGTGAATTCTGTCCCACAACGGGCCGGCGGTGCCACCAGCGTTGCCCCGTCATTATAGGATGTGACGCCCGCAGGCAATATTCTCCAGCCGGAACTGCGCAAATACGGCACTTGGTCGCATTCAGGGAACCAGGCGCCGGCGCAAGGCGGCGAAAGCCTGGCGGCGCGCCGCTTCCGCCAGGCGCAGATCGCTCTCGGTAACGGCCTCGCCCGCCTGCGCCTTGGCGGCAAGGGTCCCCAATTGGGCAAGATAGGGCGCCAGGGCCGAGACACCCTGGACGATCATCGCGACAGTCGCGGCATTCATCTCACTGACCTCCCGTCATCGCGGGCAACAGCGGTTGCAGCCCGGCAAGTTGCGCTTCCGCAGCGCCAAGGTTGCGCGCGGCAATATCCGGCAGACCGGCACGCAGCGCGGCGCCGGCCCCATCCAACGATATCTCCACCGCATCCAGCGTGACGGCGATGGCAGCCACCGTCTCGCTGCCCGGATCGAGCAACCCGGACTCGATCGTGCTGGCCAGGGCCTGTGCGCCGCTGCCGGCCAGCAGGTTGGCAGCGGTCAGCCGCGCCGCGAGGTCGTTGCCGCCGCTGGCGCAACCGCTCAGCGGCAGGAGAAGGAACAACAGCAGCCAGAGGCCGATCGTCGGCAGGCGGGTTCCGCGGCGTATGGCTCAGGCTCCCGCATCATTGGCAGGATCCAGCGCCGGACCGGCTGCGAGATTGGGCACGCCATAGACCACCAGCCCCACGAGCAGCGACACCAGGGCCAATTGCGCGCTGTCCGGCATGGCAATGCGCGGTCCGTTCCAGAGGGTGTCGGCCACCATGCCGACCAGCCAATCGGCCAGGGGCGCGGCGATGGCGGCAGCCCATGCCTTGTTGATCGTGCCGATCGCGGCAACGCTTTTCGTGATCATTCTCATCTCCTTGATGGTTGTTCGCTATGAGCCAAGATCCAGCAGCTTGTTAAGCCAGCCGCCGCTGATGCCCGAGAGTCCGCACAGCACGATCAGCGCCCCCACCATCAGCCAGCGCAGTCGCTGCAGATCCTCGATCCGGTCGCCAAGGCGCGCCACCGCATGCTCCAGCTTTTCGACACTTGCCTGCAGGCGGCCGATCGCCTGCGACGTCTCATGCAATCCGCCCGTCATGGCCTCACCATCCCGTCTGGAAATCGTAAGCTGCGACGTCTGCGGCATCTGACAGGGCACGAACGGCATCGACATGGCTCCATTTCACTTGCCGCAGCCGATAGACCTCGGCCTTGGCGGCTTCGCCCAATGCGATCATGGCGTCGGCGGTCGGCAGGGCGAGGAAACTGTCATCGGCCATGCGCCAGGCAAAATCGGCCGGCCACGGTGCGCCGCCGGCCTTGGCCCAGCGCGCTTCATTCCCCATGGCGGTCAGATTGGCCTGGTCCACTTCGCGGATCTGCAGCACCTTGCCGCCATAGGCGAGGCCGCCGGCAAGCGCTGCCTGATAGCGGGTGGCGATGGCGGCCAGCACATCGGCGCGGATGACCTCGACGGGCCAAACCCAGGCATCGCCGTTCCAGACCTGGCGGCCGTCGCTGGGTGCGGCACCGGCCGCCTGGGCCATCGGTGGCAATGTCGTGCCCGGACCGAACGAGCCGAGGCAGCGTCCGGTGTTCGTGTCGAAATAGAATGTCTGCATCAGTTCCTCCACGCCTTGATGACCATCTTCCAACTGGCCGGGGTGATCAGCGTGACCACGCCGGTGGTGGCATGGGCGATCCACCACCGCGTCGATCCCTGCACGGATTTGAGGTTGGTGGCGTTGGCAAAGACCTGTGCGTTGTTGCTCTCATAGCCGTTGTAGAACGCAAGGGGGGCTTCGACGTCGTCGCCGACGGCATAGCCGAGATCTGCGGTCTTGCAGCGCAGGATTGTTTTGATCCGGTCCGGCATGCCACCCAGGCCATGGGCATCGGTCGAAGTCGCCGCCGCCACGATCGAGATCTCCGCCGTGGTAAAGCTGTAATCACCCGCCACCGTCGCCCAACCGGCACCGTCACAGCGGATGATCACCCGGTTGCCCGGCCGCAGCTGGCGTGTCGCCAACCCGTCCAATGTCTCGGCGCCATTGGGATCCAGCGTGACGTCGCCGCTCGCCGCGGCATTGCGAATGACGAGTGTCGCGCCGTTGCCGGCCGTGGCCGCCGCCAGCAGGCCCAGCGTGACACCCGCCGTGCTGAACTGGATCTCGCTGCCCTTGTCCGCGGCCAGCATCGCATAGCCACTGGTCTTGACGCTGACCGGCAGGCTCAACCCGGCGCCGGCGGCCGAGAACCAGCTTGGTGGTGCCGAGACACAGCGCCAATTGTCGCTGCCTTCGCATCGGAACCTTGCCACATCGCCCGCCGCCGTTGCGACATTGCCGCCGCCCGGCAGGACAAAGCTGGTTGCATGGTGCGTGAGGGTAAGCGCCGCGGCGAAGCGCAACTCGATTTCCATTCCCGCGGGCTCGCCGGGCCAGAGTGCCGCGATGGTGACGGCGCCCGTCACCAGGTGATAGCCGCCGATATCGCTGTCGCCGGGCCTTGCGAGCGTGGTGGCGATGGCGATGTCGCTGCCTTTGCGCCACAGCGCCGCCAGGCCCCGCGGTGTCACGGATTCCACGGATGCTACTCCACCGCGCGTGGTGGTGATTCCAGCGTGGACGGTGGCACCCGGCGGGATGCTCTTGTTCTCAAGGCCCGAAAGATCGCCCTTCCACCCCAGAAGCTTGTCGGCTTCCGGGTCAGGCAGCGTCAAGCCGGTCACGCTGCTGGTCGGGCTCAGCGCGGCCGAGCGCTCCAGCTTGTCGTCAAGCTCCTGAACCAGTGCCGTCAGCCGGTCGAGCGCCCGCTCGTGGGTCTCGGCCGGGAACGGGTCATTGGGTGTGTAATCCACCATCTGCGTTCGCCTGGTGCGCCGCGCGATGGTCCAGCTTTCGCCGGCCGGCGGTGGCGACAGGGCCGTCACCGTGCCGGCCCCCCCGCCACCGCCGGCGACCGTGTAATCCGTCGTCAGAACCTTCAGCGCCTCGCTGCCGCTTCCCAGGTTGCGTTCGATCACGTCGATCTCGTCGGCGCCGAAGAAGCTGAAAGGTACCGCAAAGGACACGGTCACCCCATCGCCCGCATAGATGATGCGGGACGTCGTCGTCGAAATGGTCATGGCTCGTTCCTTGAGGTGATGGCCTTGAGGTGATGGCCTTGCGGTGGCGGCCTCGAGATGATGGCCTTGCGGTGGCGGCAGTTGCCGTCAGGCCACGAGGCGATAGGCTTCCTGGCTCTCCCGCTCCGCCTTGGCCCAGGAGTCAAGCGCTGGCCGGAACTCCGGTCGCGCCAGCGGCAGCCAGTCGGCAAAGCCGCATCCGGTCATGAATTCAGCAAGGCGACCGCCGACCGCATCCTGCGCCAGCGGCGGCAGGAACGGCCGGACGCCACCCAGCGCGGCATGGGCCTGCTCGATCTCGCCGCTGTGGGTTGCAAGCTGCGCCATCAAAGGCGTCACGGCACGAAGGCGCTGCTCGATCTCTTCGACCAAGGCGAGGCGCTTTTCCAGTCTCGCGTGATGCGCCTTCACGGCAACGGCCCGTGCCTTTGCCGCCGCGCGTCCTTCTTCGGCCTCGATTTCCTGCGCCGCAGCCAGTTTGCGCGGATAGTCGGCGCCCCATTCCTGCGCCAATCGCGCCTGCGTGCGCTGCTGCTGGCTGCCGTCCGCCAGGGTCGCCGGGTCGCAACAAAGCTGCCGGCAATAGGCCTGGACGATCCCGCTCACTGCACCTTGCGGCAGGCCGGCGCGGTGGAACCATTGCCGCGCCTTGGCTTCAAGGACGGCATCCCGGGCCAGAACCGGCGGTACCGTAATCAGATAGTCCTCCGGGCCAGCGGGCGCCGCGAGCGCGCCCGCATATCCAGCGGCCGGATCGTCGGCGGTCTCGCCTGCCATCGGCGCCATGGCGGGTATGCCCTGCGCCGCCAGTACCTGGCGCATCACCGCATCGAGTGAATTTTCCTTGGTCATCATGGCTACTCCTTCCAACTGCCCAACCTGATCAGATCACCGTTCATGGTCTGGGTGCTGGAGAGCTGGTCCAGCACCGAGCGGCGCCGACGATTGCGGGCATCGCGTTCCTTGGCGCGTGCTGCCTCGCTCTGGCCGAAACGCGCCCAGCGCGCCTCGACATCATCTTCCCGGGCCGCATCCAGCAGCATGTCGGTGGGCGAGCCTTCGGTGGTAACGCCCCCTTTCAGGATGGCGACGCGGCGTTTTGCTTGGTTGCGGGCCGCCTGCGCTCGCAAGCGGCGCTCCTCCTCCACACCTTGCGCCTCGGCCACCTTCGCCTCGCGCTCCAGCGCCTTGGCATCGTGGCTGGCCTGCTGCGCGTCCGATGCCATCCTGGCACCGGTCGTGATCATCGTCGTGGCGGCGGTCGCAACAGCCGCCGCAAAGGGGTTGCACATGTTCAACCATCCATCGTTGTCAGTTGTGGAATGAGCGCCACGATGGTGCAGGGCAGCGGTTGCTCCTGCAGCACAGTGACGATCGCCTGCGCATCCCAGCCCTTCGGGAAGGCCACGAACTTGTCGCAGGAAAACAAGGGCGGGCTTTGATCCATCGCCGTTCTCGCGGCGCGGAACACGACATCGTCGGTCCGCGCGGCATCGGCGCCGACGCGCATGCCGAGACTGTTGTGGAGACGCACCACGACCCGGTGGATGCGTCGCTTCTTGCCCTGTGCGGCCCCGTCCATCGCACCCGCCTCGATATCCATGGTGCTCAAGCGGCTGGTGTAACCGAGCCCGACATGGGCAAAGGCCACGGCCCGCTCCAGGGTGACGGTGCCGTCGGGTGCCACCATTTGGTCGGGATGGGTGGCGCCATCTGCCAGGATCGTCACAACCTCGCCGACCAGATGATCGAGGCCGCCGATGACCCGCGCGCCCAGCGACCAGGCGCCGGCCGCGATCGCCGCCAGCGACGGAAAGGCAGCGAGAATCGTCGCCGTGACGTGGGTGGCATCGGTGAAGCCGGTGATGATCGCCCGCGCCACGTAATAGCCCTCGCCCGACGGCGCCGGATAGAGCTGCTGGATCTCGCGTCCGACATCGGCGAGTGCAAAAATGCCGGCAGCAGCCGTGAAGACCGCGCCCAGGGTGCCGATCGTGTCGGCGCCGGCGCCCGGGGTGAGCGCTGCACCACCTGCCCCATCAAAACTCAATCCGCCATCGACAAAGAAGGCGCCCTTCTTGTCGAACGGATCGCTGGGTTCGAACGCCCCCGCCATGCGCTCGACCGAGCGCCTGATGATACCATCGACGCGGCGTTCAACTGCCAGCCACGCCTCGTCCTGGCGGCCGCCTGGAATGGTCGCGACCGAAAGCACCCGGACCTCGCGCCCGGCGATGCGATGCCGATGCCAGCCGACCACATCCTGCCCGCGCATATAGGTAAGGCCCAGCAGCCCGCCATCCTGCAGCACCACCCAGAGGACCGACCAGGGCTCCGCCTGAAAGGCGATCTCCTTGATGCCGGACAGCATCAGGTGCCGTGCGAGCAGGCTGAGTTCCGGCGAGTTGAAAGCATCGTTCTCGAAACTGTAGGCCATCTCATAGATCTTGCGCCCAGCCCGCTGCACATAGAGGACGGCGGCGCCGATGCGCTCCGGCCTGATGTCGGCGCTGCCGTTGGTGGTCTCGCGCCGCACCGTGACATTGCTCGGCGTCAACGCCTCGTTCAGCGAACTGGCAGTGAGGTTGAACTCGCCGCCGGTCGTTCCCAGTGCCAGCGTCTTGCCGGCGCTCATCCAGCGGATCGCGTTCACCCGGTCATCGGCGATGGTGAAGTTGAGCGCGTGATCGTCCTTGGTCACACCGTCATATCCGGTCGGCGCGAAGCTCTCATAGGCGCCGGAGACCGAGGCCCACAAAGTCTGCGGCTGGGCGCGGGCATTGGCCAGGAACAGCCGCTCCTCGTGAAAGGTGATGGTGCTGGGCCAGCCGGTCGTCTCCGACCAGGCGCCGAGCCGCCAGCTGGTCACGGCGCCAGTCCCGGCGAAGGCGCTCTTGATATCGATCTTGACCTGGGTGGCGCTGGTGAAGGTGATGATCTTCGCCCAGCCCCAGCTGCTCGCATGTTTGATGCGCACCAGCCGGCCGACATCGGTGGCGGCGAACAGGTTGGCGGATGCGGTCAAGGTGACATTGCTGCCGCTTGCGGCCGCTGGCGCCAACGTGATCACCCCGACATTCTCGTCGAGGTAGGGACCGTCCAGGAACTCGATCTCGCTCAGGCTCCAGCTGGTATGCCCGCTGCGCGCCAGCTTGCGCGGTGCGAAATTCGGATGGGTGAGATAAAGTATATCGGCTGATTGCGCCCATTTGAGGCCGGCAAGATCGGCCGCCGCATAAGGTGTCGCGATTTCATAGGCCGTGCCGGGCACGGTCTCGATGCGCCCGCCATTCATATAGAAGCGGAAATAGCTCTCACCCGCCTCGATCACATAGGCCTGCTCGGTCGAGAACTCGAATGGAATGAGCCTGACCGCGCCGTCATCCTTGGTGCCGGCAATGAATTGTGTACCAGGCCGCCTGGTCGCCGGCCCCTGCGCCAGCAGGACGAAGTTCTCGATCGCCCGACAGGCATTGCGGTATTTGTCGAGATCGATGCGGCCATAGAGATCGGGCGACCATTCGCCCGCGTTGAAGGTCGAGAGCAGCAGAGAGGCGCCGGCCATGGCTCAACCCCGCGCCTGCAGCCAGGCATCGACCACCAGGCTGGCGGCACCGCCCTCCTGCGCATCGATGGCCTTTGCCTGCGCCAGGATATCGCGCAGGTAGTTGCGCGCGGCGTCGATGCGCGATCCGCTTTCGGTGAGATTGCCGGCGAGATGCACCGCAAGCTTCGCAGCCACCGCCTCCGCCAGCAGCGGATCGAACGTCGCCGTGTCGGTGACGCGCCCGATATAGAGGATGTCGAGCGGTGCCGCGTAATCGGCGAGGATCCGCCGCCCCTCGACCCGGTAGTCGCTGCCATTGTCGATCTCGAGCAGGCGCAGGCAGAAGGCCGGCTCCGGCCCCTGCGGCAGCTGGTACTGATAGAGATAGCCCCAGGCAGGCGATTCGCTGAGGGCCGGCAGCCTCGCGCGCCGCAGGGCGGCGTTCCACGGATAGAGCCGCAGCACCGAATCCGCCGACGGTTCGAAATTGCGCTGGCACAGATTGGCCGCCTTCGATCCGTCCTCCAGCGAAATGATCGGATCGGCCCCCAGCAGATCCAGCGCGCGGTTGCAGATGGAGACGGTCGAAATGGCCATGTGCTGATCCTTGCAAGAAAGTTGGACTCGGCCGCAGCAACGCCCCAAATCGTCATCCCCGCGAAGGCGGGGATCCACGAGTTGCTTTCTCTTCGGCTGACGGAAACTCGTGGATGGTCGGCCCCAATGCCTCAAGAATGGGCCGACCATGACGATGGGGGGATAGAGTCCTCAGTCCAGCGTGTAGAAGATCATCACCCGCAGCGTGCCGCTGGCCGGCAGGGCCGCGGCGGCGATGGTGAGGATGACGATCTCTTCCGCGGCCAGCGGCTCACCGGCAACGGCTGCCGGCCCGAACAGGGTCGGCGTATCGACCGCGGTGAAGACCGCGGCGGCACGATACTTGCCCGCGGTGCCGGCAATGCCGATGGCCATGGTCGCCGACCCCAGCGACACTGTGCTGTCGAGCAGGCCATAGAGCACGCGCGCGCCCTTGGGCAGGCGTGCCACTTCGACGATATCGCTGGTCGGCTGGCTCGCCAGCACGACCTTTTCGTTGAACACGCGCACCCGGCCGTGCACATCGCCGGCCATCGGCAGATCGACCGGCGCGGTATTGCGCAACCGGCTCATCTGCGTTCCAAATTGAGTAGCCATGTTTTTCTCCTGGTAAGTTTGAAACTCCGACTAAGCGCGGGCAGTGGGGTTGGCCCTCCGACGAATGTCGGCATTCGCCGACTGGGCGGCCGCTGCCCGCGCTTAAATCAAGCCAACGTCGCGATCTCGACGACGCCTTCTTCTTCCATGCGCGTGGCGCCGACCGACATGGCGCAATAGACCTGCGTCGCATAGGATTTGTCGGGCCGTTCGGTGACCTTCACCTTGGGCGTCTGGCCGATCGCCAGCACCAGCGCCGACTGGCGCCAGGCAAGGCAGGCACGATCACCGCCGGAGGTGAGGCCCAGCCGCTGCGTGCGGATGAACTTGAAGCCGAGGAAGGTATCGATCTGCCCGGCGGCCAGCGCCTTCACACTGTTGTAATCGCTCGACGTCACCTGGGTGTTGGAAAGCAGCACGGTGATGTCCTTGGCCGGGCACGCGATATAGCGCGGCTCGTCGGGATCGTTCTCAGCCGCATCCAGGATCTCCTTGGCCTGCAGCAGTTTGGCGAGCGTGAAGCCGGTACCGCCGACAGCGATCTTCTGGCCGCCAGGCAACGGCACGGAGGTCTGCCCGGTCTTGCCGCTGCGCGCGGTGCCGTTGGCGTTGGCGATGATGACATCGTCCATCGCACGACCGAGCGCATGGGCTGCCGCCTGGCTGTAGGCGCTGGTCGGATCGGTCAGCGTCTTCACCTGGTCGAGGCGGTCGATGAGGTCGGAATATTCATAGTCTTCCAGCATCACCTGCCTGCGCGCATGCGGCGTTTCGGTGAGCGGGGTATCAGCATGGCGCGACTGGCGCTTGATGGCGCTGCCAGCCCCGATCTGGTCGAAATAGGCGATCTCGCCCTCGACCACTTCCTGGCGCACCGCGTCCTTGAGGCGGCTGCCCTTCTGTTGCACCAGCAGCATGATGTTGGCGCTATAGAGATTGTTGAACGCAATCTGGATTTGCGAGGACATGGGTCCACACTTCCTTTCCGAAGATTTTCATTTGCCTGTTGGATCGGCGAGGTTGCCCTTCTGCACCGAAGGTTCAGGCCACTGCGCCAACCAGCCGCGGGCGGCAGGGTTGGCGTGGCGGCTGTCGCCCGCGGCAAACAAACGGACCTCAAACCTCGGCGCATCCGCGCGCCGTCAGCGGCCGTCTCTTCCGAGCCGTCAGCCGGGCCATGGCACACATGGTTGTCCGGACTTCGATGATTTGATGCTAGATGAGGTGCCTATTTACTCGTCATGTTCGCGAAGGCGGACCATTGTCTGTTTGAGATCGGCTATTCTTGCTGGATCGGTGCCAGTGGCGCTGATGCCAGCCTGGACCTGGCCAGGTCCAGGCTGGCGGTCGCGGCCGACCGTGCGGACCAAGGGTTTGTACCCGACGTCATAGTGGTCACCGCAGCCTGCTTGCCATCGCTTGAAGAGTTATTTGGGCACCCACGCCCGCAGACAATGCCAAGCGCGCAAAGGATAACATGATGCTGACCGCCGCCCAACACCCCTACAGCCGCTTTCTCGGCTGCGA
>NZ_CAMDRA010000047.1 GCF_945906275.1 Dongia mobilis
ATCCGATCCCGCGGGCAGACTGCCATTTCAGGCTGGCCGAACGGGGCCATTACCATTAGGGGAACCAGATGACCACCCGGCCCAAATTGCTGATCACCCGGCGCCTGCCCGACGCCGTCACCAAGCGCGTCGAGGCCTATTATGATGTCGAGCTCAATGCCGATGACCATGTCATGTCGGCCGACGAGCTGCTGAACAAGGCGCTGGGGAAGGATGCGCTGCTGGTGACCCCGGTCGACAAGATCACGCCGGAACTGGTGGAAAAGCTCCCGGCCTCGATCAAGATGATCGCCACCTTCTCGGTCGGCTACGAACATATCAATGTCCCAGCCCTCAAGGCACGCGGCATCAAGGCGTCGAACACGCCGGACGTGCTGACCGACGCCACGGCCGACATCGCCCTCCTCCTGCTGCTGGGTGCTGCCCGCCGCGCCTATGAAGGCGAGCGTGCCGTCCGTGATGGTACCTGGAAATCCTGGTCGACCGTCTACATGCTGGGCGTCCATGCCACCGGTAAGCGTCTCGGCATCTTCGGCATGGGCCGCATCGGCCAGGCTGTCGCCAAGCGCGCCCGCGCCTTCGACATGACAATCCACTACTACAATCGCAGCCGTCTCGCGCCGGAGCTGGAACTGGGTGCCATCTATCACAAGACCGCAGAGGACATGCTGCCGCATTGCGATTTCCTCTCGATCAACGCGCCGGGCGGTGCCGAGACCCAGCATTGGCTCAACGCGCAGCGCATCGCGCTGATGCCGGACGGCGCCATCGTCGTCAACACCGCGCGTGGCGGCCTGGTGGATGACAACGCCCTGATCGCGGCGCTTAGATCCGGCAAGCTGTTCGCCGCCGGCCTCGACGTGTTCGAAAACGAGCCCAATCTCAACCCGGCCTATCGCGAACTCTCGAATGTGTTCCTGCTGCCGCATCTGGGCAGCGCCACGATCGACACCCGCAACGCCATGGGCTTCAAGGCGCTCGACAATCTCGACGCGTTCTTTGCCGGCCGGCCGCTGATCGACCCGATTGCTTGAGTGAACCACCCCTCCCCCACGCGCCGGGGGAGCGGTTGGTCAGACGATGGCGACGGGCAGGCCGAAGGCCTTGCCGACGGCATCCAGACGCCGCTGCACGGCCTCTCCGAAGAGTGCCCCCGCATCCTGGGGCAGATGCAGTTCAAGCCGATCATTGCGCTTTTCGATCGAGGTCAGGTTGAGCATATGCTCTGTCCCGGCGCTCAGGGCATAGGCAAGGCGCAACGCAGCACCGGCGCGGGCGGCAAAGGCCTTGTCGGCCTCTTCGAGCAGACTGGTGAGGCTTCCGACATAGGGCGCGTCCGGCCCGTCGCCGTAGCGCGCGGCGATGATGAGTGCCAGCACCACGCGCTCGGGATGGGTGATTCCCGCGACCGGCAGGCGCAGGACACGGAGGAACGCATGCTCGGCCCGGTAATCGGGATGCTCGCGCCAGGCAATGTCGGATAGCAGGCAGGCCGCCTCGCGCAGTCGCGCACGCGCTTTGCCTTCCGACCGAAACAGGGGGGCCAGCCAATCATCGAGGAGGTCACTCACCGACCCGAAACGGCCATCGGCGCCACCAAGCTCTGCACATCCGACGAGAAGGGGATCGCCCTGCTGGGCAGCCGCATCAAGAGTGCTGAACAGATATCCTTCGCGCAAGCCATAGGCTGAGTAGAGCACGCATTCCGGCTTTACGGCACGGATCAGGCGTTCCAGCACCAAGGCACCGAAAGGCAGTGTTTCCAGGCGCCGTCGCGACATGCCGACAATGTTGGTCAGTGATTTCTTGCCAAGATGCGCCAGCACATTGGAGAGCTCTTCGCTTTGCCGGCGCGACATCCGATATTCGTGAATGACGTGCAGCGGATAATGCGTCTGTTCCATGTGGATACGGGCCAGCGAGCGCCAGGTACCACCGACCGGGTAAAGCGTCTTGCCCTTCACCTCGGACAGCCAGGACAGCTTCTCCAACTGCCGGTCGACCAGCCGCTGCGCTTCCTCGATGTTGCCGTTGGTAGCTTCCACCAACCGCAGCGGCCCAAGCGGCAACGTGACATGCTCGCGGATCTGGCCAGCCTGCAGGCGCACCAGTTCCAGGCTGCCGCCGCCAAGATCCCCCATCAAGCCGTCCGCCTCCGGAATGCCGGCAAGAACGCCGAGGGCCGACAGCTTGGCTTCATCTTCGCCGCTGACAATCCGGACCTTGCGGCCGGTCTGCTTTTCGATCAGCGCCGCGAACGCGGCACCATCCTTGGCATCGCGCACCGCGGCGGTGGCCAGCAACGCCACGCTGTCGACACCCATGGCTTCGGCCATGGTGACAAAACGGCGGATGTTGACGAGCGCCGCCTGCGTACCATCGGGATTGAGCAGCCCATGGCGTTCCAGGCCTTTGCCCAGACCGGGCTGCGCCTTTTCATTGAACACCGGTACCGGACAACGCGATCTCTTGTCGAAAACCACGAGGCGGAGGGAGTTTGAACCAATATCGATCACCGCCACCCGCCCGGATTTGGTCGCCCGGGCGGTGGCGGCGGCTTTGCGAAGAGATGCTGTCACTATTACGCCTTCGGCAGATCCAGTTTCGAAATCTTCTTCTGCTTCTTCAACGCCGACCCGCGACCTGACAGGCTCGGATTGGTCATGAAGTAGGTATGTGCGCTGAATCCGACGACGCCCTCTGCGGGCGAGAGGCGATGATAGATGCCGTCCGAATCCAGCTCCCAGCTCTGCAGATTGTCTTTCAGATTCGCCATCATGATCTGATCCAGCACCTGTTGGTGCACTGTCGCGTTCTCGATCGGCACCATGATCTCCAGCCGGCGATCCATATTCCGCGGCATCCAGTCTGCCGAGGAGATGTAGACCTTGGCATGGCGCGACGGCAACGGATGTCCATTGCCAAAGCACATGATGCGCGAATGCTCAAGGAAACGGCCGATGATGCTCTTGACGCGAATATTCTCCGACAGGCCTCTGACACCTGGTCGCAGACAGCAGACACCGCGAATGATCAACATGATCTTCACGCCGGCCTGGCTCGCCCGATAGAGCGCATCGATGAGGCCGCTATCGACCAGCGAATTCAGCTTGACCCAGATGGCGCCGGCACGCCCCGCCTTGACGTGTTCGATCTCATCGTCGATCAGCTTCAGCAGGGTCGCCCGCAAGGTCGTAGGCGCAAAGGCGACTTTTTCAGTCGATTCCGGCCGTGCATATCCGGTCATGAAGTTGAACAGCTTGGCTGCATCGTGGCACAGGCCGGGTTCGCAGCTGAAATAGCTGAGATCGGTATAGATCTTGGCGGTGACCGGATGATAGTTGCCCGTGCCGAAATGAACATAGGTCTTGAGATTGCCGCCTTCGCGGCGCATCACCATCGATACCTTGGCATGGGTCTTCAGCGCAACGAAGCCATAGACCACCTGAACGCCGGCACGCTCCAGATCGCGCGCCCAGCGGATATTGGCAGCTTCGTCGAAACGCGCTTTCAGCTCGACCAGCGCCGTGACGGACTTGCCGGCTTCCGCAGCTTCGATCAACGCCTTGACGATGGGGCTGTCATCGCTGGTGCGATAGAGCGTCTGCTTGATGGCGACGACATTGGGATCGCGCGCCGCCTGCAGAATGAACTGCACCACCACGTCGAAACTTTCATAGGGGTGATGGACGACGATGTCCTTCGCGCGAATGGCGGCGAAGCAGTCGCCACCCATCTCGCGAATGCGTTCCGGGAAGCGCGGGTTGAACGGCTGGAACTTGAGGTCAGGTCGGTCGCCGATCAGCTGCGAGGTGGCGCCAAGGCCGAGCAGGCCGTCCAGCACGAAGACATCCTCGCGATCCACGTCGAGCTCGTCGATGACGAAGGACAGCAGGTCCTCCGGCATCTCGGCATTGACCTTGAGCCGGATAACGAGGCCGCGGCGGCGGCGCTTCAATGCCGATTCATAGTGGCGGACGAGGTCTTCCGCTTCCTCGAGAATCTCGATTTCGCTATCGCGGATAAGGCGAAAGTAGCCCTTGCCGATAACTTCGAAACCCGGGAACAAGCGATCGAGATAGAGGCCTACGACTGATTCCAGGGTGAGGTACCGGACATTGTAGGGATCCTTGCCCGGCAGCCGGATGAATCGTGGCAGCAGGCTTGGCAGCATGATGAGCGCGCGCATCGCCTTGCCGTCGCTCAGCTGGCGCAGTTCCAGCACGATCGAGAAACCGAGATTTGGAATGAACGGGAACGGGTGCGCCGGATCGACCGCCATCGGCGTCAGCACCGGGAACACCTGGTCCATGAAGTAATTGTCCAGCCATTCCTTCTCGGCGCCGGTCACTTCCGACGGCTCCACCACGGAAATGCCGTTTTCGCGCAGATCCTCGCGCAGGTTGCGCCAGTGCGCCTGCTGGGCGCGCATCAGTTCGCCGGAGCGCTGATTGATCGCCGCCAGCTGCTGCACCGGCGTCAGGCCGTCGGCCGAGATCACATTCACATGCGCCCGCTCCTGGCCCCGCAGCCCGGCAACGCGCACCATGTAGAACTCATCGAGGTTATTGGCCGAAATCGACAGGAAGCGGACCCGTTCCAGGAGTGGATGGGTCTTGTTGCCGGTTTCTTCCAGTACCCGCTCGTTGAAGGCAAGCCATGACAGCTCGCGGTTGATGAATCGGTTCAACGCATCCGGCTGGTATTTCGGTTCGATCAATTGTGCATCGTCCACGGGCAGATTCCTGTACTTGTCCGATCGTGCTCTACACCCCATGTCCATCCGGCACGGTACGGCCCGAACCGATGGGTTTCGAGCCGGTGCTGGCTAAAGATGGCCACCTCGCCTACAGTATAGAACACTCGATTGGTGGTGGGTATTCCTTATAAATCAATTACTTCAATTTGATGACAGAATGAAGACACTGATACTTATGCGTCACGCCAAATCGGCCTGGGACGCCGGCCAGATCTCCGACCACAACCGACCTTTGTCGGATCGTGGGCGCGAGACGGCCCCAGCTATGGGTCAATGGCTGAAGGCACAGAAGCTGAAACCTGACCTGGTTCTCTGTTCCACCGCGACCAGGGTAAGCGAAACACTGGCCTTGCTTCAGCCGAACCTCCCGCCCGAGACCCAGGTAAAGAGCCTGGAAGCGCTCTATATGGCCTTGCCGCGGGAAATCCTGACCGTGCTCGCCAAGGTGAAGGAAAAGGACAAGGTCGAAACCCTGATGGTGATCGGCCACAATCCCGGCATCGGCAGCCTCGCCCATTGGCTCGCTGGCCAGGGCGACAAGCGCGCGCTTGAGCGGATGAAGGAAAAATTTCCGACCGGCGCCATCGCCGTCATTGACTTTGACATCTCCTCCTGGCGCGATCTCGACGGGGAACAAGGCAACCTGCGCCAGTTCATGACGCCGCGGGAACTGGCCAAGGAATAGACGACGAGACTGGACTTGGGGCGGCTAGCCCTCGCCGTTCGCCTTGCTCCAGAATTTGCGCTGGGCGCGAAACCCTTCCCAAGTCGTCCGGAAACCACCAAGGTCGCTGCTGATCCGGTGCGATTGCCAGCCAAGTACGATGCCATGCAGCAGGTTGCTCTCATTGCTGCCCCAGCCGGGTGCGCTGGCCAGCTCTTTGGTCAGATTCACGAGAAGGTGCCGCCCGACGACCGCGTCATTCAGTGACCCCAGGTGATCCTGAATGGCGGAAAGATGGGCGAGGTACTTGTCGGTGCGCTTGCTGTCGTAAAGCGAGGCAAAGGCCTGGGCACCATAGCGCATCTTCTTCCCCAGCAGGCGGAGCCGGTGCAACTCGGTTTCCGACAGGGCGGCATGTTCGCCGCCAAGGCGCATCAGCCGTTTGTGCGACCGGTTCAGCCATTTGTTGGCAAATGTCCTGGCCGGTTGATTGAGACCGAACTGGGCAACCGCCGCTCTTCCGCGCCAATCCTCGGTCAGCAACTGACGATAGATATGCAGAAGCATGACCGCGTAGCGTGGGTTCTCGAGCGCCAGATGCGCCTGCCGACGCGCCTCGGTGCGGGCCTGGCGCGCAATCTCCAGAAGGTCGCGGATGACACTCTGGTCGTGCATGCGCGCCGCCATGGGCATCAGCGTATCCGCGATCAGCACATCAAGGTCGCGGGCAGGCCCGAACTGGCGCTGCAACCAGCGCAGGTCGATCGACATCGCCGCATGGGCACCGTCATCGATCAGTTCCCGAAAGGCCCCGATAGCGGCTCGAAAGCGGCGGATGGCGACCCTGAATTGATGGATCGCCTCATCATCCTCGCTCTCCAGGATGGCGGTCTCGTTGGCCCGCAACTGCTCAAGGCAATTGCGCACGATGGCGCTGAACGCGTCGCCGGCACTGAGCTTGCCGGTCAGGTCGAGCGCCCCGGCACGCGCCGGCACCGGTTTCTCACGGAGCGCAAGGGCGTAACCGCGCGCTGCCTTGGTCATCAGACCCAGCCTGGCCGGAATGTCCTCGACCAGGCGTTCGGCAAACTGGAACAGGTCGACCGGTTGTCCCGCTTTCAGTTCCAGCTCAATTTCGGCAAGTGGAATCTCGGTCGCCTTGCTGCTGATCGATCCGATATCGAGCGCTACTTCGACCTGGCTCTCGCCGCGCCTGACCAGCCACGCGTTCCGTTCAAAGCTGGTGGTAAAGATGGGGCGCAACCGCGTCATGACGCCGGCACGATCAAGGCGCCGCCGCAGCTTGGCATCGCTGATGGCTTCAAGGCGCGGTCGGTTGCCCTCGATCGGCGCTTCGTACTCCGCAAATGACTGCAGGCCATCCAGCACCGTGCCGGGTGCCTTCAGGGTCTGAATCCGCTGGTTGCCGACATGGCGCACACGCAGCGCCATGCCGTGATTCTTCAGCCAGCAATCCGCCGTATCATAATAAGTCGTCGCCAGTTTCATCGCTGTGGCGCGCGTCGGCGCGGCGAGAAGCTTGCGCAAGGCAGCAGGTCGAATCGCCGCCCCATCGGGCAGCGTCAACTTAAGTTCAATCTCTTGATTCTTCATAAGTCCCAACCGTCGTCGCCGCGATCCTAGACAAGTTCGCCTGGCGGAAAAAATGACGGTTTGATGACAGTTTCCGCTGGGGGCCGATAAATTCTACCACTTTACAACTCCGTGATCGATTGGCTTCGGTCTGCTTCGGGACAGGATTCATGGGCATACTCGACCCCGCCATACCCAGCCATCACTCTGAAATCGGAGGGAAAAGCCAAATGAATCGTGTGAAATTGCTCATCGGCGCAGCCGCCATGGTCGCTGCCTTGGGCGGCGTTGTGGCCAGCGTTGCGGCCGAAACACCGCGCCAGGACGCCATGAAGGAACTCGGCAAGAATATGAAGGCGATCAAGGATCTCATCGGCGCCGGCGGCCCGGCGGGCGATGCTGCAGCTCCGGCCCAGAAGATCGCCGAGATCGCGGCCAAAATTCCTAGCCTGTTCCCGGAAGGCTCCGATGCTGCCGATGACGAGGCCAAGGCCACGATCTGGCAGAACTGGGACGATTTCACCGCGAAGGCGAAGGCTCTGGAAGATGCCGCCACCATGTTGGCATCTGCCGCCGGTGGCGGCGATATCGCGACCGTCGGTGCTCAATTCGACAAGGTCGGCGGGACCTGCGGCGCCTGCCACAAGGAATATCGCGAAAAGAAGAACTGATCGACCGATCGGTTGCAGACGGCAGCCCGCCACCCGGCGGGCTGCCGTTTTCTATTTGAGGCTGCCGAGATACTCGGCGATGGCATGAATGTCAGCATCCGGCAGCTTGGCGATATTCTGCTGCACCTCGCCCATCCCGCCGCTCACGAGGTCGTCGAAGAAACCCTCCTCGCCTTCCTTGAGCGCCGCCGCCAACTCATCGACATCCTTGTACTTCTGACGTCCGATGAGGTCGCGCAGACTCGGCACCTTGCCGCGCCCCTCCGGATGCGGACCGCCGGCAAGGGCGTTGCCCTGGTCCATCATCATCGCGACGTTTCGCGGCGTATGGCATTCGGCGCAATGGCCGGGTCCATTGACCAGATAGGCACCGCGATTCCAGCCAACGGATTGATCTGGATCGTTCGTGACCGGCGGCAGCACCGCGACCTGCTTCCAAAGCCCGAGGCCGCGGCGAACCAGCCAAGGGAAAGGTATCTCGGCCGGCTTGGCAGCCGAAACTATCGCTGGCAGCGTCTTGAGATAGGCCTTGAGATCGAGAACATCCTCGATTGTCATGCGGCCATACGAAATATAGGGAAAGGCGGGAATGTAGTGTTCGCCGCTCGGTGACAAGCCGTGTTGCACGGCGTTGACAAAGGCGGCATCCGACCAGGCCCCGATGCCGGTTGTCGTGTCCGGCGTCAGGTTGGGCGGATAGAGTGTCCCGATCGGTGTGACAAAGGCGGCACCACCGGATGGCAACGACATGTCGGCACCACTTTCCTTGGCAGGATGATGGCACGAGATGCAGCCGCCGATGTGATAGATCAATTCGCCATTGGCGACATTGGCAACATGGCTGGGCAGACTGGCGCTGTCGATAGGCCTTGGCGCCGACGCAAAGAACAGCCCCGCAGCAACGACCGCGCCGATGATCACCACCGCACCAAGCAAGCGCTTCTTCATGAACGTTCAATCCATCACAAGGGTCCAACAGGAAGATTTGCAGGTTCCCGATGGCCCGTCCAGCGTGGCGTTGAGGTGGGTGGTTATCGGCCGAGGTGGCGACTATTTGACGCCGAGAACTTCCTTGAGGTCCTTCAGATAGTCGAGGCATTCCTCTTCATCAGCTTCGGTGGTCGCCTCGTCGATGGCCTTCTCCTGCAGCTTGCCGGCCTTCTCCTTCGTGGCGGCATCGGTGAGGGCGGCGATGGTCGGCGACAGCGCCTTGGCCTGGGCTTCGCAGCTATCGGCGGCCAGAGCGGTTCCGCCGCCAGCAAGAATGAAGCTGGCCACAAAGGTCACGGCAATCAGGGATTTTTCGAAACGCATTTTCAAATCTCCAGGTGAAAGTTAAGCGCGCCCTTCTTAGCAACGGTACCTGACTTTCACTTGACACTATTCTGTCCGCTCCCTGACATCGAAGCCATGTTTGCAGCAGATCTTCCGCTGCCACCCAATTCTACTTGTCCGCAAAATGCTCGACCATCAGATCGACGAAGATCCGCACCTTGGGCGATAGGTGCCGGTTCTGGGGATAGACCACATGCAACGAGACGGCATCGGTCGGATAATCCGCCAGCAGCCGTTTCACCTTTCCCTTGGCCAATTGTTCCTCGATCGTGAAGATCGGCAACATGGCGATGCCACGGCCCGCCAGCAATGGCTCCATCAGCAACATGCCGTGGTTGCTTTGAAACGTGCCGGCGACGCGTACGGTCTTGCGGCCCTGCGGCGTGCGAAATCCCCAATCGAACGGTGCCGGCTATTGGGTGTAGATGATGCAATTGTGCTGCTTCAGATCTTCGGGGCGTTTCGGCTCGCCAAACTTCCTGAGGTATTTCGGCGCCGCGCAGACATAGCGCGGAATGGTGCAAAGGCGCCGCGCGATGAGGCTTGAATCCGGCAACTCGGTGCGAATGCGGATGGCGGCGTCATAGCCTTCTTCAATGAGATCGACGAAGCGGTCGCTGGCCTCAATGGAAAGGCGCAGCTTCGGATAGCGTGATGCCAGGTCGTTGAGCGTCGCTGCCAGTTGCGTGACGCTGAACGCATTGGGCACGCTCAGCTTCAGGGAGCCGGTGGGTTCCGCCTGCAGATGTCGCACCTCCGCTTCCGGGGCCTCGAACTCGTCGAGCAGGCGAACAGCACGCTCAAAATAGGCGTTGCCGACCTCGGTCACCGAGAGGCGGCGGGTGGTCCTGTGAATGAGGGTGGCGCCGAGATGCGATTCAAGCTCGCCCACCTGCTTTGAAACAGCAGCCTTGGAAAGATTGAGGCCGCGCGCGGCTGCTGTGAAGCTGCCGAGTTCCACCACCCGGCGAAAGGTCCGCATCGCATTCAGCTGATCCATCATCCTCACCATTGTCATCCAATAGTGAACGATCTTATCACAACGGGGCTTATTGTATCCAGGGCAGGCGCGGCACAACATGACCCAAGCGAACAACGCGTCCCCGCTCTCTCCCCAATCCCTGTGAGGCTTTCATGACCAAGGTTCTCGTCCTTTATTACTCCACCTACGGCCATATCGAGACGATGGCGGGAGCCGTCGTCGAAGGTGTTCGCAAGGTGGCCGGCGCCACCGTGACGATCAAGCGCGTCCCGGAACTGGTACCCGAAGAGGTCGCCAAGGCCGGTCATTTCAAGCTCGACCAGAAGGCACCGATCGCCACGGTCTACGAGTTGGCCGATTACGATGCCATCATCTTCGGCACGCCGACCCGCTTCGGCAACATGGCGTCCCAGATGCGCAGTTTCCTCGACCAGACCGGCGGCCTGTGGGCCAAGGGTGCGTTGATCGGCAAGGTCGGCAGCGTGTTCGCCTCGTCCGCGACACAGCATGGCGGCCAGGAAACGACCATCACCTCGTTCCACACCACCCTGCTGCATCATGGTTTCGTCATCGTCGGCCTGCCGTACTCGTGCGCTGCACAGATGGGCCTTGATGAGATCAAGGGCGGCTCGCTCTATGGCGCCAGCACCATTGCCGGCGGTGACGGCAGCCGCCAACCGAGCGAACAGGAACTCGGCATGGCCCGCTTCCAGGGTGAACATGTCACAAAGATCGCCGCGAAACTGAAGTAACGCGCGCTAAAAACTGGCAACGGCGGCTGCACCACGCGCAGCCGCCGTTTCCGTTTCAGTGCAATGCGCGCCGGCGACGTAGCGCCATGATGGCCATCAATCGCTCGCGTGGATATTGCGCAACTGTCTCGATCAGTTTCATGAGCGGTGCGGAGATCTTCGCCTCAGGCTTGGCGACTTGCTGCTGCATGACGACGCGCGCTGCCGCCGCCGGATCGATGCCGGATGGCAGGCCCATCACCCAGGCAAGCAATTTCATCTGTACAGGCTCGTTCACTTGCGTGTCGAGCGCGAGCAGTGATGCATTGAGTTGAACGGCATCTAGGGCGGAGTTGGAAACAGTAATCATTATCTACCTCTGCCGGGCCCGCCGCCCGGTCGCGTGAGTTTCTACAAGTGATGGCAGGTCTCCTGGCTTGCGGTTCATCGTTCCCATCCGGCCTTCCCGGGACGTTTGACGTCCCAGTGGCGTTATCGGCTGGTAACTCACCGCTCACAGTTGCGGGGGCAGCCGCGGTATCGCACCGCGTTCCCTATTAATCTCGGGCCCGACGCTTTCGCACCGAGACTCCAAGAACCATCGCTGGGGAAATTAGTGGAGCGACGGCGGAAAGGCAAAGGTCGAAACGCCGCGCCATGCATAGTTGGCCAATCGTTCAGGAAGCGACTGTTTTTGTCTCCCGCTTGAGATGAGTCGGCGCATCCGTCATATCGGCTGCGGGCCACGCTCCCCCAACGGAGCGCTTCGTTCTGGGAGGAACGATATGACAAGACCGCTCCAGCGGCCGATTCGGCCGCTTTTCTCTTCCGGACCCTGCGCCAAGCGCCCGGGTTGGACCCCCACCCTCCTCAACACCGACGACCTCAAGGTTTCGACCCTGGGCCGTTCGCATCGCTCGAAGCCCGGCAAGGATCGCCTTGCCGAGGTGATCGCGCAATCGCGCCGCCTGCTCGGCATCCCGGCGGATTATCGCCTCGGCATCGTGCCGGCCTCCGATACCGGCGCTGTCGAGATGGCGCTCTGGTCCCTGCTGGGACCGCGGCCGATCACGGTCCTCGCTTTTGAGAGCTTCAGCGAGGAATGGGCCAGCGACATCATCAACGAATTGCATCTGCCGACAAAGTTGCGGCGTGCCGATTACGGCATTCTGCCGGACCTACGCACCATCGATCCGGCCGACGACATCGTCTTTGCCTGGAACGGCACCACGTCGGGCGTGCGCATGCCGCATGCCGATTGGATCGCCGATGACCGCATCGGCCTCACCATCTGCGATGCGACCTCCGCGGTTTTTGCGATGGATCTTCCCTGGAACAAGCTCGATGTCGTCACCTGGTCCTGGCAGAAGGTCCTGGGGGGCGAAGGCGGCCACGGCATGATTGCCCTATCGCCCCGTGCCGTGGCCCGCCTGCAATCCCACACGCCCGCCTGGCCGATGCCCAAGATCTTCCGCCTCGCCAAGGGCGGCAAGCTGATCGAAGGCATCTTCAAGGGTGAAACGATCAACACGCCCTCGATGCTCTGTGTCGAAGACCAACTCGACGCCTTGCGTTGGGCAGATTCGGTCGGCGGCCTCAAGGGCCTCATCGCCCGCAGCGAAGGCAATGCCGCGCTGATCGCCGATTGGGTATCAGCTTCAAAATGGGCGAGTTTCCTTGCCAAGGATCCCGCGACCCGTTCCTGCACCAGCGTGTGCCTCGCCATCAAGGATCCGTGGTTCACCGGCCTCGATGCCGACCGGCAGCAGGCGATCGCCAAGGACATCGTGTCCCTGCTCGACAAGGAAGGTGTCGGCCTCGACATCGGCGCCTATCGCGACGCGCCGCCGGGCCTGCGCATCTGGTGTGGCGCCACCGTGGAAAGTGACGACATCAAGGCGCTGCTGCCCTGGCTCGATTGGGACTATGCGGGCGTCAAACAGAATGCGGCGAATATCGCCAAGGAAGCCTGATCATGCCCAAGGTTCTTATCTCTGATGAACTCTCCCCCGCCGCCGTTCAGATCTTCAAGGAGCGCGGCATCGACGTGGTCGAAAAAACCGGCATGAAGCCCAAGGAACTCGCGGCCATGATCGGCGAGTTCGACGGCCTTGCCTTGCGTTCGGCCAGCAAGGTAACCCCAGAAGTGCTTGCCGCCGCCACAAACCTCAAAGTGATCGGCCGCGCCGGTATCGGCGTCGACAATATCGACGTCAAGGCGGCAACTGCCCGCGGCATCTGCGTCATGAACACGCCGTTTGGCAACAACATCACCACGGACGAACATTCGGTCGGCATGATGATGGCGCTGGCCCGTCAGATCCCGGAAGCCAACAGTTCGACCCATCTCGGCAAATGGGAAAAGTCGCGTTTTGTCGGTGTCGAACTCTACGCCAAGACCCTGGGCCTGGTCGGCTGCGGCAATATCGGCTCGATCGTCGCCGACCGCGCACAAGGCCTCAAGATGAAGGTCATCGCTTACGATCCCTTCCTGTCGCCGGAACGCGCCGTCGATCTCGGCGTCGAGAAGGTCGATCTCGACACCCTCCTCGCCCGGGCCGATTTCATCAGCCTGCACACGCCGCTCACCGACCAGACCCGCAACCTGATCGACAAGGCGGCGCTCGCCAAATGCAAGCCGGGTGTCCGCATCATCAATTGCGCGCGCGGTGGCCTGATCGTCGAGCAGGACCTGAAGGCCGCCCTGGACAGCGGCCATGTTGCCGGCGCCGCACTCGACGTGTTCCCAACGGAGCCAGCCACCGAGAACATTCTGTTCGGCCATCCCAATGTCGTCTGCACGCCGCATCTCGGCGCCTCCTCGACCGAGGCGCAACTCAACGTCGCCATCCAGGTGGCCGAGCAGATGTCGGACTTCCTGCTGCACGGCGCCGTCACCAACGCCCTCAACATGCCCTCGGTCACGGTCGAGGAAGCGCCGCGCCTGCGTCCCTATATGAAGCTTGCCGACCAGCTCGGCGCCTTTGCGGGACAGGCGACGGAAACCGGCATCATGAAAGTGACCGTCGAGTATGAGGGTCAGGTGGCTGCCCTCAACACGCGTCCGCTGACCGCGCTGATGCTGCAGGGTCTCCTGAAGCCTCTCCTTTCCGACAGCGTCAACATGGTCAACGCACCGCTGGTCGCCAAGGAGCGCAACATCGATCTGACCGAGATCAAGCATGAGCGCGAGGGCGACTACCACACCCTCATTCGCCTGACCGTGGAATCGGAACGCTGGTCGCGCTCGATTGCCGGAACCCTCTTTGCCGATCAGCGGCCTCGCGTGGTCGAGATCAAGCGCATCAAGATCGACGCCGAACTGGGGCCGCACATGCTCTATGTCACCAATGACGACAAACCCGGCTTCATCGGCCGGCTGGGGACCCTTCTGGGCGATAACGGGATCAACATCGCAACCTTCGCCCTCGGGAGATCCGCTCCCGGCAAGGATGCCATCGCCCTGGTCGAGATCGATGGGGCAATGTCCCCGGCGCTCCTGAAACAGGTCCAGGATCTGCCCCAGGTGCAGCAGGCTAAGCATCTCGTATTCTGAGGGGATTCGCCCTTTGGCGCCGGAACCCGACAGGGCAAATCCGGCGCCAAAACGGCCACCTCAACTATTGCGGTTAACCTCTTATTATGATTTGATCCCCCTTGAACGGTTCTGCCGGAATCGGGGGCTCGCGCAGCGTTGCGCTGGTTGTTGTCCGGCACAAGACATCACTTAAAAGGGGTAGTTCGCATGATGAAGATTTTGTTGCCCGTTCTGGGCGCCCTCGCGCTGACGGCTTGTGCGGTGGAACCGCAATTCGAACTGCATCAGCAGGTTTCGGGCCTCTGCGGCTCGGCAGAAACCGCGATGGCGACTCTGGCCGGCGCCAAGACGGTAACGGCCGCCGAAGTCTACAAGAACAGCCCGACGATCGCCGTTGACGGCGAAGTGGCGGCACTTCTGGGCGGCGACTATCCCGATCTGGCGGAAGCCGGCGGTTCGGCTCCGACCAATGATTACTGGCGCCATGTCGAACTGCGCTGGAATGATTACGACGCCGCCTGCATCGGTGCGCGTGCGCCCAATCCCTGATTGAGGCAAAAGAGCTGTAAAAGCCGCCGGTTAGCTCACGCACCGGCGGCTTTTCTATGGCTGCCGCGTGGTTACGCAGCACTGATTGAATTTATATTAAATTTTATCCTTATCCCATTGATTATGCTGTAATATTTCTGTGCACGCCTTTCCGCGAATGGGTGCTGGTGCTATCTTGTTTTCGACGACTCACCCGGCCTCGCCCACGATCCCAGGATCGCGAGCCCAAGGAGCGGTTCGATGCAAGACAGCAAGCTTATCCTGATCTGTGGCCGCAATGCGGTTCTCAGCCAGGAACTGGAAGAGATGCTCTGGCCCGCCGGCTATCAGGTGCGTTGCCTAAGCGGCATTGAACTCGGCCTGCTCGACATCGACCGCTTGCGCCGCAATCTCACCGCACTTGCGCCGGCCCTGGTGATCAACACCATCGGCTATGCCTCGCCCGACAGCGCCGAGAATCATCGAACCCTGACCCAGGCCAGCAACCACTGGTCGGTGGGCGATCTCGCCGAAGTCGCCGGCGCTCAGGGTATCCCGCTCCTCCATCTATCTTCCGATCAGGTTTTCGCCGGCGACAAGCTCGGTCCCTATCTGGAGACCGATCAACCGGACGCGATCAGCGTTTTTGGCCAGGCCCAGGCGGCGGGTGAGGCCGCGGTCGCAGCGCATTGCCGGGAGTTCGCCATTCTGCGCACTGGCTGGCTGTTCGGTGCCAAGGGCCACAACATGCTGAAAACCATGCTGTCGCTAGGCAAGCGCGGTGGCCGTGTCCACGTCCCCAATGACCATATCGCCGGGCCGACGCCCGTGCGCGAACTCTGTGCCGCCTTGCGCCGCGTCGGCCTCGGCCTGATGAACGGCGAAGTCGACGGCGGCACGATCCTGCATTTCTGCGGCAAGCCGTCGGCAACCTGGTTCGAATCCGCCGCCCACGCCTTGCGCCAGGCAACACCCTTCCAGGCATCGCCGGAACTGGTCCCGATCACACCCAACCGATTCGGCGTCACTGGCGCACCAGCCCGCCGCACCGAACTTGATTGCAGCCGCGCCAAGGCGCTGTTCCAGCTTGAGCAGCCCGATTGGCGGAAAGCGCTCGACGATTGCGTCGAGGAGATCTGCCTCAGCGACCAGACTCCAAACCAGATCAGCATTCCCGAGCCGCAGCTCCCTTACCGTACTATGGTGCCGGAACATCGTCGTCGTGGTGCCCTGCCCTTCGGAATCGCTACCGACCGCCGCGCCGGCCGCTAGGGATCAATCGACCGCACACCAGGGATATCGGTCGAGATGAACCGGTAACGACGCCCCAGCGCCATGTGCGCAGCGTCACATTCCGGCCCTGACGTACCGAACCCTCAGCCCCTGCCTCGCGCCACACTCTCCAGATGAGGGTCCATCCGGGCCCTCCCGATTGAGAGGGCTGTGTCATGCGAAGAGTCAATCTTCTACTGGCCGGCGCCGCCGCGCTGGTGATGACGATGACCACGGTTCATGCGGCACGGGCCGACTGGCATCTCGACAATGTCGACTATTTCGACGATGACGGCGACTGGGTCGAGTTCTGGTCGGACGATGAGGGCCACAGGCTGATCTTTGTGATCGAGGATGGCGAGACGATTCACTACATCGCCGTCGGCTTCGACAATCCGAACCCGGTCGAAGGCAGCGGCAGCGAAGAGGATTGGGACCACCTCACCGATCTTCTGAAGAAGCATGGCGCCGAGATCGAACGCAGGACCAAGCTCGCCGGCACCCCGCTCGGTCATGTCCTGCTGCGCAACGGCAACCTCGTCGACCCCTATCACAACCCGTCCGACGTCGGCTACGAAGACGCTGGCGGCCTGGGCGGTGGGGGTGGCGGCTTCACGCCCGGGAACGGCAGCCCGACCGACCAGCTCAAGCGACAGATGAAGAAGGGTAGCAAGAGCAAGGGCGATAGTGATGACGGCGACGATCTCAAATCCACCGATGTCGGCCTGTTCGACGACGACATGCCGGGACCGCCGGACATCGTGAATCCCAATCCCGTCAGCCAGCTCAAAAGGAACAATAACGGTTGGGAACGCCGCGGCGGCGGGGGCGAGTCAGGCGGTGGCTCGGGCGGTGGTGGCGGTGGTGGCGCCGCACGATAACGGGTCAAAGAAAAAGCCGGCTCTGGGAGCCGGCTTTTTTGCTTTCGGAATGAAGCTTCGGGCCTAGAACAGACCTTCGACCTCGCCCTTGTCGTTGAGGCGGATGTGGTTGGCCGACGGCACGCGCGGCAGGCCGGGCATGGTCATGATCTCGCCGCAGACGACGACGATGAACTCGGCGCCGGCAGACAGGCGGATCTCGCGGATCGGCACGACATGGTTCGACGGCGCGCCTTTGAGATTCGGATCGGTCGAGAAGCTGTACTGGGTCTTCGCCATGCAGACCGGGTAGTGGCCGAAACCGGCCTTCTCATATTCGGCAAAGCGGTCGCGCACCGCCTTGTCGGCGATGATGCCCTGGGCGCCATAGAGGGTCTGGGCGATCGTGCGGGTCTTGTCCCACAGTGACATCTCATCCGGATAGAGCGGCTTGAAGTTGCTGGGACCGTCGGTGAGCTTCACCACGGCGTTGGCGAGGTCCTCGATGCCGGCTGAACCTGATGACCAGTGGTTGCACTCGATCGCTTCCGAACCCAGCTCGGCGCAGAGCTGGCGGACCGCATCCATCTCGGCATCGGTATCGGCGCTGAAGCGGTTGATGGCGACCACGGCCGGCACACCGAACTTCTTCACGTTCTCGATATGGCGGGCGAGGTTCTCGCCGCCCTTCTTCACCGCGGCGATATTTTCCTTGCCGAGGTCTTCCTTGGCCACGCCGCCATGCATCTTCAAGGCGCGGATGGTGGCGACGATGACCGCTGCGGCAGGCTTCAGGCCGGCCTTGCGGCATTTGATGTCGAAGAACTTCTCGGCGCCGAGATCGGCGCCGAAGCCGGCTTCCGTCACGACATAGTCGGCAAGCTTCAGGGCGGTCGTCGTGGCGATCACCGAGTTGCAGCCATGGGCGATGTTGGCGAACGGGCCGCCATGGATGAAGGCCGGGTTGTTCTCCAGCGTCTGCACGATGTTGGGCGCAATCGCATCCTTCAGCAGCACGGTCATGGCGCCGTCGGCCTTGAGGTCGCGGGCATAGATCGGCTTCTTGTCGCGGGTGTAGCCGACGATGATGTTGCCAAGGCGCTTGGTGAGATCGGCGAGATCGGTCGACAGGCAGAAGATCGCCATGACTTCCGAGGCGACCGTGATGTCGAACCCGTCTTCGCGCGGGAAGCCGTTCGAGATGCCGCCCAGCGAATTGTTGATCTGACGCAGGGCACGGTCGTTCATGTCCATCACGCGGCGCCAGGTGACGCGGCGGCTGTCGAAGCCCAGCTCATTGCCCCAATAGATATGGTTGTCGATGAGGGCCGAGAGCAGATTGTGCGCCGAACCGATGGCGTGGAAATCGCCGGTGAAATGCAGGTTGATGTCTTCCATCGGCACGACCTGGGCATAGCCGCCGCCGGCAGCGCCACCCTTCACGCCGAAGCACGGCCCGAGGCTCGGCTCGCGCAGGCAGATGATGGCCTTCTTGCCGATCCGGTTGAGGCCGTCGCCAAGACCCACGGTGGTGGTCGTCTTGCCTTCGCCGGCCGGGGTCGGGTTGATCGCCGTGACCAGGATCAGCTTGCCGTCCTTCTGGCCCTTCAGGCTCTTGATGTAATCCATCGAGATCTTGGCCTTGGTATGGCCGAAGGGCAGCAGATATTCTTCCTTGATCCCGAGTTTCGCCGCGACCTCGCGGATCGGCTTCATTTTGGCTTCGCGCGCGATCTCGATATCGCTGCCGACCTTCTTAGACATGGAGATTCCCCTATTGGATCAAGACGTTTGACGCGGCGTACAAGCAACCCGATGTCACCCGGACGCGATGGCAGAGACTAGGTCCGATTCAGCCGTTCCATCTGCCTACCGGCGACCGATTTTTGTCGATTTCGCGCCGCCGTCAATGTCGCGATGGCGTCATTTTCTCATCCGGCCGGCCCGGAATACTCATTTCCGAGCCGATGGCTAGGTTAATGACGTTCCAGCGGACGGGTAAGGCAGGTGGGTCCACCCTCGCCCGGCACCGAAATGGCATCGGCATCAATGACATGGACCTTGACCCCGGACGCTTCCATGCGCGCCTTGGTTTCCGGATTGCCCTTCACCATGACGACCTCACTGGGGGCGATCGCCAGCACATTGCAGCCCATGCTGGCAAATTCGCTGTCCGGCACCTCGATGAGATCGTCGCCACGGGCCAGCAGCCATTCGCGGAACGGGATCGGCATCAGCGGCGAATAGACCAGGTGCAATTTGTCATCCAAGGGCGAGATCACCGACATCAGATGGAAAACGTCGGTCGGCCCCTTGTAATGCGGCATCACCGCCACTTCGACATGCACGTCGGGACCAATGAGATGCTTGAACTGGCGGATGCCGGCGTCGTTGGTGCGATAGGTCCGGCCGATGGCCACCGTCTTTTCGTCGAGCCAGATGAGATCGCCACCTTCCAGCCGCCCCTGGCCGGAAATGGACCCCAGCACCGGAATATCGGCTTCCTCCAGGAAATGCCCGTGGATCGGCGGTTCGCCCTCGCGCTGCTTCTTGCCCATATTGGCAAGAATGACGCCCTTGGGGCAGATCGCCGCCGCGTCGCGGACATAGAGGCTGTCCATGGTGAGCTTCTTATCCGACGGCAGATAGAGAATCTCGGCGCCCACGGATTTGATGATCTCGGCAAAGTGCTGATGCTCCGCCACGGCTTTCTTCATATCCGGTCGGGTATGATAGTTGAGGTTCTTCCATTCCTTATCGATCTTGGCGTCATCGACAAAGGCATCCTCCGGCCGGCGCATCGCCAACCGCTTCAACCGACCGAACTCATTGATTCCCGTAAGCATTTTACCTACCGCTGCAACAGCACCACATCGGTGCGCGCTGCATAAAGGCTCACTTCCTGCCCCGCGGTCAAGCCTGCCGATACCGGCGCCCTGAGGATCAGGTCCTGCCCCGCGACCCGGCAATGGCAGCGGCAATGGGTTCCCTGGAAAGAGAGTTCCTCGACCCTGCCGTGCCCCAGGCTGACGCCGTTCTGATGGGGTGAGAGCAGAAGCTGCTCCGGCCGCAAGGCGAGGTGGACGGCGCTGCCGGCCGCACTGTTGCCCGGCGCGGTGATAGGCCCAAGCGCGGTCTCGACCTTCACCTCGCCGCCCTGGGAGGCGACCACGCGGCCGCCCAGCACATTGCTCTCGCCCATGAACTTCGCAGCGAACAGGCTGGCAGGCTTGAGATAGACCCGGTCCGGCGGTCCCATATCCTCGATGCGGCCCTTGTTCACCACCACGATCCGGTCGGCAATCGACATCGCCTCCTCCTGGTCGTGGGTCACATGCACGAAGGTGGCGCCGAGGCGCCGCTGCAACCGCACCAGTTCTTCCTGCATCTGCCGTCGCAGGGCGAGATCGAGCGCACCCAATGGCTCGTCCAGCAGCAGTACCTTGGGCTCGACCGCCATGGCGCGAGCCAAAGCCACACGCTGCCGCTGGCCACCCGACAATTGATGGATACCGCGATTGCCGAAACCCTCCAGCCCCACCAGGCGCAACATCTCGGCGGCCTTGGCGAGGCGCTCTGCCTTCGGCACCTTCCGCATACGGAGCCCGAAAGCCACGTTGGCCAGCAAGCTCATATGCGGGAACAGGGCGTAATCCTGGAATACCGTCGCGGTCGGGCGCTTGGCCGGCGGCAGGTCGGTTACATCCTCGCCATCGATCAGCACCTGGCCCGCACTGGGGCTGGCAAAGCCGCCGATCATGTTGAGGAGCGTGGTCTTGCCGCTGCCCGATGGCCCCAGCAGCACCACGAACTCACCGGCGGCGATGGTCAGGTCCAGCGTCTCAACGACGGTGACACCCTCATAGACCTTGCTGACGCGGCGCAATTCAACCCGGTCGGACATGGGCTTCTCAGGCATGCTGCTTCCTCGAACGCCACAGCAGGAACTCGACCACGCCGACGGCTAGAATGGAGATGATAAAAACCAGGGTTCCCGTCGCATTGAGTTCCGGCGACAGGCCGGATCTGAGCATGCTCCAGATCACCACCGGCAGGGTGACATCGAAACGGCTCATCAGGAATGCGATGACGAACTCATCCCAGGACAGGGTCGCGGCGATGAAGAAGGCGGCGAGCAGGCTCGGCCACAGCATCGGCACCGTGATCTCCAGCACCACGCGCCAATCACCGGCACCCAGATCATAGGCGGCCCGTTCTATATTGGCCTGATGCTCGCCGAGTTGCGAATAGAGAATAGCGAAGGTCAGCGGCAGATTGATCACCACATGGCCGATGCCGATCGCCCACAGCGACTTGCCAAGCCCCAGATAGTTGAAGGTGATCTGCAGCCCCATGCCGATGATGAGGTAGGAAACCGTGATCGGCGCCATCAGCAGCAATTGATAGAAGCCGTTCAAACGCCGCTGCCGGCGCGCCATCGCATAGGCCGCGAGAAATCCCAGCACAGTGGCGACGAAGGCAGACCCCAATCCAACCAGCAGCGAGTTCCAAAGCCCGTCCGTGATCTTGCGGTTGGCAAGAACCTTGGTCCACCATTTGAGGCTCGGTCCGTCGAACGGCGGCACCGGCGCCATGCCGCCCTGGAACGAGAATTGGACCAGCACCAGCACCGGCAGGAAGATGAACAGCAGGGCCAGCGCCAGATAGACCCAGGGTGCCCAGCGATAGAGCGCTGTCATGTCACACCCGCTCCATCTTCAGCCGCTTGGCAAAGAGCAGGAAGGCCGCGGTGATCACCAGCATCAGGATCATCGACAAGGCCGACGCCAATGGGAAATCCGCCTGCCGCCCGATCTGCAGCATGACCGCCTGGGGCAGCAGCATTTCCTTGGCGCCCCCCAGGATCTGCGGTGTGATGTAGTCGCCGATGGCGAGCACGAAAGTGAGGAACGCACCCACCGCCACACCCGGTACGCTGAGCGGCAGGGTGATGTACCAGAAGGCCTGCCAGCCATTGGCGCCGAGATCATTGGCGGCCTTGCGGTAGCTGTCCTTGATCTGCACCAGATTGGCGTAGATCGTGAGCGTCAGCAGCATGGCGAAGAAATGCACGAAGCCCAGCACGGTGGCAAAGCGGCTGTTACCCATGCCGATGGGCGTATCCAGAATGCCCGACCAAAGCAGGAACTGGTTGATGATGCCGTTCTCGGACAGCACCAGCAGCCAGCTATAGGAGCGGACGACATAGGACGTCCAGAAAGGGAGCA
>NZ_CAMDRA010000048.1 GCF_945906275.1 Dongia mobilis
GTGCCCCTAGCATCGGATTCCGCAACCAGGCCTATGTGCTGCCCAAGATCGGCAGCACCGGCGTGCCATTGATCACGGTCAATGTCGACAAGGCGAAGCTTCGCTTGATGCGCATCAACGACCGCAACCTCATCAATGAACTCTATGACGGCCGCTTCCTCAACAACCTTGAGGAATATGACCGCGAGCGCATCGCCGACAAATCCGGCGAGGAGATCTGGACCGGTGAAATGGATATTGCGAGCGACCGCAACAAGAGCGTCGTCACCGCCTTTCCGATTGACGAAGTGGTGCCTGACACCAAGCCAGGCATCTACATCCTGATGGCGCACAATGCTGCCGATGAAGAAGCTCAGGATGATTATTCCTGGCGCTGGCAGCCGCAATCGACGCAATGGCTGGTCGTCTCGGATGTGGGCCTCACCGCATTCAACGGAACGGAGGGCCTAGATGTCCAAGCGCGTTCGCTGGAAAGCGGTCGCCCGATGCACCGGCTCGAACTGCGGCTCATCGCCCGCAATAACGAAATCCTGGCAAAGGCCCTGACCGATACCTCCGGTATGGCGCATTTTGATCCCGGCCTGCTGCGCGGCGCTGGCGGCCGCACCGCCACTGCCGTCATGGCGTTCAGGCGCGATGGTGATTTCAGCTTCCTGGATGTCAGCGGCCCAGCCTTCGATCTCTCCGACCGCGGCGTTGGTGGGCGCACCATGCCCGGCGATACCGACATCTTCTTCTACACCGATCGTGGCGTCTACCGCCCGGGCGAGACAGCGCATGTCATGGCGCTGTCGCGTGATCCCTCGGCGGCGGCGCTCACGGACCAGAAATTGACCTTCCGCCTGCTGAGGCCAGACGGTATCGAAGCCAAACGCTTTGTCGATGTGACCGATACCGGCGGCGGCTACAGCGTCGATATTGATCTGCCAGACTCTGCGCGGACGGGCCCCTGGACGCTGGAAGCCTATCTCGACCCGGAGGGCGATGCGCTCGCCAGCACGCAGTTCCTGGTCGAAGACGTGGTCCCGGCGCGCATCGAAGCCAAGTTGACGGCCGCTGCTGACGTGCTCAATCCACCGGCGCCTTTGCCGGTCCAGATCGACGCCAAATATCTCTACGGGGCACCGGCGGCCAACCTGCCGGTAAAGGCCGAATTGGTCATCGCCGCCGACTATCAGCCGTTCCCTGACCACAAGGACTATCGTTTCGGCCTTGCTGACGAGAAAGTCGAGGCGGAGCGATTGGTCTATGACGACACCTCGACCGATGACCAGGGGCATCTTGAACTCGACATGTCCTTCGACACGGTGCCCGACGCCCAGGTCCCGCTCGCCGCGACGTTGCGTGTCGAGGTCTATGAATTCGGTGGTCGGCCGGTGATCGAGACGATCACGCGGCCGATCCGCGACCGAGATCTCTATCTCGGGATCAAGCCGCTCTTCGCCGATGACCAGACCCAGCAGGGGACGCCGGCGGAGTTCGAGATCCTGGCGGTCGGTCGCGACGGCAAGACGAAAGCGCTGCCCAATCTCTCTTATCGTCTGGTCAAGGAGGATTGGGACTATGTCTGGTTCTATCGCGACAATCTCTGGGACTATGACTATGTCGTGCGCGATGCGGAGTCTTCGACCGGAGCGCTGACTGTCGCGGCTGATCAGCCGGGCAAGCTGAGTCTGCCGGTTGATTGGGGTCGCTATCGACTGGAAGTGTTCGACCCGGCCAGCGGCACCGCGAGCTCGGTGCGTTTCTATGCCGGCTGGTGGTCGGCGCCGGGGACAGGCGGCACGCCGGACAAGATGCAGGTCGTGGCCGACAAGGAACTCTACGGGACCGGTGAAACCGCCGAAATCCGCCTGAGCGCACCCTTTGCCGGTGAAGCCCAGGTGACCGTTGCCACGGATCATGTGATCGACAGCTTCTCGGTCTCGGTGCCCAAGGACGGCAAGACCATCAAGATCGATGTCGACAAGAAATGGGGTGCCGGCGCCTATGTGCTGGTCAACGCCTATCGCGCCGGCAAGGGCAACGAGCATGGTCCGGGCCGCGCCATAGGCCTCACCTGGCTCGCGATCGACCCCAAGCCGCGCGCGCTGCAGATTTCGATGACCGTACCCGAGACCATGAAGCCGCGGCAAGCGGTCGAAATTCCCGTGGCTGTCACCAATCTTGCCGGCAAGGAAGCCTATGTCACCCTGGCGGCGGTGGATGAAGGTATCCTGCTGCTGACCGATTTTGCGACGCCGGATCCGCTCGATCATTATTTCGGCAAGCGTCGGTTGGGCGTCGAGATCCGGGATCTCTATGGTCAATTGATCGACGGCAAGGAAGGCAAGCGCGGCACCATCCGCTCCGGCGGCGATGGCGAAGGCCTTGCCAAGCGCGGCGCGCCCAAGGAAATCAAGTTGGTGGCGCTCTTCTCCGGCATCGTCAAGCTGGATGCGGACGGCAAGGCGCTGATCAAGTTCGAGGTGCCGGACTATAACGGTCGCCTGCGCCTGATGGCGGTGGCCTGGGACAAACAGAATGTCGGTGCGGCGGAAGCGGATCTCATCGTCCGTGATCCGGTCGTGGCCCTGGCGTCGGCGGCCCGCTTCCTGGCGCCCGGGGACGACAGTGCCGTGACACTCTCGTTGCAGAATGTCGAAGGCACAGCCGGCATATATGAGATCGATCTTACCGCCAGTGAAAACCTTCGCCTTACCGGCGAGACGCATCTGACCGTTGAGCTTGCCAAGGGAGCCAGCCACAATTGGCGCGCCGGCATTCAGGGTCTCAGGGTCGGCGAGGGCAAGGTCACTATGACCATGAAAGGGCCGGATGGCTTTGCGCTGACGCGTGACGTCAATCTGCCGGTTCGCCCCGCGCAGGCTGCGATCAGCCAGACCTTGACGCAACGCCTCCTGCCGGGAGCGCCGCTGAAGGTGTCAGCCAATGCCCTGGCTGATTTCCTGCCGGAGACGGCGGATCTGCGCCTGTCGTTCAGCCAGCACCCCAATCTCGATGTGCAGAGCCTGCTGGCCAACCTCTATCACTATCCCTATGGCTGCCTGGAGCAGACCACCAGTGTTGCCTTCCCGCTGCTCTTCACAAATGAAGTGGCGGAGATCTGGAGTCTCGAGAGCAAATACGCCAAGAGTGATCGGCAACAGGTGCAAAAAGCGATCGGCCGCATCCTTGAACGACAGCGCAGCGATGGGCTGTTCGGCCTGTGGACAAGCTTCAGTTCCCCGGAAAACTGGCTGTCGGCTTTCGCCATGGATTTCCTGACCCAGGCGCGGGAGCGCGGCTACGAAGTCTCCGACATCGCCTACAACAATGGCCTCGCCGGCCTGCGCTTTGTCGCCACGGACTACAACAACGACAGCGCTGACAATCTCGCGGCAAGGGCCTATGCGGTCTATGTTCTGGCCAAGGCCAAGGACGCAAAGCTCAGCGAACTCCGCTATCTCGCCGACAACTACCTCGACCGCATGCCGACGGGCCTCGCTTTGGCCCAGCTTGGCACGGCCTTGGCCCTAAACGGCGATATCGCACGCGCCAATGGTGCGTTCGATGCGGCGTTGCTGGCGGCCAACCGGGCGCGGCGGCACATGCTGGATTACGGGTCTGACCTCCGCGATCTGGCGGCGATCATCACGCTGCTCAGCGAAGCCAAGCTCCCGGGCCGTGATCCCACCGCCTATCTCGACACGCTGGCCAACATGCAGGCCGGGCGCAACTATCTCAGCACCCAGGAAGAAGTCTGGATCCTGATGGCCGCCAAAGCGACGACCTCGTCGACCCTGTCGGACATCAGCATCGGTCGGGATGCGGAGACGAGCATCAACCAGACCAAGCCCTATTTCCTGCATCTTGCTGGAAATGATCTGGGGACGGGGTCGGTCTTCACCAACAAGGGATCGGAGCCGGTCTACGCCAAGGCGACGGTCGCGGGTGTGCCCATCGCTGACCTGCCGCCGGAACAGAGTGGCTTCGAGATCACCCGCGTCTACTATACGCTGTCCGGCGAACCGGTCGACCTCAAGAGCGTGCGGCAGAATGATGTGCTGGTGGCAGTTATCAGCGGCAAGGTCCTGGCGGCAGATTATCGCCGCGCTTTGGTGGTCGATCTGCTGCCGGCAGGTCTGGAGATTGAAAACGAGCGGCTGACTGATACGCGCCGCACGGGCGATCTCTCCTGGCTGCCGCCCTTGACCAATCTCACCTACAGCGAGTTTCTCGATGACCGTTTCATCGGGGCGCTCGACGTCGACGCCGAAAGCGACACAGCTAGCTTCAATCTGGCCTATATGGTGCGGGCGGTCACGCCCGGTGCCTATGCGGTGCCGGCCGTGCAGGTCGAAGACATGTACGCACCCGAAGTTCGCGCTCGTGGTGGCCGCGACCAGTTAACGGTCACGGCGTATTGATCGCCGGCGCCATGAAAGGCCTGCGCCATCGCCTGATCCGTTCCACCATCATCGCCAGCGGGTTGCTCCTGCTGGCGATGATGGCCGGGTTGCTGCTGGATCAACTCTATCCACCCTTCATGGGCCGGTTGCGCGATCATTCGACTCTGGTGTTGGCGGCGGACGACAGTGTCCTGCGCGCCTTCGCGACGGCAGACGGCGCCTGGCGGTTTCCAGCCAAAACGAACGCTGTTGATGCCAATTTCCTGCGTTACCTGAAAACGTTCGAAGATGGCCGCTTCGGATGGCATCCAGGTGTTGACCCGCTCGCTGTCGCCCGGGCGGGGTTCCAGGCGGCGGTGGCAGGCGAAGTGGTCTCCGGCGCATCGACCCTCACCATGCAGACCGCGCGTCTTATGGAACCGCGGCCGCGCGGCCTTCAAGCGAAGGTCGTCGAAGCTCTGCGCGCATTGCAATTGACCTGGCGCCTCGGCGGCGAGGGCGTCCTCGAAATCTATCTGACGCTTGCGCCCTATGGCGGCAATCTAGAAGGTATTCGCGCGGCGAGCCTCGGCTATTTCGGCAAGGAGCCGCAATACCTGACCGAGGCAGAGGCCGCGCTCCTGGTAGCTCTGCCGCAGAGTCCCGAGCGCCTGCGCCCGGACCGCTTCCCGGAGGCTGCCAAACGCGCCCGTGACAAGGTTCTGGCGCGGATGCTGGCGGAGGGGGAGATCGACCAGCCATCCTACCAGGCGGCACTTGCAGAGGCGATTCCGACCCGCCGCATGCCGGCGCTGAGCGATGCACCCCATTTGGCCGAGCGGCTCCGCCGGGAAATGCCCGGCCAGGCGGTGATCCACACCACCATTGATCACGCGTTGCAGCGGACCCTGCAGAACCTGCTGCAGCGCCGTTCCGTGAACATCGAGCCGGGCGCCACCTTGGCGGCCCTCGTGGTCGCCAATGACGGGCGCCGGGTGTTGGCCTATCTGGGTTCCGCGAACTATTTCGACCGCCGGCAGTTCGGACCGATTGACATGGTACAGGCGGTCCGGTCGCCTGGCTCCGCCTTGAAGCCATTTATCTACGGCATGGCTTTCGATGAACTGGTGGTGCATCCAGACACGATCATGGTCGACCAGCCGATGCGTTTTGGCGACTGGGCACCGGAAAATTTCGACCATCTGTTCCGTGGCGAGATCTCGGCGCGGGAAGCGCTGCAATTGTCGCTCAACCTGCCGGCGGTTACCTTGATGGATGCGATCGGCGCACCGCCTTTCGCACAGAAGCTCACCGACGCCGGTTTTCCGCTGCGCCTCCCGAAGGATGCCGGACGGCCGGGTCTGCCGATCGTGCTGGGTGGCGTTGGCGTCACCCTTGAGCAGTTGGTGGCACTCTATGCCGCGTTCGCCGAGGCAGGGCAGGTGCGGGCGCTGACCTACCAGGCGGACACCCTACAGGCCGAGGCGAAGCCCTTCATCGGCGCGCTCGGCAGCTACTACGTGACGCGCATCCTGGAGGACACGCCACCACCCGCCGCCTGGCTCGCATCCGGCAACCGCCGGCAGGCCAGACGCATCGCCTACAAGACCGGGACATCCTATGGCTATCGCGATGCCTGGGCGATTGGCTACACCAAGGACTACACGATCGGCATCTGGGTCGGCCGCCCCGACGGTTCCTTCTCCGGTGGTCGCATGGGCCGAGATGCGGCGGCCCCCTTGCTGTTCGAAGCCTTCGACCAACTGCCTCCCAGCGAAAGCGCCCTTGCCGGCGTGCCACCGGCCGGTGCCATGTTGGTCGGCAATGGCGCGCTGCCAGCGAACTTGCGACGCTATAATGCCGGTCCGATGATGGCAGCTGCGCAGCGTGAAGAGGATAAACTGCGCATTGCGTTCCCGCTCGATGGCTCCACAGTGCCGGTCGCCGACAGTGATCCCATGTTGCCGCTGGTTCTGAAGGCCGAGGGTGGCAATCTGCCCCTGCGATGGCTGGTCAACGGCAAGCCGGTCATCTCGCCGCCCTATCTCCGCCAGGCGCAATGGGATCCGGACGGGAAGGGCGCGCAGCGCGTGACCGTGATCGATGCCGGCGGTCGTTCCGCCAGTGCCGAAATCTGGCTGAAGTAGATCAGGCCTTCCACAATCCTTCGCGCTTCAGATCGTCCATGACCTCGACGATGCCTTGACGCAGAGTCTCCACCGCGAAATCGATCTGGGCGCGGTTCACGATCAATGGTGGACTCATGACGATGAGATGGCCCATCGGTCGCGCAAGGAGGCCCTTCTCCTGGCACTTCTCGAAGATGCGCTTGCCGACATTCCATTCCGACGGCGGCACGGTCTTGTTCTTCTTGTCCGAGGTGCATTCGACACAGACCATGAAATGGCTGCCGCGCACGTCGCCCACCATGTCCAGTGCGGAGAGTTCCCCAAGCCGGTCGCGGAAATAGGGGCCGGTCTTGCGCACATGGCCGCAGATATCCTCGCGTTCGAAGATATCGAGATTTGCCATGCCGGCGGCGCAGGATACCGGATGTGCCGAATAGGTATAGCCGTTGGCGAAGGTCTGCCCGCGGCCGGCCCTGTCGGTCAGGGTCGAATAAAGCCGGTCGGAGAGGATCATCGCACCCAAGGGGATATAGCCGGAGGTCAATCCCTTGGCGCAGGTGATGATGTCCGGTTCGATCTCGAACACTTCCTTTGAGGCGAATATGTGCCCCAGCCGCCCGAAGCCGGTGACGACCTCGTCGGATATGTAAAGCACGTCGTATTTGCGGCAGACTTCCCAGGTGCGGCGCTGATAGCCGGGCGGCGGTACGATGACGCCACCGGAGGCGAGCAGAGGTTCGGCGATGAAGCAGGCGACATTGTCTGGACCCAGCGCCAGGATCTTGTCCTCGAGTTCCTTCACCTTGGCGTCGCAGAATGCGTCCAGCGACATGCCGTCCGGCCGGCGATAGGGATTGGGCGCCGAGAGGTGATGGATAAACCCGGTCTCCAGATCCATGTTGCCGCGATCGGCGGGTTTCCCCGAGACAGACGCCGTAAGATAAGTCGACCCGTGATAGGCATATTCCCGGGTGATGATCTGCTTCTTCTTCGGCCGGCCATGGAAGTTGTTGTAGAAATGGACGAAGCGCAAAGCTGAATCGACGGCGGTCGACCCGCCGGTGGTGAAGAAGACATGCTTCAGATCGCCCGGCGTATGCTGCGTCAGCCGGTGCGCAAACTCGATTGCCGGTGGATTGCCGATGACGCCGAAGGGCGAAAAATAGGCCATCCGCCGCGCTTGTTCGGCCATCGCATCGGCGATTTCGCCGCGACCATAGCCGGCATTGACGCACCACATGCCACCGATGCCATCCAGCATCTTCTGGCCCTGCACATTGTAAACATAGGCGCCCTCGGCCGCCGACACGATCAGCGGCTCGGTATCTTTCACTAGGCCCAGATCGACCCAGGGATGAATGAGATGCGCGCGATCCTTGGCGGCGAGATCCACCGCATCAAAGGCGAAATTTGTCGGCATGGGAAACTCCGGAAATGGGGCGGGCGTCAGCTTTTCTTGCGCGTCTTCTTGACCAGGGCCTTGGCCTTGGCGATATCCGCCGTGCTCATGCCGGCCGCCACTTCACCCAGCAGGTTCCTCGCCTGGATGCCGGTAGCGTGCGCCGGATCGCTTGCCATGCCCGGCGACGGGCCTTCGGCGGCGAGTGCGAGCCAACGGTATGATTCGATAAGATCCTGCGGCACACCCTGGCTGCGATAGTATAAGACGCCGGCCTGATACTGGCCCTTGGTGTTCCCCCGCTCGGCAGCCATCAGGTACCACTGCAGTGCCTGAACATCATCCTGCGGTACTCCCTGGCCGTAATCATAGATGTTGCCGACGATCACCTGCATGTTGGTATCACCAGCCTCACCCAGGGATTTGAATATGGCGAGTGCTTCTTCGTATTGGCCATTCTCGAAGGCCTTCCAGCCCGCGGCCGAGGTGCCGTTAACGATCGCCGGCGCCGCGCTGGCTGCCGATGTACTGGCGGCTGCTGGACTGGCGACGGGTGTCGCGGGCGATGTCACTGGTGCCGCGCCGATGACCGGCGTCGAGCCCGGCACTGGCGACGGGGTGACGGCGGCAGGTGCAGCAGCCGGCAATGTCGCGGTGAGGGCAGGGGCCGGGCCGCAGCGACGGTAGGCGATCCCCAAAAGCGATTTGGGCATCGACGACGGAATGCTGACGATGATGATCTTGTCGGGGCCGCTTCGCTGATAGGTGTACTCCAAGGGAGTTCCGTCGCCACCGGTAGCCGTGACGACGATGTTGTCGCCGGAAATGACATAGGTCGAGGCAAGGCGCACGGCGATCTGGCCGTCGAACCAGCTCAGCGTCTCATTGTCGGTGAACTCAACGCCGCCGCCTTGCGGGCAACCGAGGGATGGGCCCTGCCATTGGCCGATCAGCCAGTTGCCGTCGGTTCGCACACTCGGCGCGATGGGGGTGACTGCTGCCTGCTGAACCGGCGCGGGTGCTGCCGGCGTGGGCGCAGAAATGTCGCCGGTCGCCGGGATTGCACCGGTCTCATCGCCAGCACTCAGCGCGATCGGGGCGGTCGACTGGGGCACGGCCGGCGCCAAGGCGGGCGCATCGACGATAACGCTGTCGTCACTTGCCGCCGTGTCTGTCGATTGAGTCCCCGCGACGGGCGCGTCCACAGGCTCGGCGATGTTGCCAGTGACGCTCGGCGCGCTGAAAACCGGCGTCGACATGGCTGCTGAGTCAACGGGCGGCGTTGTCGCCGGCCGCAGGTGATTGAGGAGTGCCGCGGATTGCTGGTCGCCGGCGGCGGCGGCGCGTTCGTACCATTGCTTGGCAGCTTCAAGGTCGAAGGGCACGCCATGGCCGGTGGCATACTGATTGCCCATGTTGCGCATGGCGAGCGGGAAACCCTGCTGGGCCGCCATCTCGTACCAGCGCGCGGCCTCGGCATTGTCTTCGGTAACGCCCAGGCCGTGATCGTAGAGCGCACCAAGGCTGTTCTGCGCAATCGGATCGCCAGCCTCGGCCAACGGGAGCCAGGCGTCATAGGCGGCGCGGAAGTCGCCTTTGTAGTAGGCGTCGACGCCGCTCTGATAATCGGCCTGGGCGGGCAGGGCGGTAAGGCCGGACAGGACAGTCAGGCCAAGAAACCCACCAACCAACAGATTGCGCGTGATTCGGATCACAGATACCCCCAAAACCCTACCAATTCCGTCACCTTACCGTCGTAAAACCCCGGAACAATGCCTAAAACGCTTGTCTCTTGTCGCAGACTCATGTCTTAACATCCAACCCCATTTTGGGATTTGAGGGAAGTATGTTGCTAAAGGCGTTAAGGCTGTGGGCTTGGCCGGTTCTGGCCGTATTTTTGGGCCTCGCCGCCGCCTCGCCGGCCGCTGCCAGGAACGTCAGCGTGCTGGTCGATGCCAAGGATGGCACAGTCCTGCGTGCCGATGGCGCCAATGCGCTCTGGTACCCGGCATCCCTTACCAAAATGATGACTGCCTTCTTGGTTTTCGAGGCGGCCAAGGCCGGTAAACTGCATTTTGCCGACAAGATCGTCGTCTCGGCCAATGCAGCTGGTCAATCGCCAACCAAGTTTGGGCTCAAGTCGGGACAAAAGATCACGGTAGAGCAGGCACTTACGGCCATGATTGTGGTCTCCGGCAATGATGCTGCGGTGGCATTGGCGGAAGCGATCGGGGGCAGCGAGGAGCGCTTTGCCCAGATGATGACCGAAACCGCGCACCGTATCGGCATGACGCGGAGCGAATTCCGTAACGCCTCGGGCCTGCCCCATGCCGGCCAGGTCACCACGGCCAGGGATATGGCCGAACTCGCCATGCACATCCTGGAAGGCTATCCCGAGCACTATCATTTCTTCAGCAAGCGCAGCGTGACGATTGCTGGTCGCACGCAGCAATCGGTCAATGGCATCCTGTCCTCCTATCAGGGGGCGGATGGCATGAAGACCGGTTTTACCTGCGGCTCCGGCTACAACCTGGTGGCGTCGGCAAAGCGCAACGGGCGCCGCCTGATCGGCGTGGTGCTCGGCGGCAGCAACCGCGGCGAGCGCGCCTCGCTGATGACCCAGCTTCTCAACGCCGGCTTTTCTCAACCTGCCAGCGTGAAGCCGAAACTCAAGGACATGGCGATCAAGGTGGCCGCGGAAGATCAAGGGCCGCCGCCGACTTTGCTGAAGGGCGGCGATTGCGACAAGCGCGTGGCCGAGGACGGCAATTCGACCATCACGTCGACCGCCCGGATTTCTGGCTGGGGCGTGGTGTTCGGCGCCTTCCCCCAGAAGGCACTGGCTGAAAGCACGATTGCCACCATGAAGACCAAGCTCAAGGGGACGATCAAGAAAGGCCGCCCAGCCATTATCCAGCGCACCTGGGAGGGCCTGACCCGCTATTCCGCATTGCTGGTCGGTCTCGATCAGGCGGAGGCCGGCAAGGCCTGCAAGAAAGTCTGGGCCGAGAATGGTTACTGCCTGGCCCTCAGCCCGGCGGTTCTCTCGAACCCAGACGCGGAATGGCGCTGATCACTTTTTCTTGAATCCCTTTGCTGCCTTGGCGCATCCGCAGCGTGGATGTTACGATCGCGCCATGATTACACGGCGTTTTGTCCAACTTGTATTGCCTTTGCTGGTGGCTGCTCTGGCCGCCTGTACCACCCCCCTACCGCCCCGTCCGGCGATGCAGGCGCTGTCGGCTGCAGGAAATTTCGGCTTCAGCGAACGCACCATCGATTCCGATACGATCGAGGTCACTTATCGCGGTGCGACGGTCAGGGTATCGGCGAACAATCCGCGCTCCGATCCGCGCGTTGCCGCGGAAAAGGAGAGGGTTCGCGACCTTGCTTTGCTGCGAGCCGCGCAGATCGCGCAAGAGCGGGGCGTCCCGGCCCTGCACATCGCTACAGAGACGACCGACAGCGATATTGATGCGCAATCCCGTCCCAACTGTCGGCCGGCACCGTTCTGGGGCTATCCCCGCTATGGCTACTATGGATACAACCACGGTTTCTATGGCTGGCCGGACGATTTCATTTGCTCTGAACGGCGTTGGGCGACTGCCAAGGCGAACTCGATCCTGACCGTGGATCTTGTGTCTCAGCCGGTGCCCGGTGACCAGTCACTCTCCGTCGCCGAGACAATCGCGCGGCTCGAGAAAATCTATGCCGGAGCGACTTATCAGTAGGTACTACTGCGGCGGCGGCGCTTCGCCTTCCGTATCCGGCTTTGGGTTGCGAATCTGGATCACCCGTTCCGCCGCCTTGATGGCGCCTTCTTCAAGACGCGCCTCCAATTCGTCGATGAGTGCATGCGCCTTCCTGGAATCCTGCCCCGGCTTCAGGCGGTCCGCCGCGATGCGTGCCCAGACATAGGCCTCGATATCATTCTGCTCGGCGCCTTTGCCTGCGGCATAAAGCTGTGCCATCAGCAATGACGCCTTGGCATTTCCGGCATGGGCGGATTTCAGTGTGTACTCGGCACCTTTGACCGGATCCGGCTGCAGACCGTCGCCGCCAACCAGCATGCGGCCGACCTCATATTGGGCCACGGCATTGCCGCTGTCCGCTGCTTTGACGATCCACTTCAGTGCTTCCATCTTGTCTTGGGGCACACCTTCGCCATCGGCATACATCAAACCAAGGAAATACTGCGCGCCGAGATGGTTGCGTTTGGCTGCCTCATGATACCAGGCCGCGGATTGCCGAAGGTCGCGATCCACACCATCGCCGGAGTAGAGCAGGTTGGCGAGATTGAACTGCGCATTGGCAAAGCCGAGTTCCGCCGAGCGCCGGTACCAGCCGGCAGCCATGGATGCGTCACGATCGACGCCAAGGCCCTTGTTGTAGAGAATGCCGATATTGTTCATCGCCTCGGCATCGCCCACCTGCGCCTTTCGCGACCATTCCTGCATCGCCAAGGCATAGTCGCCGCGCATGAAGGCGGTCGAGCCGGGATCGTTTGCACTGGTTTCCTGGGCCATTGCGAGCGATGCCGTGACGGCAAGCATCGCCACGATGCAAGTGACTAGTTGCAATCGCCGGAAAGGACGTAGGGTGCTCTCGATCATTCGTCAGTTCTTCTCGATGGTATCGGGTGTGTCGTCTTGGTTTGTGATCGCTTCAGATTCCCAGAGGAGGCCGCTGGGTGGGGCGATGAGGGAGAAATCGTCGACACTCAGGCAATGCGAGAGGGCACCAGCCTGATTGCCAAGCGGAAGCAGGGCCCACTGAAATCTATGGTGGGAACTGCCCTGCCAGTCGACTTGAGAAAGGCCGTAGACTGGTTTCTGCGTCTTGAACAGGCGTTCGTACAACATGAGGTTGAGTGCCTGATGCTTGTCACTCCAGCCTGTCTCATGCAGCCACTTTCCGGAGAAATCCTCGCCCGAGAAGCGCGCAACTTCGGTACCGATGAGGCGGTATCGCACTCGGAACGGTCCATCATGCAATTCCATAATGGACAGATAGGGCAACCAGAGCAGAAATGCGACTGGGTCGATTTCTTCGCGCATTGGGAAAGCTCGGTCGCCGCGCAACCGCTCCCATTCCCGTTCGACACCGGCAATGACGTCGGAGCTTAGCTGGTCGCGTTCCGCGAAGCATACCAGCCCTTCGATCCATTCAAAATCTGCCATTTTTGGCGCCGGTATCCCCAAAAGGCCCGTTAAACAACTTAGATTCTGCCGGAGTTGCGTCAGCGGTGCCAGTGCTATTTGATAGGCCGCATTGCCGCGACTGAAAGGTGTGTTTGACCATGAGCCAGCCGGAGAACCCGCAAGAACCGGGACCCGACTCCCCGCCGTCGTCGCTGTTGCCCGAGGATCTGATGCTGAAGCGTCCGGTCCGGCTGGGCCTGGGGGTGCGACTGCGCAACTATTTCCTGGCCGGCATCCTGATCACGGCGCCGGTCAGCCTGACGGTATATATCGCCTGGCTGTTCATCAGTTGGGTCGATCAGGCCGTCCTACCCATGGTACCGCCGGAATACAATCCGGAGCGCTACCTGCCGTTCTCCATCCCCGGTATCGGCCTCATCATCGTGCTGCTGGTGCTGACGACGATCGGCGCGGTCACCGCGGGCCTCTTCGGTCGACTGACGCGGCAGTTGATGGAGAGCATCCTCAACCGCCTGCCGATCATTCGCAGCATCTATAGCGCTATCAAGCAGATTGTCGAAACGGTACTGGCCAACCAATCCTCGGCATTCCGCGATTCCGTGCTGGTGGAATTCCCGCGCGCCGGTGCCTGGACACTGGGCTTTGTCACCGGCACCACGCCGCCGGAGGTGGCGACGGCGATCGGTGGCGATGCCCTCACCATCTTCGTGCCGACGACACCGAACCCGACATCGGGCTATCTCATCTTCGTGCCGCGCAGGGACGTTATTTATCTCGACATGTCGGTCGAGGACGGCATCAAGCTGGTGGTCTCCGGCGGTATCGTGGCCCCCGGCAAGGCGGTTGCGAAGCCGAAGCCCTCAGCCTGATCGGATCGTTTTGACGACCGCGTCCTTCTCGAACAGATAGAGGAGGACGCGCAAGGCAAGGCCGCGCTCGCTCACCAGTTCCGGATCTTTCTCCAGCACCAGCCGCGCGTCGTCGCGCGCAATCTGGATAAGGTCGGCATGGGCCACCAAATCGGCCAGATGAAATTCCGGCAGGCCGCTCTGCCGTGTGCCCAGCAGTTCACCGGCGCCACGCAGACGCAGATCTTCCTCGGCGATGCGGAATCCATCCTCGGTTTCGCGCATGATGTTGAGGCGAGCCTTGGCGGTTTCGCTCACGGGCGTCTGATAGAGTAGCAGGCAGCTCGATTTGGCCGATCCACGCCCGACCCGCCCGCGCAGCTGAGGAAGCTGTGCCAGGCCGAAGCGTTCGGCATGCTCGATCACCATCACCGTCGCCTGGGGCACGTCTACGCCGACCTCGATTACGGTAGTGGCGACCAGGATGTCGATCTCACCGGCCTGGAACTGGGCCATGGTCTTGTCCCGCTCGGCGGCCTTCTGCTGGCCATGAACTAGACCCACGCGGTCGCCGAACAGCGTCTTCAGCATTTCATGGCGCTCGGTGGCCGCTGCAAGATCGATCAGCTCCGACTCATCCACCAGCGGGCAGACCCAATAGGCCCGTGATCCTTGCGCAGTCGCACGGCGTAGCCCTTCCGCCACTTCGCCCAGGCGGTCGAGCGGAATGGTGCGCGTGTCGATCGGCAGTCGGCCCGGCGGCTTTTCAGTCAGGCGCGAAACGTCGATATCGCCATAGGCGGTCAGCGTCAGCGTGCGCGGGATCGGCGTCGCGGTCATCGCCAGGAGATCGACGCCCTTGCCCTTCTCCGAGAGGGCGACACGCTGCTGGACGCCAAAGCGATGCTGTTCGTCGACCACCGCCAGGCGCAGATCGTCGAACACGATGCTCTCCTGCACCAGTGCATGGGTGCCGACTACCAGCTTGATTTCGCCCGAGGCAAGATCAGACAGAATGCGGTCACGAGTCTTGCCCTTGTCGCGACCGGTCAGCAGGCGCAGTTCCAGCCCCGCTGCGCGCAGTAACGGCTCAAGCGTCGCGAAATGCTGCCGCGCCAGAAGGTCGGTTGGCGCAAGGAGTGCCGCCTGGCCCCCGGCCTCCGCCGCGATCAGCATCGCGAACAAGGCCACCACGGTCTTGCCGCTGCCGACATCGCCTTGCAACAAGCGCAGCATGCGCTGCGGCGACGCCATGTCGTTGGCAATCTCCTCGATCGCCAGGCGCTGCGAGGCGGTGAGGTCATAGGGCAAACGCGCCTTGACGCGCGAGGTAAGGGCGCCGGTCGCGACACAAGGCCTTCCGGCAAGGCGGCGGTTATGTTGCCGCACCAGAGCCAGGGCCACCTGGCTTGCCAGCAATTCGTCATAGGCGAGGCGTTGATGCGCCAACGTGCCGGGGTCGAGGTCGGTGGCGCTGCTCGGCTTGTGCACCGCTTCGATGGCGGCCTTCCACTTCGGCCATTGGTGCCGCTTCATGACATGGCCATCGATCCATTCCGGCATGTCCGGGGCGCGCTCGATGGCGGCAGCGACCGCCTTCAGCACCAGCCGCGGCGTCAAACCGGCGGTAAGGCCGTAGGTCGGCTCCAGCCGCTTGATCTCCGCCATGCGCTCCGGCGGCAGGATATAATCAGGGTGCACCATGTTGAGGGTGCCGGCATAACGTTCGACCCGGCCGGACACAACGCGCCATTCGCCTGGCGGCAGCAGGTTCTGGATGTAATCGACCCGCGGGTTGAAGAACACGAGATCGACCGCGCCGCTGTCATTGACGCAGGAGACGCGGTAGGGCTGCCGGGGCCGCAGCGGCGGCAGATGGATCGTGACCTGGACCTTCAGGGTGACCGTGGCGCCATCGGCCACCGTATCGATCGGCGGTTCCTGCTGCCGGTCGAGCAATCCGGTCGGCAAATGCCACAGCAAGCCGGCCACATGAGGTCCGGTCAATTTTTCGAACAGCTTGCCGAGCCTGGGCCCGATGCCGGGCAGGCTGGTCACCGGGGCAAAGAGCGGGTAAAGGATTTGCGGTCGCAAGGGATTCCGGGTCCGGCTGCTGCTGGAAACGGGGGGACTCTATGCGCCAAACGTAAAAGAGGGAAGGGTATCGGCATGGAGGAAGTGGAGCGGCAGCGCAAAAGGCTGATGTTCCAATGCCGCCATCGCGGAACCAAGGAACTCGACCTGGTTCTGGGGCCATTCGCCGAGGCCAATCTCCCCACCATGAATGCTGACGAATTACGGAATTTGAGTGCCTTCTTGAGCGAAATCGATCCCGATATCTATGACTGGCTGTCCGGCCGCGAATCCCTGCCCGAGCGGCTGCGAAGCCCGGTGACCGACCGTCTGGTCGCCTTCGGCCGCCAGCGGCTCGCCGGGTTCGGGGAATCCTGATGCGCCATCCATTGCCATTCGACGTGCCGGCGGACGCCGCCGCGGCCGGTCGCCAGGACGTTGCCGGGGTCCCGGATGGCCACGACGCCCAATTGGTTGCCGGCATTGCGCGGACGCGCTCGCTCAACGGCCTGCTGCATGTGGCGCGCGATGATCTCCGGATGAGCCGGATGATTGACGCCCTGCGCTTCGTGGCACCGGAGCTTGAAGTCCTGGCCTTCCCGGCCTGGGACTGCCTGCCCTATGACCGTTCGTCGCCCCACCGTGACATTCTGGCGGCGCGCATCGAGACTCTGTCGGCGCTGGCAGCGGCCGGCGCCACCGGCCAGCCCTTGCCGATTGTCGTCACCACGGTCGCAGCCCTGCTGCAAAAGGTGCCGGCGGCGGCTGCCTTCAGGAATGCCGGCCTCGACCTCGCGCGCGGCAAGGCGCTGGGCCAGGACGCGCTGGTGACATACCTCCTCGGCAATGGATATCTGCGCAATGCGACCGTCACTGAATCCGGCGAGTTCGCCCTGCGGGGCGGCATCGTTGATCTTTATCCCCCGGGAACGCCGCAGCCCCTACGCGTCGATTTCTTCGGTGACGAGATTGAGGACATCAGGCAGTTCGACCCCCTGACGCAGCGCAGCCAGGAGAAGCTCGAACGCTTTGAGATCAAGCCGGTCAACGAGATCACGCTGACACCAGCCGCGATCGAGGCTTTTCGCACCGGATACCGCGAAACCTTCGGCGCCAGCGGCTCCGACGATCCGCTCTACGAGGCGATCAGCGCCGGCCGGCATTATCCGGGCATGGAACATTGGCTGCCGCTGTTCGGGGCACCCTTGGTGGCGCTCGACAGCTATCTGCCGCAGGCTATCATCACCCTGGATCACCAGGCGGATGATGCGAAGCGCGCCCGCCTCGACACGATTGCCGATTTCTACGCCGCGCGCCGGGACCTGCAGCGGGCTGAACGCGAGTCAGGGGCAACCGCCTACAAGCCCCTGCCGCCGGACCAGCTCTATCTCACCGATGCGGATTGGAAGAACCTCGCCCGTCGCCACACCATCTTCGCCTTCCACCATTTCGGCACGGGCAGCGATACCAATCTGCGCGCGACGGGGGCGCCGGGCCTCAGCTTCGCCGAAGCCCGCACCAACCCGGACATCAATGTCTATGATGCGGCGGCCAAGGCCATCCGCGCCGAACAGCAGGCCGGCAAGCGGGTCTTGCTCACTGCCTTCAGTCAGGGTGCCGTCGAGCGCATCGGCCATCTGCTCAATGAACATGGGCTCCAGAAGCAGGTCGCCGTCGACAGCCTTGCCGAGTTCATGGCCTATCCGCGTGACACGCTGGGCCGCGCTGTCCTGGGGCTCGACCAGGGTTACAATGCCGAAGGCCTGCTCGTCGTCACCGAACAGGACATTCTTGGCGACCGCCTGACGCGCACGGTCACGCGGAAGCGCAAGACCGAAACCTTTCTGGCCGAACTCGCCAATTTCAGCGCCGGCGATTTCATCGTCCATGTCGATCACGGTGTCGGCCGCTATGAGGGCCTTGAGACCCTTGATGTCGGTGGGGCACCCCATGACTGCCTGCGCCTCACCTATGCCGGCAGTGACAAGCTCTATGTCCCGGTCGAAAATATCGAGGTGCTCACCCGCTATGGCGGCGAAGATGCGCATGTCGAACTCGACAAACTGGGCGGCGCCGCCTGGCAGGCCCGGAAGGCCCGGGTCAAGCAGCGTATCAAAGATATCGCCCAGCATCTGCTGAAGGTCGCAGCTCAGCGCGCCATCCGTGAGAGCGATCCATTGGCGGCACCCGCCGGCCTGTTCGACGAATTCTGTGCCCGCTTTGCCTATGCCGAGACCGAGGACCAGCAGCGTGCCATCGACGATGTACTGACCGACCTTGCCGCTGGCAAGCCGATGGACCGGCTGGTCTGCGGCGATGTGGGCTTCGGCAAGACCGAAGTTGCCCTGCGCGCCGCCTTCGTCGCGGCCATGAGCGGCAAGCAGGTCGCGGTCGTGACACCCACGACTTTGCTCTGCCGCCAGCATTTCAAGACTTTCAGCGAACGCTTCCGCGGCTTTCCTGTGCGCGTGCGCCAGCTCTCGCGGCTGGTCGGCGCCAAGGAAACCAAGGAGACCAAGGCTGACCTCAAGGACGGACGCGTCGAGATCATCATCGGCACCCATTCGCTGCTGGCGAAATCCGTCGAATTCGCCGATCTCGGTCTTGTCATCGTCGACGAGGAGCAGCATTTCGGCGTCAGCCAGAAGGAACGCCTCAAGGAACTGCGCGGCGACATCCATGTGCTGACCCTGACCGCAACACCGATCCCGCGCACCCTGCAACTGGCGCTGACCGGCATCCGGGAGATGAGCCTCATCACCACGCCGCCGGTCGACCGCCTGGCCGTGCGTACTTTCGTGCTGCCGTTCGATCCTGTCGTGGTGCGCGAGGCGATCCTGCGCGAGCAGTTCCGCGGTGGCCAGATCTTCTATGTTTGCCCGCGTATCGAAGACCTCGAGACCGTGGCCGAGCGCGTCCGCAAGCTGGTGCCGGAGGTGAAGATCGTCACCGCCCACGGACAGATGTCGGCAACGGCACTTGAGAAAGCGATGACCGCCTTCTACGACCGCAGCTACGACATGCTGCTGGCCACCAACATCATCGAATCCGGCCTGGATATCCCCAGCGCCAATACGATGATTATCCACCGCGCGGATATCCTGGGCCTCTCCCAGCTTTACCAGCTACGCGGCCGTATCGGGCGCTCGAAGCTGCGCGGCTATTGCTATCTGACGACTGTCCCCAACAAGACCCTGACCGAGACGGCGCAGAAGCGCCTTGATGTCATGCAGACCTTGGATCAGTTGGGCGCCGGCTTCACCCTGGCCAGCCACGATCTCGACATCCGCGGCGCCGGCAATCTGCTGGGCGAGGAACAATCCGGCCAGGTGCGCGAAGTGGGCGTCGAGCTTTACCAGCAGCTCTTGGAAGATGCCGTCGCCGAGGCCCGCGGCGATCTCCGCGCACAGCAGAAGCAGGAATGGGCGCCGCAGATCAACCTCGGCACCTCCGTCCTTATCCCGGAGGCCTATGTCACTGATCTATCGGTGCGCCTCGGCCTCTATCGTCGCATCGCCACCCTGGAAAACGACCAGGAAGCGGAGGCCTTTGCTGCCGAGATGATCGACCGCTTCGGTGCACTGCCCAACGAAGTGGAAAACCTCTTGAAGATTGTGGCCGTGAAGCGCCTATGCCGCAGCGCCGGCATCGAGCGCATCGAGGCGGGGCCGAAGGGTGCGGTCCTCTCTTTCCGCAACAACCGCTACGCCAAGCCGGACCGGCTCATCGACTATATTTCGAAACGCTCCGACATCATGTCGGTCCGCCCCGACCAGAAACTGGTCTACCGCCAGGATTGGCTTGATGCCGATGCGCGGGTGAGCGGTGTCAGGAAGTTGATGGACAAGCTCGCCGACATGGCGGCGTGACCTCTGGGAGGGAAATTTGAAAGTGCTGTTGGTTGTCTGCCTATGCCTTGCCGGATTTCTAACGCCAGCAATAGCTCAGTCCGTTCCAGTGGCAATGTCGAACTATACTTGCAATGAATTTCTTGCCGCGGCTGCGTATTCGCTCGATCCAGAGAAAGCGTCGCCACCCCAAAGACGCGAGGTAGTTAACTTCATTTATGCAGTAGGGTTCGCAATGGGGTATTACCAGCGAACTTTCGAAGTGGTTTCACAACGCGAAACACTCGTCAGAGACAGCATGCTAAATGAAGGTATGACGGCAATCATTCTTGGTTGTAAAGCTAAACCTGAGAGCCTGTTTATGGAAATTGTTCGGCCAATGAAGATGATGTTCGGAAAGTACTCAGACTGAACTAGGCCACCCGCTCCTTATCATCCTCGCGGGCGAGGTCGAACATGGAATAGAGCACTTCCGGTTCCTGCGCCCCCGAGAGGCCGAAGCGGCCGTTGAAGATGAAGTAGGGCACGCCGGTGATGCCCAAGCGCCGCGACTGGAAATCCTCGGCGAGCGCCATGTCGATCTCCGGAATGCCTTCCACCGCCGCCCGCGCGGTTTCCGCCGGCAGACCGATCTTCTCGGCCATTGCGATCAGTTTCTCCGGATCGCCGATATCGACGCCCTCGGTGAAGTAGGCCGTATAGAGCCGATCCAGGAGGACGCCCTCTCGGCCGATCTTCGCCGCTGCCTGTAACAGGCGGTGGGACCGAAGCGTGTTGAGTGTGCGCTGGATCTGGTCGAAATAGAAGTTGATGCCTTCGTTGCGGCCGACCCGGGCCACGCTGTCGAACACGCGCTGTGCCCGCTCGAGGCTGCCGAATTTCGCCGTCATGTATTGGGCGCGGTCAATGCCGGCCATCGGCATGCCGGGATTGAGTTGGAAGGCGCGCCAGCGGATCACCAGACCCGGCTGCGGGCGGTTGGCCAAGGCACGCATCAGCCGGCGCTTTCCGATATAGCACCAGGGGCAGACGGTATCGGCGAAGATTTCCAGCAGCATGCCGCCATCATCCCAGCGGGGAGGGGCGCTGACAAGGCCAGACTAGGCGAAAGTCTCCGGGTCCAGGAATCGCCGGAGGACGTTAAGTGTCAGACGGGACACGTTATTGTCATAGTTATTGTGACTGAGGGAACTCGACCAGCCGATCGACCCGGTCGAAAAAACCGCCCCACCGGAAGGCGTCTCGAAGAAGACCAACTCGGCGCGGCATTTTGCGTTCTCGATCGCATCCAGCCCCGGGAAGCCAGCCAGCATTTCCTCCGGCGTCAGCAGATAGACGTTCGAATGCTCGACCGACGCCGCCAGGATCAAAGCGTGGGTGGGCGTTCCGAGTTCCGGGTCACTGGCATCGAGTTCCAACCCTGCTGCACCGCCCAGAACCCCGAAATCACCAATCCGATCCTGCGGCCCGATACCCTCGAAGATGAACGCCGCGCGCGGGTCGAAACTGTCGGCCAGGCGCAGGTAGTAGGAACTGGCATCGAATCCTTCGGTCACGAAACCGACACCGAACATCTTCTGCGGTGCGCGGCCCTGGCTGCGCCACAGGCCGCCGAACTCGCCGGTGAAAGCGTGATAGCGTTCGCCGGGCGGCAGTTCATAACAACGTGTGCCGGCTTCGCCCCGGCGCAACTCGATCGCCGCCGGCCATTCAGGGTTGGTGGCGATGCGCCAATAGAACCCGTTGCCACCCAGATACATCAGCCGGCCGCCATCCTTCTGGTAGCGCTCAAATGCATCCAGCATCTGCGTGCTGTGATATTCGGGGTGGGTCCCAGCAATGACGCAGCGATAGTTCTTGAGGAGCTCGACACCTTCCACGTGGATGCGGTCGTCGGTGATGATGTCATAGGGCTGGCCGATCGCGTGCAGCCAGTCGGTGATATGAAGATCGGCATTGAAATTCCAGATGGCGCGCTTGGGCCGCGTGTTGAGGATCGGCCGCAGCCAGGAGGAATAGCAGCTGCCGGAGCCATCACGATGCCGATCATAGAGCGAGACGCCGAAATCACGCCGCTCTTTCTGGAACTGCTCGGTCGGTCCCAATTCGAGGAGCGCGCCGTAGCAGACCTCCGACAGCGAATCCTCATAGCCATG
>NZ_CAMDRA010000049.1 GCF_945906275.1 Dongia mobilis
GGCGCCGGCAACGATCGCTGCCGCGCTCGCACAGCAGAATGCCGAGGCATTGGCCGGCATCGTCTTCATCCAGATGGTCAATCCGGGCGTGCCCTGCGTCTATGGCGGCTTCACCTCGAATGTCGACATGAAGACCGGGGCGCCCGCCTTCGGCACGCCGGAATACACCCGCGCCGCCATGGCCGGCGGCCAGCTCGCACGCAAATACGGTTTCCCCTATCGCTCCAGCAATGCCTGCGCCGCCAACGCCGTCGACGCGCAGGCGGCCTATGAATCCGAGATGTCGCTGTGGGGCGCCGTCATGGGTCACGCCAATCTCATCCTGCACGCGGCGGGTTGGATGGAAGGCGGTCTGGTGGCGTCGTTCGAGAAGATGGTCGTCGATGCGGAAATGATCCAGTCGATCACCGAATTCCTGCAGCCGCTCGATACGTCAGAGGACGCGCTTGGATTCGAGGCGATGAAGGAAGTCGGTCCCGGTGGCCACTTCTTTGGCGCCGCCCACACATTGGCGCGCTACGAGACGGCGTTCTATTCGCCGCTCCTCTCAGACTGGCGCAATTACGAGACCTGGCGCCTTGCCGGTGCGCAGGATACGGCGACCCGCGCCAACGGCCTGTGGAAGCAAGCCCTGGCCGAGTTCGAGGCGCCCGCACTCGATCCCGCCATCGATGATCAGTTGAAGGACTTCGTCGCGCGCCGCAAGGCGGAGGGCGGCGTCAAGCAGACCTGACGGCGTACTTTCACATTGGTGCAACAGACAGGGCCATCGCCGAGGCAACTCAGCGATGGCCTTTTCATTTAGCTTGAGACAAGGCTGGCGCGACCGCCCAGGAGTTTCGTGCAATCATTCGATAGCAATGGGCATTATCGCTTGCCGGCAAACATGTTGAACTGATGGCTCGATACAAACGTTGTTGATTCAGCCAGCCGACCCGAAAGATCCGGGCGGCCCGCCAATGGGAGACGCTGATGCGGCGTGCGCAGGTTGGTCTTCGCAAGATCCTCTTTCTATTCCTCTTCGTTTCTGTGGGTATGGTGGCGCTCATCTGGACCGCCGGCAACAATGCCAGCCACGGCCAGGCGACTACAACGGCGGCAGAAAGCCTCGCTGCCTGGGACAAGATCGCGACCGTGGTCGAGCACCCGCGCTGCCTCAATTGCCATCAGGTTGACTCGCCGCTCCAGGGCGATAGCGCGCGCCTGCATGTGCCGCTGGTGGTGCGGGGCGACGACAATATGGGCGTCACCGGCATGCGCTGCACCAATTGCCATAGCCAGACCGGCAACAACCCGACCTCCGGCGTGCCTGGCGCGCCCGGCTGGTCATTGGCACCGTTGGAGCAGAACTGGCAGGGTGTCGCCTCAGGCGATATCTGCCGGCAGATGCTCGATCCAGCACGCAACGGCAATATGAACGCCGAACAGTTGGTCCACCATTTCGCCGAGGACGAGCTTGTCGGCTGGGGCTGGAATCCGGGGCCGGGCCGCGAAGCGATCCCGATGCCGCGCGCCGAATTGACCGACCATGTGAAGACCTGGCTCGCCGGTGGTGGCGCATGCCCGCAATGACCCAGACACAGGACGCGAGGAGAGAGCCATGATTACGCTCACGATCAACGGCAAGGAACAGCAGCTCGACGTCGATCCTGAAATGCCCCTGCTGTGGGCGCTCCGCGACCATCTCAACCTCACCGGCACGAAGTTCGGCTGCGGTGCTGCGCAATGCGGTGCCTTCACGGTCCATATCGATGGCGAAGCGGCACGGTCCTGCTCGACCATGGTCGGCGATGCCGAGGGTCGCGAAATCGTCACCATCGAAGGTCTATCCGGCAAGGTGGCGGAGGCTGTGCAAGCCGCCTGGCAGAAGCTCGACGTGGTGCAATGCGGTTATTGCCAGTCCGGTCAGATCATGTCGGCGATCACGCTGCTCTCAGCCAATGAGAAGCCGACCGACGAGGACATCAATGCCAGCATGGAAGGCAATATCTGTCGCTGCGGCACCTATGTCCGCATCCGCGACGCCATCCATGAAGCTGCCAAAGCCCTGGCTTAAGGAGTCGATGCCATGTTGATCCAGAACAGCCAAGCCATCGCACCGTCGCGCCGCAGTTTCCTGAAAGGTGCCGGACTCTCCACCAGTGTCTTCGTTCTGGGCAGCTTCGTGCCCTTCGGGCGCTTCGCCGCAGCGGAAGGCGAGGCAGCGGCCCCCGCCCCCGCCGCAGCCGTGTTCGATCCGAACATGTTCCTGCGTATCGGCAGCGACGATTCCGTCGTCGTTCTGTGCAAGCATCTCGAAATGGGGCAGGGCGTCAGCACCGGCCTTGCCACCTTGGTGGCTGAGGAACTGGATGCCGATTGGTCCAAGGTCGGCTTCGACTTCGCGCCCAACAATCCCAAGGTCTACAACAATCTGTTCTTCGGCTCTTATATCGGCACCGGCGGCAGCACCTCGATGGCCAATTCCTGGAACCAGATGCGCCAGGTCGGTGCCGCGGCGAGAGCCATGTTCGTCGCGGCCGCGGCCAAGCAATGGAATGTGCCTGCGGCTGAGATCACCGTCGCGAACGCGGTGCTGGCGCATGCCTCGGGCAAATCCGCCCGCTTCGGCGAGCTGGTCGAGGCGGCGATGCAGGAAACCGTCCCGACCGCGGTGACGTTGAAGGATCCGAAGGACTGGAAATATATCGGGCAGCCATTGCCGCGCCTCGATTCCAAGGGCAAGACGACGGGCACGGCGACCTTCGCCATTGATTTCCGCCGGCCCGGCATGCTGACGGCACTCGTCCGCCGCGCGCCGCAGTTCGGTGCCACGGTCAAATCCATCGATGATTCCGACGCGCGCAAGATCAAGGGCGTGGTCGATGTGGTGCAGATTCCATCCGGCATCGCGGTGCTCGCCAACGACACGTGGGCGGCGATGCGGGGGCGTGATGCGCTCAAGATCACCTGGGACAACAGCCTCGCGGAGACGCGTTCCAGCGATGCGCTCGTCGCCGAGTATCGCGATCTCGCCGCCACGCCCGGAATCGTTGCCGCCAATCGCGGCGATGCCGCCCTTGGTCTGGGCAAGGCATCGCAAAGCTACGAGGCCGAGTTCACCTTCCCATTCCTGGCGCACGCCCCCATGGAGCCGCTCAACTGCACCATCGAACTGACACCGGACGGTGCCGAGATCTGGGCCGGCAGCCAGTTCCAGAGCATCGACGATTATGCGGTGGGCCAGGTGCTGGGTGTGACGCCGGACAAGATCAGGATCCACACGCTTTTGGGCGGCGGCAGTTTCGGCCGGCGCGCCAATCCCATGGCGGATTGGGCGGTCGAGGCAGCGCAGATCGCCAAGGCGATCGGCGGCAAGGCGCCGGTCCATCTGCTCTGGACACGCGAAGACGATATCAAGGGCGGCTACTACCGGCCGATGGCGCTGCACAAGGTCAAGGCGGGTGTGGACGAGGCCGGCAGGATCGCCGGTTGGCAGCACACCATTGTCAGCAAGTCGATCATGATCGGGACAGCGCTTGAACCCATGACGGTCAAGGACGGGGTCGATGCCACCAGTGTCGAAGGTGTCTCGGACACGCCCTATGGCATCGAGAATCTGGCGGTCCATGTCCATAACGCCAAGACGGCGATCCCTGTCCTGTGGTGGCGCTCGGTCGGTCACAGCCACACCGCCCATGTCATGGAAACGACCATGGATGAACTGGCGCATCTAGCGGGGCAAGACCCGCTCGCCTTCCGCCTCTCCTACCTGAAGGAAGGCTCGCGCGATGCCGCCGTCCTGAAGCATGTCGCCGAGAAGGCGAAGTGGGGCCAGGAGATGCCCAAAGGCATGGGGCGCGGCATTGCCTATCACATGTCCTTCGGCAGCCGCGTCGCGATGGTGGCCGAGGTCTCGGTCGAGGCTGGTGCGCTGAAGGTCAACCGCGTGATCGCCGCGGTCGATTGCGGCGTCGCCATCAACCCCGACGTGATCGCGGCCCAGGTCGAGGGTGCCATCGGCTTTGCTCTCTCCGCCGTGCTGCGGAACCGGGTCACCTTCGCCGAGGGCGTGGTTGAGCAGGGGAATTTCGACGATTACGAACCGACCCGGATCAAGGAAATGCCGGCGGTCGAGGTGCATGTCGTGCCCTCGGCGGAAGCGCCGACGGGGATCGGCGAACCGGGACTGCCGCCCTTGGCGCCAGCCATCGGCAATGCGGTCTTTGCCGCCACCGGCAAGCGCCTGCGCTCGCTGCCGTTCGATCTCGAACTGCTGGCCTAAGCCCCGGAAACCCGACCGGCGAAACGATTAGCTACTCGTTTCGCCGGTCGTTTCATGGGGTGCTTTTGTAGGGATGGAAGATCGGTTCCTTGGGCCGGAACAGATAGGCGCGGGCGAGGGCGAAATAGCCCGGGATGTAATATTGCCCGTTCTCCCGTAGCAACTGCTCCTTGGTCTCCCGGTAACGTGCCGGACGGCGATACCAGGCCAAGGCCGGCTCGGCATGATTGAGCGCGTGGAGATTGTTGTAGAGGAACATGAAGCTCCAGAACGGCCCGGCATCGCAGATGACCGAGCGGGTCTTTTCATCGGGCGCCGCGCGGTGCTCGGCATAGGAGCGGATGAGGGCCATCGACGTGCCGGGATAGGCGAACATCAGCACATAGGCCCAGACCGGGATGTCGCAGACACCCACCACCCAGACCAGGATCAGCCCGGTTGTCACGAAATGCCAGACCCAGGGCACGATGTGATAGCGGTCGCCGGAATTGAGATCCTTCCAGCATTCGCGCACCGATGACACGGTGTAATAGCCCGGTCCTAACAGCATGCGGCCGCCCAGCGTGCGCATCCGCTGGCGCACCCAGCGATGCAGCGGCGACATCTGCGCCCATTGCGCCTCGGTGAGGTAGTTCGATTCCGGATCGAGGAACGGGTCGGTCAAATCCTGGTCGATATGGTGCCTGGTATGGGTCGCCACATAGACCTCATAGGGAATCCACAGCCACAGTGACCAGCCGGTGATCCAGCGGTTGAGGCGGCGCGATTTGAACGGATAGCCGTGGACCGCCTCGTGCTGCAGCGACCCGTGAAGGCAGACGATGCTGGCGCCGAGCGGCAACACCGCCCACCAGGGCAGGTCGTGATAGAACCAGGTCACTGTCAGAAATGCCGCGTAGATCCCGGCTGCCAGCAGCAAAGTCGGGATATCCGCCTGATAGGCGTGGCGGCCGATTTCCCCTTTGTTTATCCGCAAGGGTTCAGCGGTCGTGGACTGCGCGGTCATGTGCCTCAAAAAGGGCGTTGTTTCTCTAGGGTTATTGGTAACGAAAATGTATCAGACCGGCAATGAAGAAATACTTATCCCACCATGCAGGCAACGCCGGACCGCCCCCCTTGGTTGGGTCATGAGGGCTGGGCTATGCTCCGCCCGGACAGGAGGCGTTAACGAACATGAAGTGGATTCGCGGCCAGTGCCTGTGTGGTGCGGTAACGCTGGTGACCGGCGCAGAATTGGCGGCGCCGAACGCCTGCCATTGCGCCATGTGCCGCCGCTGGCAAGGAGCGCTTGGCGTCTACACCTCGGCACCGATGGCAGAGGTTACCCTGACGGGGGCCGAGCACGTGCAATGGTATCGCTCGGGCGCCCAATCGGAGCGGGGCTTCTGCCGGCAATGCGGCTCGAAAATGTTCTGGCGCCGGGTGGGCGGCGAGGATCTCGACATCACCATGGGGTGCCTGGAAGCGCCCACCGGCTTGACGCTCGCCAAGCATATCTGGGTCGACTTCAAAGGCGATTACGACATTCTTGACGACGATCTGCCGCAATATGCCCAATCGTCGGCGAACGCCCAGCCGGTCAAGCCAGCGTCGGCTCCGCCCGAAGGGACGGCTGCGCCAACGACCCGAACCGGTCACTGCCTGTGCGGCGCCATCCACCTCTCCATCACCGGACCGATGCGTGATATCAGCGTTTGCCATTGCGGCCAGTGCCGCCGCTGGCACGGTCATGCACCGGCCTACAGCAAGGCAAAATGGGCCGACATTGAGATGAGCGGCGGTGATCAACTGCGCTGGCATGAATCGTCGCCCAAGGCGCGGCGTGGCTTCTGCGGGCAGTGCGGCTCGTCGCTGTTCTGGGAAATGATCGGCAGGGACGCCGTCTCGATCCCGGCCGGCCTGCTCGAAGCCCCCACCGGCCTGAAGCTGCGACACCATATCTTCGTCGCCGATAAGGGCGATTACTACGACATTACCGACGGCCTGCCACAATTTCCCGCGAGCGGCGGCAATTCACTGCCTTTCTGATTTCAACCAGCCAGATGAGTCCTCTGCCATGATCGCGGCCCTGCCGATGTACGATTTTCCGGAACTGCGCGAAGTTACCGATGCTTTCTGGGAAGGTCTGCGTGGCCATCTCGCCGCGGCCGGTCTTACCGGGATCCCGTCGGCGCTGACGCGCCCGGCCGATGTCTATGCCCATTGGCTGGATCCGCAGCTTCTCCTCTCCCAGACCTGTGGCTTTCCGCTCACCCATGAACTGAAGGGCAAGGTCCGCTATCTGGCCACCCCAGGTTACGAGGCGCCGGGCTGCGACGGGTCGACCTATCGCAGTTTTGTCATCGTGCGCGCGGTCGATGACATCCAGCGTGGCGGCGATCTCAGCAGCCGGGTAGTGGCCTTCAATGGCGCGGATTCGCAATCAGGCTGCAATGTTCTGAAGCACTACCTGGCTGGGCAGGGGATTGTGAACGGGCTGTTGCGCGGGGCCATTGAAAGCGGGGCGCACCGCAAATCCGTGGCTCTGGTCAAGGCTGGTCTTGCCGATTTCTGCGCCGTGGACTGCGTAAGCTGGACGCTTCTCACCGCACTCGCGCCGAATGAAGTGGTGGGCCTCCGCATCCTCGACCAGACCGCACCGGCGCCTTGCCTGCCATTCATCACCAGTCGTGCGCTGCCGGTCGAAGACGTCGCCTCGCTGCGCACCGGCCTCAGCGCCGCGTTCAACGATGACGATCTTGCCCCGGTTCGGGAGAAGCTGCTGCTGGCATCCCTGACCGTGCTCGACGAAGCGACCTATGATGTCATTGCGGAACAGGAAATGTCCGCCAAGCGCGCTGGCTGGGCGCGGGTCGCATGACGGCCGCCACCGGCAGCAACGCGCCGATCGAAGGCGGCATCCTGTGGCCGAGCCTGGCCATGGTCGGCTCGTCGATCTTCTGGGGCTCGATGTGGTATCCCTTGCGCGCGGTCGAGGCCGCTGGGATTCCAGCGGCCCTGGCCGGTGCGCTCTGCTATGGCGTGCCGCTCATCCCCTTGCTGCCGTTCCTGTTCATCCGGCACCGGCAATTGCTGGAAGGCGGCTGGCGGGTCCTGCTGTGCGGCGGCGCGCTTGCCTGCTGCAACATCCTCTTTGCCGTCGCCGTGGTGATGGGCGAGGTCGGGATCATCATCCTGCTGTTCTATTTGAGCCCGATCTGGTCGACCATCCTTGAGCGCATCTTCATGAAGACACCGCTGACGCCGATCCGCTGGATCGGCATCGGTCTGGCGCTGGTGGGTCTCATGGTGCTGCAAGGTGTGAGCGGCCGCTGGCCCTGGCCGTCCAATCTGGCCGAATGGATGGGCCTGGGTGCCGGCCTCTGCTGGGCGGTGGCGCTCCTCACGGCGCGCATGTGGTCGCATATCACCGTGCTCGACAAGAGCATCGCCCAATTCGGCTGCGCCCTGCCGGTGGGGTTGCTGGTCTATGTTCTTCTCGGGGATGTCGCGGGACCGGCCGGCTGGCCAGCACTTGATATCCTCATTGGCGCGGTGCCCTGGATCATCGGCGCCGCTTTCATCTGGGTGGTGCCGGCTATGGTGCTGAGCCTGTGGGGGGCGGGACGCCTCTCGCCCGGCCGCGCCAGCATCCTCATGACCTCGGAAGTCGTGGTCGGCGTCGGTTCGGCCGTCTGGCTGGCCGGCGAAGATCTCGGCTGGCACAAGATCGTCGGCGGCATCCTCATCGTCAGCGCCAGCCTGCTGGAAACCTGGCAGGCGCGGCGCGAAGGGCAGGATGCCGCGGAAGGAGCGAAAGCATGATCCGCCAATACGACGCCCGCGGCCTGAAATGCCCGATCCCGGTCCTGAAGGCGCGCAAGCTGATCAAGGAACTGTCGCCGGGCGACATCCTGGAGGTCGACGCCACCGACCCGGGCGCCCCGAAGGACTTCGCGCATTTCTGCGAGGTGACGGGGAACAAGCTGCTTGAGGGCAGCGAGCCGGAGCCGGGCGTGTTCCGGATCAGGGTCGAGGTGCTGGGGTCTTAGAGTTGGTTGCTGTGGGGGATTGAATCATGTCGGGCGAACGCCTGCCCTTGGAACGGATCATCTTCGATGTCTGAAGGCGCCCTGGCGCTATCCGGGCGGCCTCATTCTGAGCTCGTTGCCTTGGGTGATCCTGAGCCTGATTCAGGGCTACTACATGGCCCATTACGGGGCATGGGAAGAGCGCGGTGACGGTGAAAGGCACTGGCGGGCACAGCTCACATGGGCAAACGGCACGCTGTTCGCTGCCCAGGCACTGGCATTCGCCAGCTTCTTCATCAACTGGTCGCGTGGTCTCTACCTGGACCGGAGGGAGTTCCGTCTGTTTCGATTCGACCGCCGGCTGTGGTGGATGGCCCGGGGCGTCTTGATACTTGCTCTTGGCCTCTTCGTGATTGTGCTGGGGACTTGGATGGCCAGTGGCCTGGGGTCGATCTTCTCTATGCTCGCTGTCTTTGGAGTGATCTTTGGCACCGTCTGGGCCAGTTGCCGGTTCAGCACTTATTTCACCAGCATTGCAGTCGACGAAGATCCCGATAGCGGGGTTGACGCCTGGGACAGGACCGACGGCTACGCGATGCGGATCTTTGCCAGCCTCGCTCCAGTGGTCGTATTGATGCCGATCACGAAGGCCGTTCTCCTGGGTGCTGCGATGAGTGCGCAGCTCGGCTCATTCGCGAGCTTCAGAGTCAACTTCGCGCCGCTCTGGGGCGGCCTTGGCCCTGGCGATGTGGCGCCACTCTGGATGATTGCCTGTGAAACGGCCCTAGACTGGCTCTATTACGCCTGGCTGTTTGCAATGCTCACCTACATCTACCGCCACATGACCCCGCGGTCGGCTACCGACGAGAAGGTGGTCGGGGTGTTCTGAGGCGCTGCCAGAGTTGCGCCAGCGATCGCCGCGAAGGTTCGATCGACGGTATCGGGCAACAGGAGAGGCTGGCACGTGCGGCGCGAGGCCGTCAGTTTGTTTTGGCAGCCGGATCGGCGCGCAAGGCGGCGGGCAGGAAACGTGTTACGCCATGCTCGTCATAATATTTGAGCGCACCGGCATGGAAGGGGACGCTGACGCCGGCGATGGCGAGTTGCAGGTCCAGCGCCTTGCCGGCCGCAGACACCTGGTCGAGATTCTTGCGGGTGGCTTCCTGCCAGACGGCGCGGGTCAGCTCATAGGCGATGTTGGCGTCGAGCGTTGCCGGCACCAGCCAGACGGCGACCAGCTCGACCGTCGGCGTGTCGGGCACATTGCGGAAGGTGTCGGCCTTGATGACGCCGCTGGCGACGAAGCCGAAGCTCTTCATCATCTTGTTGACCGGCTCCCCCTCGATCGGGAGGAAGCGCAGCGGCATCGATGCGGCGAGCGCGGTGACATCGCGGCTGTTGAGGGCGTCGACCACGATCATGGCATCGATCTCGCCGGCGGCGAGCGCCTCGGCGGCAGCCGGGAAGTCGAGATAACTCGGCTTGATGCGCTTGGTGGTCAGGCCATGGAAGCCCAGCACCTGGCGCGCGGTGATGGCATTGTCGCTCTTTTCCGCGCCGAGATTGACCCGCAGGCCCTTCAGTCCGGCAACGGATTTGGCGGCCGATTGCGGACCGACGATGACCTTTACGTTGAGGCGGCCGAGGCCGGCTATGGCACGGAGCTCGACATCCTTGCCGGCCGCCTTGAAGACATCCTTGCCGGTATAGGCGAGATAGGCGATGTCGGCCTGCGCCACGGCGGACTCAATCAGCTTGCCGCGCAGCTGGGCAAGGTTCTCGACCGAACCGGAACTGGTCTGGGCGAGGCCGATCATGCCGGGAATGCCGCAGGAGCCGCCTTCTTCGCAGGTCCGGGCGCCGGGCGGGTTGCTGATGGAGCCGCCAATCAGGCCGGCCAATTCGTAGATAGGGGTGCCGGGGGCACCGGCGCCGACGCGGAAATAGCTGAGTTCCTGGGCGCTGGTGCGAACCGGGGCGCTGAGCAGGGGCAGGCCGAAGCCGGCGGCCCCAGCCAGGCACGCAACGCCGCCCAGGCCAAACAGCACGCGGCGGCGGTTCGGTGTGAAAACCGAACGCACGGCGTCTTTGCTGTCTTTCATCAGGCTCATCGGGGTGCCGGTTTCATCACGGGCCAACTGCGCCAACCAACGGGCTGCAGCACTGTGATGATATAGAACGAGAGTTAATGAGTCGCCAATACGAAGGCGACATTATCTGTGTGCGTTTTCATCAAAAGTCCGCGAGCGCCAAAGGTTTCGGCGAGCTTAACGATTGTGGCGCGAGGCGGGTTTGTCGGGGCAGGGGACGCCCAGGACGCGCACCCGTCGCACTCCCCTCGCGCCACACTAAGGCCCCATTTACAAGCACAAATCGAATGCCGAGGCTGGGCTCGGCGGGTTTTGCAAATGTGGCGCGATCGATGACAGTTTCCGGATCGAACACGGTGACGTCGGCAAAGACGCCTTCAGCCAGTTTGCCGCGATCGATGATGCCAAAGCGATTGGCGGTAAGGCCGGTCATTTTATGGATCGCGGTTTCAAGGTCGAAGAGGCCGAGGTCGCGGCTGTAATGGCCAAGGACACGGGGAAAGCTTCCCCACAGGCGCGGGTGGTTGATCTCGCCGCCAGGCAGGCCATCGCTGCCGATCATTGTCGGCGGAAAGGCCAGGATGCGCTGCACGTCGTCCTCATCCTGGCAGAAATAGATGGCCCCGCCGGGAGCGAGTTTCAGGGCGGCCGCGTCGCGGTCGATCCCCCATTCACGGGCGATGTCATCGAGTTCGCGGCCGGCCATCTCGGGGTGCGGCTGTGACGAGCTGATCAGGACGCGGGAGGCCGACAGGACGAAGGCGGGGTCAATGATGGTGGCGGCGGCGTTATAGGGATAGACGTCGATCCCCACCTTCTGGCTGGCGCGGGCCTCATCGATCATCGGCAGGGACCAAGCGGTGTGGCCGATATTCTCTGGGCCGTCCCCTTGGTGGTGAGAGAGGATAACCGGCACCGCTGCGCGCTGGCCGATCTCCAGCGCCTCGACCAGGGCTTCGCGAAAATAGGCGTCATAGTTCCTGGAGTGGGTGGTGTAGACGGCGCCGGCCTGGCCGGCGATGCGGGCGAGCGCCACCACTTCGTCGGTGTCTGCGGCCTTGTTGCTGGGATATTCAAGGCCGGTCGAAAAACCGAGGGCACCGTCGTCGAGGGCTTGCGCCAGCCGGGCGCTCATGGCGGCGAGCTCGGCCTTGTTGGCCGGCCGGTCGAGTTGCGCCATGCATTCGACCCGCAGCACCGAATGGCCGACCAGGGCGGCCGAATTGACGGCGGCGGGTGCGTCATCGAGAGTGGCGAAGTAATCGGCGATGCGGGGAAAGCGGTACCAGCTTTCGTCGCCCAGCAGGAAGTCGTCGGGGTAGCTGGCGCGCGGGGTGAGGGGGGCGGCGCTGAAGCCGCAATTGCCGACGACCACCGTGGTGCAGCCCTGGCTCACCTTGGACGGCATGTCCGGTTCGGCGAGGAGGGCGATGTCGTCATGGGCATGGGCGTCGATGAAGCCCGGCGCCACGATGCAGCCCTTGGCGTCGATCTCCTGGCGGCCGGTATGGCCCTGAAGGTCGCCGATGGCACTGATCCGGTCCCCATCCACGGCGATATCGGCCAGGAACCTCTTGGCGCCGGTGCCGTCGATGACCATGCCGTGGCGAATGAGGAAATCGTAGATCATGTAGCACTCCGGGGGTCGTGTCGTTTTTCATCAAGTGGATGGCGACTTGTCTCAAGCCCATCGGGCTTGCTATTAGCACACCTACTGGATCACTTCGATGTTGGAATCCCAGCCATGACCACCCTCACCACGCGCCAGAACAATATCCGGCGGCTTTTGAAGCCGCGCCATGTCTGCATCATCGGCGGGCAGGCCATGGCGGACGCGATCCGGCGCTGCGATGCCGCGGGCTTTGCCGGCGAGGTCTGGGTGGTGAACCCCAAATACGAAGAGCTGGGCGGCCGTAAATGCTATCCGTCGGTCGCAAGCCTGCCCGAGGCGCCGGATGCGACCTTCATTGCCGTGCCGCGCGAGGGCACCATCGAGATGCTGAAGGAACTCAACGCGCGCGGCGCCGGCGGGGCCATCTGCTATGCCGCGGGCTTTGCCGAAGTGGGCGGCGAGGGGATCGAACTGCAGAAGAAGTTCATCGAGGCGGCGGGCGACCTCGCCGTGGTCGGACCCAATTGCTACGGCATCCTCAACTATCTCAATGGCATCGTGCTGTGGCCGACGGGCCATAGCGGGCAGAAGGTCGAGACCGGCTGTGCGCTGGTGGCGCAGAGCGGCAATATTGCGCTCAACCTCACCTGCAACGACCGCTCGGTGCCCTTCGCCTATGTCATCACGTCGGGCAATCAGGTCGTGCTCAACGTCGCCGATTTCGTCGATGAGCTGGCCGAGGATCCGAAGGTGACGGCGATCGGCCTCTATATCGAGGCGATCAGCGATGTGCCGGCTTTCAGCCGCGCCGCCGCCAAGGCTCTTGCCAACGGCAAGCCGCTTATCGCCTTGAAGGCCGGCAAATCGGAACTGGGCAGTCAGCTTGCCATGAGCCACACGTCGTCGCTCGCCGGCAGCGACCGCATGTATGACGCGCTGTTCGAACGCCTCGGCGTCATTCGGGTGAACTCGATCCCCGATCTCCTGGAGACCATGAAGCTCATCTCGATCGCGGGCCTGCCCAAGGGCAAGAGCCTTGCCGTGTTCACCTGTTCGGGTGGCGACGGGCTGATGACGGCCGACCTCGCCGAGGAACTCGATGTGCCGCTCAATCCGCACAGTGCCGACCAGGTGGCGGACCTCAAACAGCAGCTGCCGAATTTTGCCTCCGTGACCAATCCGCTCGACTACAACACCTCGCTGTGGAGCCATGAAGACCTGCTCACCAAATGTTTTGGCACGGTGATGCGCGGCGATTATGACGCGGGCATGCTGATCCTCGATTACGCCGTCGATGGCGAAGCGAGCGAGCGGGCCTGCGACGCGTCGGTCAATGCGATCATGGCGGCCTGCGAGACCCATGGCAAAATGCCGATCGTGACGGCGACACTGCCCGAGCTGCTGCCGGCGCGCGTGCGCGACCGGATGGCGAAGCGGCATGCGGCACCGATGCAGGGACTGCCGGAAGCGATGCGCGCCTTCGCCGCCGCTGCGCGCTTTGCCTATCAGCGCGATCATTTGACATCGGCTGCGGCAGACAATCTCATCACGCCGCAGACACCGGTGCTGGAGGGGCCGACCAGGATCGTCTCCGAGCATGACGCCAAGCTGGTCCTGGCGAAGCATGGCCTTGTGTCGCCGGCGAGCCGCATCGTGGCGCCTGGCGAGGCGGCAAAGGCTGCGGCCGAACTGGGCTTCCCCGTCGTCGTCAAAGTGGCGGCGCCGGTCATCGCCCACAAGACGGAAGCCGGTGCCGTCGCGGTCAATCTCAAATCCGCTGCCGAGGTCAAGGCAGCCGTTGCACAGATGCACAATTCGGTCGCTGCCTATCAGCCTGGTCTCAGGATCGAGAAGGTCCTGGTCGAGGCGATGGTGCGCGATGTGGTGGCCGAGCTCATCATCGGCGTGAAGCGCGATCCGCAATTCGGCCTGGCCCTGGTCGTGGGCGCCGGTGGCATCCTGGTCGAGATGGTCGAAGATTCCGCCTTGCTGCTGCTGCCGACCGATCGCAAAACCGTCGAGAAGGCCATTCACGGCCTCAAGATCGCCAAGCTTCTGCGTGGCTATCGCGGCAAGCCTGCCGGTGACATCAATGCTGTTGTCAGCGCTGTCATGGCGGTCGCCGACTATGCCGAGGCGCATCGCGCCGATCTCGTGGAACTCGACGTCAATCCGTTGATGGTTCTGCCGCGGGGCGCGGTTGCAGTCGATGCGCTAATTGTCCAGGCGGACAAGTAGCAAGCCACTGCCGGGTTTCTATCCGAGATCGGCGTTCGATCATTGATCGGCGTCGCTTTCAGGCCAGCAGACATGTCATGAGCACCGCAGGTTGATGGCGTCGATCGCGACGTTTTCAACAGCAGGGGAGTTCGATGACCTATCAGCCCGGGCGGCAATTTCTGCAGATACCTGGTCCGACCAATATTCCGGAGCGTGTACTGCGCGCCATCGCAGCGCCAGTGCTCGATCATCGCGGACCCGAATTCGCCCGGCTGGCCAGCGATCTCCTTGCCCGCATCAGGCCGATCTTCAAGACCACGCAGCCGGTGATCATCTTCCCGGCCTCCGGCACCGGCGCCTGGGAATCCGCCCTCGTCAACACGCTGTCGCCGGGCGACAAGGTGCTGGGATTCGACAGCGGCCAGTTCGCCCTGCTGTGGACCAGCATGGCGAAGAAACTGGGGCTCGAGGTCGAGACGCTGGCGACCGATTGGCGCCGGGCACCCGACCCCGCGCAGATCGAGGCAGCGCTTGCCGCCGACCGCGAGAAGAAGGTGAAAGCAGTCCTGCTGGTGCATAACGAGACCGCCAATGGCTGTATGACGCAGGTGGCCGAAATCCGCCAGGCCATGGACCGGGTCGGCCATCCGGCGCTGCTGATGGTCGACACCATCTCGTCGCTCGGCAATACCGATTTCCGGATGGATGAATGGGGCGTCGATATCGCGATCGGCGGCTCGCAGAAGGGCTTGATGCTGCCGGCGGGCCTTGCTTTCTGCGCCGTCAGCGAAAAGGCGCTTGCGGCGACGAAGCACGCGAAGCTGCCGCGCAGCTATTGGGATTGGGATGCCTATCTGGGCGGCAACTTCCCCTACACGCCGGCTTGCAACCTGCTCTTTGGTCTGCGCGAGGCCCTGAACCTCATCGACGAAGAGGGGCTCGAGAACATCTTCGCCCGTCATGCCCGACATGCCGAAGCGACCCGCCGCGCCATTCGCGGCTGGGGTCTTGAGATCGTCTGTGCCGAGCCCAAGGATTACAGCCGTTCGATCACCGCGGCCTTCATGCCGGATGGTCATTCGGCCGACGCCTTCCGCAAGCTGGTGTTAGAGCGCTTCAACATGCCCCTGGGTGGCGGCCTCGGCCGACTTGCCGACAAGGCCTTCCGCATCGGGCATCTGGGCGATACCAATGACCTGATGCTGGGTGGCGCCTTGTTCGGCGTCGAGATGGGACTTGCCGCGGCCAAGATCCCGCACCAGTCGGGCGGTGTGCAGGCAGCCCTCAACTATCTTGCCGACCAGGCTTCTCAACCGGCGCGCCTCGCCGCCGAATAACGCGCTTGCCTTTGCCCTGACACCCGGCTGATGCTGCGAACCCGTCAACGCAGCCGAGGCCGGGTGATGCAAGTTTTTTATTCCGACGTCCAATTGCGCCACGCCCCGCGCGAATTCCTGGTGCGCGGCCAGTGGAAACCCTGCCCGGAACAGCCGGCGCGTGCGCTGGCCCTGCAGGCAGCACTCATCGCAGCGGGCCATCAGGTGAGTGTGCCGGCGGCTGGTGACCGAGCTGCCATCGCCGCCGTGCATGACGCGCGCTATCTCGCCTTCCTGGAAACCGGGCACCAGCGCTGGCGTGCCCTGCCGAATGCGTCGGACAGCATCATCCCCAACATTCACCCCAATGGCCGCGGCCTCGGCTATCCACAAGGAATCGTCGGCCAGGCCGGCTATCACATGGCCGACACCGCCTGCCCCATCGATGCGGACAGTTTCCCGTCCATCCTTGCCAGCGCCGATTGCGCCATCGCCGCGGCTCAGATGGTGCGTGATGGGGCGAGATCCGCCTACGCGCTGTGCCGGCCGCCGGGACATCATGCCTTTGCCGATATGGCGGGCGGCTTCTGCTATCTCAACAACAGTGCCATCGCCGCGCAATTGCTGCGCGGGAAGTACGGCAAGGTTGCGGTGGTCGATGTCGACCTTCATCACGGCAATGGCACGCAGGGCATCTTCTACGAACGTGGCGATGTGCTCACGGTTTCGGTCCATGCCGATCCCAGTAACTTCTATCCGTTCTTCTGGGGCTATGCGGATGAACAGGGAAGCGGGGCAGGGGTTGGTGCCAATCTCAATCTGCCGCTGCCGCTTGGCAGTGGCGATGAGGCCTTTCTGACAGCACTCAGGATCGGCCTGGCGAAAGTGCGTGCCTTTGGCGCCGAGGCGCTTGTGGTGGCCTTGGGGCTGGATGCCTTTGCTGGCGATCCCTTTGCCGGACTTGCGGTGACGGAAGGCGGCTTCCGCCACATTGCCGCGGAGATTTCACGCCTGGATCTGCCGAGCGTGCTGGTGCAGGAGGGCGGCTATCTCTGTCCGGAGCTCGGTCAGAACCTGCTGGCGTTTCTGGATGGCTTCAGCGCAGGCGCGTAGCCGGAATATGCAGGCCGACCTTTGTGCCACGGTCGATCTGGCTCAGCAGAGAGAGGCGGCCGCCATGCAGCTCGGCGAGGCGGCGAGAGAGCGCAAGGCCCAGCCCCGTGCCGGCATAGCGGCGCGCATGATGTGATTCCACCTGAACAAAGGGTTCGAGCACACGGTCGACATCGCCTTCCGGAATGCCGATGCCATTGTCTTCGACTTCAATGATGAGGTCTCTTTCGGGGCCGCGATAGGCGCGGATCGTGATCCTGCCGCCGGCAGGGGTGAACTTCACCGAGTTGGACAGCAGGTTCAGAAGAATCTGGCGGGTCAGCCGGTGGTCCACCAGCACCAGCGGCAGATCGTCAATCAATTCGCTCACTAGGTCGAGTTCTGCGGCGCGGGCGCGGTCCTGGATCATGCGCAGCGCCGGCTCGCACAGCATCTGGATCGAAATCTCTTCCTCATTGAGGTTGAGGCGTCCAGCCTCGATCTTCGAGAGATCGAGGATGTCGTTGATCATGCTCAGCAGGTGGCCGGCACTGGACTGAATGTCGGCGGCATATTCCTGGGCGCGGCCATCGCTGGAGGCGTCCGGCACCTGCCTTGTCAGCAGATCGGCAAAGCCGATGATCGAGTTGAGCGGCGTGCGCAGTTCGTGGCTCATATTGGCGAGGAAATCCGACTTGGAACGATTGGCAATCTCGGCGCTTTCCTTGGCCTGGATCAGCGAATGTTCGCGCCGGACCAGGTCAGTGATGTCGTTCGCCGTCCCGCGAAAGCCGGTATGGCCTCCGGTCTCGTGGGAGAAGGTGGGGACGCCGCTCAGCAGGAAGAGCCGCACTTCGCCCAGCTTCGTGCGCGCCTCAAAGCGATGGTCGCGGAAGGGCGCCATGCTGGCGAAACGCTGGCTGATGGAAATGACCCCGGCCTCGCCGTCGGCGAGACTTGGCAATTTCCGCCCGGCCAGTTCGCGCGGCAGGAAGCCGAGCACCTTGGTTACCCGGTCGGATATCAGCGTGATGTTGAGGTCCTGGTCGATCTCCCAGACCCAGTCGGAGGTGAGGCGCACGATATCGTCGAACCGCTCCTGCGCCTTGACCAGTTCCGCCGAGAGCTCACCGCCGGTGTCGATCGGTTCGACGAGGCCGGCCAGGCCCGTAAGCTTGCCGTTGCGGTCGGCCAGCGAGACATGGTGCGTATGCAGAACATGGTTGCGGCCATCGAGCGTCACGGTGAGGTCGCGCCGCACGACACGGTCGTGTTCTTCGGCTTCGGCCATGAGCGCGGCCAATGGCAACAGCGCGACAAGGCCGTCAAGCAGAGAGAGCCTGTCGCTGAGCTGCCGGTAGGGGAGATTGAACCAGGTCAGGCGCCCGCTCTTGTCAATCAAGTAGAGCGGTGAGCCGAAGTCGAACAGCCGTTGCGCGAATATTTGCTTGATCTGTTCGGCGTTGGGATGGCGGGGCGCGGTGGCCGGCTCTGGTTTTACCAGGCGGAGCTTATCGCGCATGCCGGTCATTTATGCGGCTGGTTTTCAAGCCGCCGGATGGATTTCAGGAAGAATGGATTGATCTTCCAGCGCTCGACCACCTTGCGCGCCGTATCCGGCTTCAAGCGATCGAACATCTCCATCGAACGCGACAGTTGATAGGGATTGTTGGCAAGGTCGCCTGGCCGTGCCCGTTGCAGCATCAGGAACAGGGCCGTGAAATCGGTGCGATTGATATTGCAGGCGCGGCAGCCGATCACCAGGCCCTCGCCGCCATCTTCATAGATGAGCTTGCGTGCTACTTGTGGCCGGAGGCCGATCATCTGCGCCAACATCGCTTCGAACAGGGCGATCTCGCCCCGACGCAAAGTCTTCACCAGCATGTCGGCCGTGAGTTCGGAGCGCTTGGCCAGTTGCTCGGCCAACGCCATGGCGGCATCTTCAGCCCGGCTGGAATTGTCGCTGTCATGAGCCGCGACATCTTCCGCCACCTTGGCAACCGTGAGGTCGAGCTCGTTCTTGTCGACCGGATAGTGATCGACGATGTATTGGCGCAGTGCTGCCGAGACCCAGACATACATTTTCTTGGAAAGGTCAGTCGGCAGGTCCTTGCGCCGCAGGAGTGGTTCCTGGAACTCGTCGACACTCTCGGATTGCTGCACCAGGTAGGACATGGTCGCATCACCGATCTGGGCGCCGTGGTTTTCCAGCAAGGCCTTGATCACGTCGACCGAGGCTGTTACCACCAGCGCGTCGCTGACCAGCGTGCTGACGCTGCGCCGCATGGCGATGGCGAGGCGATGGCTGAGGGTGCGATGGCGCACGATCTCGACCAGATCTTCGTCGGTCAGGAGGTCGCTCTTCAACAGCACCGGCGAGGCGATGTCGAACTCGTCGTTCGCCAGCATGTTGACGATTTCTTGCGGCGCATTGGGTGATTGCGAGAGCTTCTCGGCCAGCGCCTTGCGGATCGGCCGTGCGACATCCTGAATGAGCTTCTTCAGAATGTCGTTCATCAGGGCCTTTTCCTGAAGCGTCAGGATGCGGCCGGAATCCTCCATCAGGTCGCCGATGGCCGTGACAAGACTCGAACGCCCATGACTGGACTTGTCACGGGCCAAATCGACCAGCATGCGAACGTCGGTGGCGATCACTGTTTTTCTCGTGTTCAGCTTGGGCAAGCGTTCTGGTTGAAGGGGTCCGAGCGAGTATCCTTTGTTCAGAAAACGATAGGGCCGGGATCGTTACTAGAATGTTAAATTGGCGCTAACTCACTGCCACAATAGTGTGATCAGGAATCCACCAACGCCCCGGAGTTGAGCCTGAAGCACTATTCACTCGGAGGAGTTTTAGATAAATATTTCAGATGGTTAATGAGCCATATCCGAGCACGTGGCGCGGCTGCTTGCTGGCTGACACTTTTCCTCTCGCGCAAAAATTTCGTCCGAATGGACAGTATTGGTGCCCTTGTCGCAATCCGCGAGGGCTGGCGCCGGTCCGCCGAAGCGCGTCTCCCCCTGGTGCGGGCCTTGCTCTCGGAACTGACGCGCGCGACGCCTTAGACACCCCAGCCGAAGGAACTCATGCTGAGGCTGCCATACGTGAAGCTGCGGTGAAGGAGACTGCCTGCGACCATCTCGGCCTTGCCGGCTGCTGCACCCAGGGCCACGAACAGCGGCAGGATATGATCCTCGCTCGGATGCGCCACGGTAGCATTCGGCGCCTGGACACGGTAGTCGCTGAGAGCTGCGATGTCGCCGGCGGCGATCTTGTCGCCGAGCCATTGGTCGAATTCGCCGACCCATGGCGTGATGCCGGTGCGGTTGTTCCAGTCGAGCGCGCGGAGATTATGGACGGCACCGCCGGAGCCCACAATCAGCACGCCGTCGTCGCGCAGCGGCGCCAGCAGGCGGCCGAGGGCGACATGCTCCGCGGGCGTCTTGTGATGCATGAGGGAAAGCTGCACCACCGGAATGCCCGATTGCGGATAGGTGAGGATGAGCGGGCTCCACACGCCGTGATCGAGGCCGCGGTCGCTGCTGATAAGCGCGTTCTGGCCGCCAGCCTCGATAAGCTTCACGACACGCGCGGCAAGATCCGGATCACCTGGGGCGTCATAGCGAAGATCGTAGAGCGCCTGGGGAAAGCCGTAGAAATCGTGGATCGTGCTCGGCGCATCGCTGCCGGTGACCGACGGGATGGCTGCCTCCCAATGTGCCGAGATGCACAGGATCGCCGTGGGACGCGGCAGCCTTGCTCCCAATCGCACCAGGAAGTCGCGCGCCGGCACATCGTCGAAAGCGAGGGTCGGGCTGCCATGGGAGAGGAACAGGACCGGCATGGCGGTGGCATTGCTCAAGATGGAAGGGTCCTTTGCTCAGCGTTTCTTGGGGGCGTCGAGATAGCCCATCGAGCGGAGGCTCGCATGGCCCTTGCGCCCGATGATGATGTGGTCATGAACCGAGACGCCGACCTGCTCCAGGGCGAGCTTCACCGCGCGCGTCATCTCGATATCGTCGCGCGAGGGTGTGGGATCGCCGGTCGGGTGGTTGTGCGCCATGATGATCGAACTGGCACCCAGGGTGAGGGTGCGCTTCACCACCTCGCGGATATAGACCGGCGCATGGTTGACCGTGCCACGGCTCTGCACCTCGTCGGCGATGAGCGCGTTCTTGCCGTCGAGGAACAGCAGGCGGAACTGCTCGTTCTGGTCATGGGCCATGACGGAATGGCAATAGTCGAGCACCGCCTGCCACGAGCCCAGCACCGGCTGGTCGAGCACCGTCTGGCGCTGCATCAGAAGTGCCGCCTCCTGCACCGTCTTGATGGCGACGGCGCTGTTTTCCTTGATACCGTTGACTTCCATTAACTGCGCTGGCTCCGCCGCCATCACCCCGCCGAAGCTGCCGAAGCGGGCGATGAGGTCCTTCGCCAACGGCTTCACATCCTTCTGCGGGATGGCGAGATAGAGCAGCAGTTCGAGGAGTTCGTAATCGGCCAGGGCCGCGGCACCACCTGATAGGAACCGTTCGCGCAGGCGCTGCCGATGGCCGTGATAATGCGGCGCTTCGGCATCCGGCGCGGTGGCGGCCTTAGGCGGCATAGGGCGGCAGGTCGCGACCGGTGGGCGAGGTCGTGAATATCTCGGGGCCGCTTTCGGTGATGCCGATCGTATGCTCGAACTGGGCCGAGAGCTTCTTGTCGCGGGTGACGGCGGTCCAGCCGTCTTCCAGGATCTTCACTTGCCAGGTGCCGGCATTGATCATCGGTTCGATGGTGAAGAACATGCCGGGCTTGATCTCCGGCCCGGTATCCTTGCGCCCGAAATGCAGCACCGAG
>NZ_CAMDRA010000050.1 GCF_945906275.1 Dongia mobilis
CCTCCTCGTCGATGGCCTCGGCGAGATTGCGCATCGAGACTTCGACATTGGGACATTCGACCATGCTGAGCTCGGCCACATAAAGCTGGCGGAAGCGTTTCCGGGCGTCCGCCAGTTCCTTGGCGTCGTGCAATTCGGGGCTTGAGAGAACGCCGGCCGCTGCGAGCGCCTCCATATAGAGTTTCTGCCGCAGCTCCAGGAAGGGCTTTGCCGCCTCCAGGCGCGCTGCCTCCGCCTGTGCCACGCGGGCTTCGGCTTCCTTGTTGCGGGTGTCGTTGAAACTGAGCACGCTGATGACGACACCAGCGACGATACTGAGAACCTGAACGGCTTTGGCAATCGTATCCAACATGGTCCACCCCGCATCAAGTTCGTTGACGTCGAATTTGGACGATGCGCGACCTGCGCCGTGCCGGCCGCAAGTGCTGCGGCCTAAATTCTACTCCAATGCCTTCAGCAACTGAACCAGCTGCACGCGCTCCTCGGCGCTCAAAGCGCCCAGCGTCTCCGCCGTGACCGCGGCGGCGATCGGGAAACCGCGCTCCGCTTCCTTGCGCCCGGCCTCGGTCAGGGCCACGACCACGCGCCGTGCGTCGGCGGGGTCCGGTGTCGTCACGGTCAAGCCCCGCGCACCCAGCCGGTCGACGACGCCCTTGATCGTCGCAGCATCGAGCGCCACCAGCCGGCCGAGCTGGTTCTGCGAGGACGGCCCACCTTCATAGAGCTTGGCCAATGTTGCCCACTGCGGCGCGGTGAGGTCGGGAAAGGCCGCGGCGAAAATCGTCGTGTGCCGCTGGCTGACCTTGCGCAGGATGAAGCCGATCTGGTCGTCCAGCGCATAGTCGCTGCTGGTGCCGTCCGGCTTCTGGCGGGGCTGCGTTGCCATCAGCGCAACCCGTCCTCGCCCTTGATCTGATCTTTTGTGAGGCCACCCACGCGCGGCAGTGGGCGACCGCTGTCGGTGACGGCGACGGCGACCATGATCTCATTCGCGCGCGGCGCATCGTTGACGCGCACTTCCATGCCGTCGAAATGGCTGCGCACATAGGCCGCATCCTTGTGACCCAGGGGAATGTCGAGCACCACCCCCGGCACGCCGCGCTTCTTGGAGGAGGGGATGAGGGCCGCACCCTTGCCCAGCACCTTGCGCACGGGCGTCCCCAGCTTCGGGTGCAGGATGGCGGCGGCATGCTCCAGTTCGCCATTCTCGCCCACCGCCGCGGCCTTGCCATAACTCTCGGCGCGTGAGCCCTCGATGCCGAGCGCCGCCACGGCCTTCTCGGCCAGCAGCGCCCCCAGTTCCTCGCCGATATCCATGAGCGGCGTCAGATCCTCGACATATTTCCCGGCAAAGGGATTGGCAATGATGGCGACCGCCGCCGCGCGGCGTGTCGGCGGGTTGATGCCACGGTCCATCTCGCGGTGCGTTTCCTCGACGAAGGTGACGATCTTCCGGATCTCGGCTTTCATCGCAATCCATCCTCTCCCTTGATCTCACTGGCCTTGAGGCCGCCGACACGTGCGTGGATGCGGGACCCCGTCGTCATCACCAACGCCAGCAGCAATTCATCGGCGCGCGGCGCATCGGCAAGGCCCACTTCCATCGCGTCGAAATGGCTCCGCACGTATGAGGCGTTGATGTGTGTGATCGGCACATCGAGGCGCGTGCCGGGTCCGCCCACTTTCTTGGTCGAGGCGACGATGGCCCTGGTATCGCCCAGCACCTCGCGCATCGCATAGCCGCCCGGCACATGCCAGAGGGCGGCATGTTCCGCTTCGCCCGCGGTGCCGGCGATGGCGCCCTTGCCGTACCCCTCGACCACCTTGGGATCGCCGCCCAGTGCCGCCACCATGTCGCGCGCCATGGCGAGGCCCAGCGGGGTGAGGTCGTCCATGAAGCCGGCGATGTCCTCGACATAGCGGCCGGCAAAGGGATTGCGGATGACGGTGACCGCCGAGACACGCCGGAGCGGTACGGCGGCGCGCGGGCCGCCTTCGTGGAAGATCTCCTCGACCGAGATCAGGCGCTTGCGAATCTCAACTTGCGGCATGGGCGGCTGCTTCCTTGGCTCGTCCGATGGGGACCATCAGACCGGGTGTTGCATGGACCAGCCTGGTCTGGCCGGCGAGGTGAAGGGCTGCCGCCTGGATGCGGCCGGATTCAAGGAGACTATCGGCAAAGCGCGCGCCGCGGGCAAGGGCGCGGCCGATCTCGGCCTTGGCCAGGTTGCCGACCGAGCGCGTGACCAGGCGGGCGCCGAGATCGCTGTCCGGCTGCAGTGAATCCGCCGGCACGCGGAGGATGCCGGGATGGTTGGGGAGGTCGACCGCATTGGCGATCATGGTGGCGGCCGCGTCGGCGGTCGGCGCGTCCGCCGCCAGCACGGTCACGGCGTCGGCGATGCCGAGCGAGAAGCTGCGGCCATGGCGGCCGCTGGTGGCGATGCCGCGAATGCGGTCGCTGCTCTTGATGGCGAGCTTGCCGAAGAGGCGCGGGTGATCCGGCCGATCGACCATGCCGATCTCGAAGGTGGCGCCTTCCTCCAGATGGAGCGCGATGTCGCCGCCATTGTTGACATAGGCGCGGGTGAGGTGCGCCGCCTCGACCATCGCCGCAAGGATTGCCTCGGCGCCGGCGCCGGCCACCGCGATCATCGGCGTGATGAAATGCTTGGCCGCATAAGGTTGCGCGCTCGCGGCCATGCGCCGTGCGACGGCGCCTTGCGGGGTCGGGGCATCGCTTGTCACCGGCTGGCGCAGCAACGGCAGTTCGGCACAGAGCTCGTCGAGCAGGCTCGCAAAGCGGTCGCAGGCGGCGTCATAAGCGGCCTCGACCGCCTCGGCTGTCCCGTCGGCGCCGATGATGAGGTCGATCGGCCCGTCCTGCAGATGCAGGCGGCGGCCATCCGGCAGAAAGCGTGCTTGTTGTCGTTTGCTCATGCCGGCCGGTCCGTGCGGCTGTGGAAGGTGAGCGGCCAGGGCGCCTCGTCATGCTGTTGGGCCTTCTGCCGCCGGAAACCGTCGGCCGCCAGCGACGACAGGCGCTGCACGTGATCCATATGCCCGCCAAGCGCCGCATAATCGTCGAGCCGCATCGTGAATTCGATCGGTGCCACCAGCGCCGGCGTCGGCACATAGCCGAAGGCGTTCTGCGGCAGCAGGGTGACGTCGACCATGAGCGTGATGCCGCCGCCCGGCCAGACATAGGCCGGCGCCCCGCCGCAGGTGACGTAGGTCAGCGCCCGCTTCACCGATTGCGTGAGGCGCACCGGATTCTCGGTGACGCCGGCGCGTAAACTGCCGCCGGCACCGCCCATGAACAGCACGGTCGAGAGTGCCGGCTCGCAATTCTCCTGGATGCGTGCCACGGAATCCTGCAGCGGCTTGGGGAGATCGCGTTCGACCGGTTTCAGGTCGTCATCCAGCACGAAATAGGCGGCATGTTCGCCGGTGGTGCTCACCATCAGCAGGCTCAGGCCCGGCCGCGCCACCTTGGCGTCGAAGGGTTGCAGGATGGCGAGCGGGTCGGAGATATCGGTGCCGCCCCAGCCGGTGCCGGGTTCCGCCACCTGGAAATAGCGCCCCGGCGTCGAGCGGCGCCCGCGCATCCTGATCCCGGTCTCCGAGATCCCCAGCAGCTTCCCCGCCTGATGTTCCGACAGCACGCCGGTGATGTGATCGTCGACCACCACCACCTCGTCGACCTTGCCCTGCCATTGCTTGGCGAACATGCCGATCGTGGCCGAGCCGCAGCCGACCCGCATGCGTTCTTCCGGCAGACCATTGACGATCGGCGCCTTGCCCGCCGCGACAATCACGGTCGACCCGCCATCGATGACCAGCTCGACCGCCTGCTTGTTGCAAAGCGCCAACAGCGTATCGCAGGTGACGCGGCCTTCCTTCTTCGACCCGCCGGTCAGGTGATGGACCCCGCCCAGCGAGAGCATCTGCGAACCATATTCGCCGGTCGTGACATGGCCCACCGCCTCGCCTTGAGCGCGCACGGTCGCCTGTTCGGACCCCAGGAACCGGTCGGTGTCGATTTTGATCTTCACGCCGCAATAGCTGAAGATGCCCTCGGTCACCACCGTCACCATGTCGACGCCATCCGCCTCGGCTGCCACGATGAACGGTGCGGGTTTGTAATCGGGATAGGTGGTGCCGGCGCCGATTGCGGTGACGAAGGTGCCGCCGCTGTGCAGGATGTCGCCGTCCCATTCGCTCATCTGCCCACCGAACGGCACCACCGCCTGGCCTTGGCTCAGCGCCTGGCCCAGCAGCACATGAGGATCGACGCGGATGAGCGTGCCGCCCCTGTTGGCATAGCGGTCGCAGGCGCCGGTCTGGCCGTCGCGGATATAGCAGAGCACCGGACAGGCGTCGCAGCGGATCTTGCCGTCGACCACCTTCGGGCCGACAGCGCCGGCATTGGCTTCGGTCACCGTGTCTTCCCTCATGCGCGGGCCTCCTTCAAGGCCGCGAGGATGCGGTCGGGTGTTGCTGGAATACGCCGGAGGCGCACGCCGGTCGCCTGCGCGATGGCGTTGAGGATGGCGGGGGCGGTCGGGATCAGCGCCTGCTCGCCGATGCCCTTGGCGCCGAACGGTCCCACCGGCGATGCATCCTCGATGAGGATCGATTCCACCGGCGGCACATCGCCGATCGTGGGGATGAGATAATCATGGAGGTTCTCACCGCGGCCCGGTTGAAACTCCTCCAGCAAAGCGAGACCAATGCCCTGCGCGATGCCGCCCTCGATCTGCCCCTCGATGAGCGTCGGGTTGACGGCGCGGCCGACATCATGGGCGGCGGTGATCTTCAGCAGCTTGACCAGCCCCAGCTCGACATCGACGGCGAGTTCCACCAGATGCGCGCCGAAGCCATAGACCGCATAGGGGTTGCCCTGGCCGTCGCCATCGAGCGGACTGGTCGGCGGATCGAACGTCTCTTCCGCCGCCAGCACATAGCCGCGCCCGTCGCGGGTGAGCGCTGCGAGGTCAATGTCATGGGCCACACCGCGATCCAGCACGGTGACCTTGCCGCGCGCGAAATCGAGTGTCGCATCCAGGCCCGCATTGGCCAGCCGCAGGATCTGCCGCCGCAAGGCTTCGCCCGCCAATTGCGCGGCCTTGCCGGTGACGAAGGTCTGCCGCGAGGCCGAGGTCTTGCCGCAATCCGGCGTGAGGTCGGTATCCGCCGCCACCAGGTCGAAACTGTCGACCGGCGCCCCCAGCGCATCGGCGCAGAGCTGCGTGATGACCGTGTTGGAGCCCTGCCCGATATCGACTGCCCCCTGATGGAGCGCGAGCCGCCCGTCGAGCTTGAGGCCAAGCCGGATGGTCGAGGGATTGGGCAGCGAGGTGTTGCCGCAGCCATACCACATGCCGGCGATGCCGACGCCGCGCCACCAGACCGATGCTGTCCCGTTGGCCGCCGCCGCGTCTTTCAGCGCCCGCTGCCAATGTGGCACCAGGGCCTCGAAACATGCGCGGATCCCGGTCCCGGCGCCGAGCACCTGGCCCGTGACGGTCGGCTGGTCGGGCCGCAGCGCATTGCGCAAACGGAACTCAAGCTTATCGATGCCCAGCCTCTCGGCCATCACGTCATAGAGCTGCTCCTGGGCGATGGCCGCCTGCGGCACGCCGAAGCCGCGGAAAGCACCAGCTGGTACCGCATGTGTATGCACCGCCCGCGTCAGCGCCCGGTAGGCCGGCACGAAATAGGGACCCGACGCATGGACCGGGACGCGGTTGGCGACGGTCGGTCCCCAGGACGCATAGGCGCCGGTGTTGAAGTCGCCGGCAAAATCCATCGCCGTGAGCTTCCCGTCCTTGTTGGCACCGACCCGCACCTGCATGCGCCCGGGATGGCGCTTGGTCGTGGTCGCCATCGATTCATTGCGGGAATAGACCATGCGCACCGGCTGCTTGAGATGCCAGGCCGCGACCGCGATGAAGGGCTGCACCGAGAGATCAAGCTTCGCGCCGAAGCCGCCGCCGACGGCGGTCGGGATGATCCGCACCGAATCCTGCGGGATGCCAAGGATCTTCGCCACATCGTCGCGGTCCATATAGGGCGCCTGGGTGCAGGCCTGCACCTCGATCCGGTCACCCACCCGCCGCGCGATGCCGGCCTCGGGCTCGATATAGGCATGCTCGACGAAACCCGTCTCGAAAACGCCTTCGACGACGGCATCTGATTGCGCCAGCGCCGCCGCGACATCGCCGCGCTCAACCCGGCCGCGCACCAGGATGTTGCCCGCGCGTGCCGCATGGACCAGCGACGCCTTGTCGGCCAAGGCAGCATCAAGGGTGAGGTGTGCCGGCAACTCTTCCCAGGTCACGGGGAATTTCGCTAGGTCGAGCGCCTCGATCGTTTTCGCCTCGCCGACCACGGCGGCGATGGCTTCGCCGCGAAAGCGTGTTTCGCTGACGGCAAAGACCGGCTGGTCGGCAAAGGGGCCGATCACGCCGAAACAATTCTCGCCCGGCACATCGGTCGCGGTGAACACCCGCAGGATGCCGGGATTCTCGCGCTGATAGGATGCAAGATCGCCGATCGTGAAGCGCGCATGATGATAGGGTGTGCGGATGGCGCGCAGCAGCAGCGCATCATGGGGATGCGCATCGGCGCCGAAGACATCCGTGCCATCGACCTTGCGCTGGCCGTCGAGCCGGTCTATGCGCGCACCGACTGCCTTGCCCGCCAGTGGCCGCGCCTCGGCCATAACCGGCCTGCCCACATCCATCACCGCGGCGATGATCTTGCGATAGCCGGTGCAGCGGCACAGCACACCGCCCAGCGCATCCTGCACGGAAGCTTCGCTGGGGGATGCGTCATGGGCCAGCAGCGCCGTTGCCGCTACCAGCATGCCCGGCGTGCAGATGCCGCATTGCGCGGCGCCGTGGCGCAGGAAGCTCTGCTGCAGCTGGCGCGCAATCGGCGATGCCACCGGCAATCCCTCGATCGTTGTCACCGAGCGGCCGGCCACCTGGCCCAGCGCCATCAGACAGGCGCAGCTCGTCTCGCCATCGATGAGCACGGTGCAGGCGCCGCAATCGCCGGCATCGCAGCCGATCTTGGTGCCGGGCAGGCCCAGTTCGTCGCGCAGCACGCGGCTGAGGCGCCATTCCGCAGGTGCCGCGACCGCGACCGCGCGGCCGTTGAGGGTGAAGGGGATCGCGGCGTCTGTGTCGAACATGATCAGCGTCCCACCGATGGGGCGCGTTTCTCGAAACAATCCTGCACTGCGCGGCGGATGAGGATGATCGCAGCATCGCGACGATAGCCGGCGCTGGCCCGCACATCGTCAATCGGCGACAGCTTGGCCACGTGTGCTGCCGTCACGCGCGCGGCGATATCGCTCACCGACCGGCTGCCGATCAATGCCGCTTCCAGTTCCGGCAGGCGCTGGGCGACCGCCGAGCAGGAGCCGATCGCTATGCATGCCTGTTCGATGGCGCCATCGGCAGCCTGTTTCATCGCCACCGCGATCATGGCGATGGAGATGACCAGATAGCGCCGGGCTCCAAGCTTCGAGAAATGGCTGATGAGATCACCGTTGGCACGTGGTACCAGCACGGCGGTGACGATCTCATCCTGTGCCAGCTCGGTCTGCCGGTTGCCGCGAATGAAGGCTGCGAGCGGCATCTGACGCAGCCCGCGTGGCGACGCGAGTTCGATGCCCGCATCCAATGTCAGCAAGGGCGGCACGCTGTCGGCGGCCGGCGAGGCGTTGCACAGATTGCCGCCGATGGTGCCGCGATTCTGGATCTGGACCGAGCCGATCTCGCGCGCCGCTTCTTTCAACGCGTCGAAGCCGCTGGGGAGGGGGGCGGTCACGATCTCGCTCCAGGTGCAGGCTGCACCCAGGCGGATCGTCCCCGCGCCGACCGAGATCGTCCGCAGCTCAGAAAGGCGCGAGATGTCGATCAGCGGGTCGCGCACCGCCATCTGGCCGAGCGCCGGGAAAAAATCGGTGCCACCGGCCAGCAGCCTGCCCCGATTCTGCGCGAGGAGATCGATGGCTGCGTTCAGCGATGCCGGCTGCAGAAACATGCAGGCTGGGTTCCTCTCACAGGGCGGTCGACGGCGAGTCCGGCCGGGTCTGGACCCGGCCGAATTCATTTGTATGCAAATAATTGTCCCGCCGACCGGGCAAAGCGTCAAGGGCCTAGTTTGCCAATTGCGCCGATGGCGCGAATCCCAGAAGAATGGCGCCTTTCCAGGCAGGCAGATGCATAGAGACAGGCCCCATAATCCCCGCCGGCGGGACCTCTTGATGGTCTTGGGCCTGCTCCTTCCCTGGCTCTGCGCCAGTATCGGGCCGGCCCTTGCCCATACCGGCGGCAGCGGTTTCATGCTGCTCCTGCCGACCGGCTATTACCTGGCCGGTGGCACGCTCGCGGTCCATGTCTCGTTCATTCTTGTCTTCCTCCTGCCGGCGCGGCCCCTGGAGCGGCTGGCCGCCGCGCGCCTGGATCTCGGTGAAATCCGTCTGCCCTCGCGGACTTTCTGCAGCGCCCTCAGCTTCGCCTTCCTGCTGCTCCTGCTGTTGGCCGGTTTCTTCGGCAGCGCCGACCCGCGTCTCAATCCGCTGCCGGTCTTCATCTGGTCGCTCTGGTGGGTGGGTTTCACCTTCGTCCAGGCGCTGGCGGGCGATCTTTGGCACCGGCTCAACCCCTGGATCGCACCCTATCGGCTGATCATGCGCCTGTTGCGTCGCGCGGAGCCCTCATTGCGTTATCCCGACTGGCTCGGCTACTGGCCGGCACTGCTTGGCTTCGGCGGCTTCGCCTGGTTCGAACTGGTCGATCTCGCCCCCGACGATCCAGACCGACTCGCGGTGGCGGTGCTGGCCTATGGCGCGGTGACCCTCAGCGGCATGGTGCTGTTCGGTGGCGACATCTGGCTGGCGCGCGCCGATCCCTTCAGCGTCTTCCTGCGCCTCGTCGCCCATCTCTCGCCGCTCGATCCGGTGATGGTGGATGCCGCGCGGCCGGATCACCGTCGCTTCTATCTGGTGCCCCCTGGCTGTCGGCTGTTTCATCTGCCGCCCATGCCCATGAGCGGCACGCTGTTTGTGCTGCTGACCCTCAGCACCGTCTCCTTCGATGGTCTCAGCGAGACCTTCTGGTGGCTGGGCCTGGGCGGCATCAATCCGCTGGAGTTTCCCGGTCGCAGCGCCGTGACGGGGCTTAACAGTATCGGTCTTGTCGGCATGTGGCTGGCCTTGGCGGCGGCCTATCTGCTGGCGGTGGCGCTCGGGCGCCTGATCAATCCGGCGCTGCCGGCAGGGCGCGCCGCCGGCATTCTCGTGGTCAGCATCGTCCCGATCTCGCTTGCCTATCAGTTTTCGCATTACCTCACGGTGCTGCTGGTCGATGTGCAATATGCGATCCTCGCTTTGTCCGATCCGCTCGGCCTTGGGTGGAACCTTCTGGGGTCGGAGCGGACCTATGTCACGACCTCCTTCCTCAACAACTATCATTCGGTGGTGATGATCTGGAACCTGCAGGCGGGCGCTGTGGTGGCGGGTCATCTCGTGGCCGTGGTCGTGGCGCATATCCTCAGCGTGCGGCTGGGCGGCGCCGGTTGGCGCGCACCCCTGGGGCAGGTGCCGCTGGCAGTGCTCATGGTGCTCTACACCTTGTTCGGCCTTTGGCTGCTTTCCGCGCCTGTTGCCGGCTGATCTTTCGTCGCCGGTTGAGTTTTTGCCGATCACGTGATTTAGTTGGCAGATTATTTGTATGCAAACGGTCGCCATAAGACCGAATTGAAGCATGTTGATTCTGCGATCCACTCACGACAGGGAGTAGTGCTATGAATCAGAAGACGCCTCTCATCGGCGGAAAAAAGAGCCTGATCACAAGACGTTCCGCCCTCAAGACCCTCAGTGCCGCCAGTGCGCTCGCCCTTTCGCCGGGCTATGTCCGCTACGCCCAGGCGCAGACATCGGAACCTTTGAGGCTGGGCTTCCAGCTGCACAGCACCGGCATCGGCGCCGGTTATGGCCGCTGGTACGACCGCACCACCCAGGCCGCGGCGAAGCTGATCAACGAAGCTGGCGGCATTGCCGGTCGCCAGATCGAAATCATCACCGAGGATGACGGCACGGACCCCAAGCGCGGCGCCGAGGTGGTCGAGAAATTCGCCAGCCAGCACAAGGTCGACTTCGTCTTCGGCACGCTGTTCTCGCATGTCGTGATCGGTTCGGCGCCGCGCGCCGGCGAACTCAAGATGCCGTATTTCGTGGTGAGCGAGGGCTATCACGTCGCTTCCGGCATGTTGAACCGCTATGTCTTTCAGCCGGGCATCACCGACGTCCGCTCTCAGGTCAGTTCCATGGCGCCGTGGATCGCCGGCAATCTCGGCAAGAAGGTCACCATGATCTTCCCGGACTATGCCTTCGGCCACGATCATCGCGACTTCTTCTCGGCGGCGATCGAGAAGCAGGGCGGCAGCATCGCGGCCCTGCTGGCGATCCCGCCGACCGAAACCTCCTACACCAAATACTTCCCGCAGATTCCGGCCGACACCGAGGTGATCTATCACGTGATGGTGGGACCCGGCGTGCTCACCTTCGTCAAGGAAATGGGCGAGCATTTCGGCTCCAAGCGCCCGCAGATCTTCGGCTTCATCGATTCACTGGAAGCTGTCGATCTCGCGAGCCCCGGCCTCGAATTCCTTGACGGCACCTATTTCTGGGAAGCCAATCCGCGCTATGCCGGACCCGATCAGACACCGGAGGACAAGTTCTTCCGCGAGAAGGTTGGGGTCGACCAGAATGGCGCCAGTGTCGATGATCCCAAGGATATCTCCACCTATTCGCATATGTTCGGCTGCTGGGAAACGCTCTACACGATCAAGCAGGCGGTCGAGGCCAGCGGCTACAAATCAGCCGCCGACAAGGGTGCGCTCATCGAAGCGGTCGAAGCGATGACGGCCTTCCCCGCCGGCAACGAGCATCCGCAGGGCGACAAGACCTTCAATGGCAAGCGGCATCAATGCTATGGCCATCAATATATCTCGAAGGTCGAAGGCCAGAAGCTGAGCGTCGTCCACAAGACCTCGATCGAAGACGGCCTCTACGAAAACGACACCGACTACACCAAGCAGCCGCTCTAAGGCGTCTGATCGGCAACAGACCGGGATGGCCAGGAGCCATCCCGGCTTTCCCGCCATACCTTCTCCGGAGCGAACCGACCTTGGATCTAGGTCCCCATCTCCTATTGGCTTTGCTGGAAGGTTGCGTGGCGGCGTTCGTCCTCGCCGTCACAGCCCTGGGTCTTTCGCTCGTCTTCGGCGTCATGCGCATCGTCAATGTGGCCCATGGTGAATTCTTCATGCTGGGTGCGGTTATCGCCTGGTGGATCACCTCGCTGGTCCCCGACGCGCCCTTCTGGGGCTTCATGCTGGCGCTGGTCGGTGCACCCCTTGCGGTGGGTGCCATCGCCGTGGCGGCCGACGCGCTGGTGCTGCGGCGGCTGAACTACCAGCCGGAAGCCACCATCGTCGCCACCATCGGGCTCCTCTACATCCTCCAGCAGCTGGTGCTCAGCATCTATGGACCGGATGCGCGGCCGGTGGTGGCGCCCATCCAGTTCCGCATCGTGTTCCCCTGGTTCGGCTATTCCGGCTACAAGCTGGTGGCGGTGGGGGCCGCGTCGCTGCTGCTGCTTGCCGCCTGGTACGGTGTCACGCGGACGAAATTCGGCCTCATCATGCGCGCAACCCAGTTCGATCGCGAGACGGCGCAGGCATTCGGCGTGCCGGTGAAGCGCGTCTATGCCGCGGTCTTTGCGCTGGGCGCCATGCTGGCTGCGGTCGCTGGCGTGCTGGTGGTCCCCCTGCAGCAGGCCCATTACCTGATGGGCCTCGATCCGCTGCTCCTATCCTTCATCGTCGTCATCATCGGCGGCCTCGACAGCCTCAAGGGTACGCTCATCGCTGCCTTCGTCATTGGCATCAGCGACGGCATCATCTCCGTCTTCTTCTCGCCGACCCTGGCCAAGATCATCGCGACCCTGGCCGTGGCGCTGGTGCTCGTGTTCATGCCGAACGGCCTGTTTGGGGGCAAGGCGCGATGACCGGCGCGGACAAAAGGCTGCGCGTGCTGGCGCTTCATGGCGGACTGGTCCTGGTGCTGTTCGCGCTCCAGTTCCTGCTGCCGGACTATGACCACACCAATTTCACCAGCATCATGGTGCTGGCGACCTACGCCATGGGCTACAACATCCTCGTCGGTTACACGGGCCTCCTCAGCCTCGGCCATGCCATGTTCTTTGCCGCCGGCCTCTATGGCGCCGGCATGGGTGTCTATTACTTTGCACTCCATCCGGTTCTGGCCTTTGTCATCGGCAGCAGCGCTGGCCTCATCCTCGCTGCGCTCATCGGGCTCATTGCCCTGCGCACGACCGGTGTTGCCTTCATGATCGTCACCATGATGTTCGCTCAAGCGGCCTTCCTGGTGACGCTCTATTTCAACGACGTGACCCACGGCGATGAAGGGCTGACGCTCACCCAGGCGGCGCGCGGCTTCGATCTCCTGGGCTGGCACGTCGATCTCACCAATCCCGCGCTGCGCTATAATCTTGCCTTGTCGCTTTTCACCGGCGCGCTGGTGCTGTGCCTGGCCCTGGTCCGCTCACCGATCGGCCGTGTGCTCATAGCCATCCGCGAGAATGAGGAACGCACCCGGATGCTGGGCTACGATGCCCGCCACTACAAACTGCTGGCCCTTTCTCTCTCGGGCCTGCTGTCGGGTGCTGCCGGTGCCGCTTATGTGCTCTTCTTCGGCTATGTCGGTTCCAGTTTCGCCGCCATCCAATATTCGATCTATCCGCTGCTCTGGGTGCTGCTGGGTGGCGTCGGCACCGTGGTCGGTCCCATCATCGGCACCCTGCTCATGTTCTATCTCATCGAGATTTCCCGCGACCATATGTCGAGCTACATGATTGTGGTCGGCATCATGCTGGTGCTGCTCGTCCTCTGGTTTCCCAAGGGCATCGCCGGCACCATCCGCGCCCGTTGGTGGGGCTGGATCCCATGACCTTCCTCAGCACCCAGGCGCTGACCCGCAGCTTCGGCGGCATCCACGCCGTGGCCGGCATCGATCTCGACCTGCGCCAGGGTGAGATCCGGGCCATCATCGGCCCTAACGGCGCTGGCAAGACCACTTTCGTCAGCATGATCTCGGGCCGTGTCGAACCCAGTTCCGGCGCCATCCTGTTCGAAGGCGAGGACATCACGGCGCTTCGCCCCTGGGACCGCGTGCTGCGCGGCATCGTCTACACATTCCAGATCACCAGCGTGTTCCGCAATCTCAGCTGCTTCGACAATGTGGCCCTCTCCGTGCAGCGCAGCCTCAGCAAGGGCCGGGCGATCTGGTACCGGCCCGATCCGGCCGAGGTGACTGCGGCTGTCGACAGCGCGCTGCACCGCGTCGGCCTGTTGACGCGTTCCGCGGAACTCGCGGGCGAACTCTCCTATGGGCATCAGCGATTGCTGGAGGTGGCGATGGGTCTCGCTTTGCAGCCCAAGCTGCTGATCCTCGACGAACCGACCCAGGGCCTCTCCGAACAGGAGATCGCCGATTTCTGCAGCCTGGTGAAGGAGATCGCCGCCGGTGCCACGATCCTCCTCATCGAGCATAAAATGGACGTGGTCATGGAACTCGCCCACCGCATCACCGTCATGAACAACGGGACGCTCCTCGCCGAAGGGTCGCCGGACGAGATCATGGCCAATCTCGACGTGCAACGCGCCTATCTGGGGACCTGATGCTGAAGGTCGATCGCATCAACTGCTTCTATGGCCATGTGCAGGTCCTGCGCGACTTTTCGCTCGACCTCGCCCCGGGCGAGGTGCTGTGCCTGCTGGGCCGCAACGGCGCCGGCAAAACCACCGCTTTAAAGGCAATTATGGGCCTGATTGGCGTCCGGCAGGGCAGCATAAAATTCGATAATGTCGAATTAACGTCACTGCCGCCCCACGAAGTGGCGAAGCAGGGCATCGGCTACACGCCCCAGGGCCGCCGCCTCTTTTCCGATCTCACCGTCGATGAAAATCTGAAAATAGGCCTCATGACCCGCAACCGGGGAGCTGCCACAAGAGCCCGCGTCCTCGACCTTTTTCCCATTCTGGCCAAGCGCTTACAGCAACGGGCGGGGACGCTCAGCGGCGGCGAACAGCAGATGCTGGCCACCGCCCTGGCGCTCTGCGTCGAACCCAGGATCATGCTGCTCGACGAGCCGACCGAGGGTCTCATGCCCTTGATGATCAACAAGATTTTGGAAATCGTCGGCAAGCTCAAGGAAGCCGGCGTCGCCACCATTCTGGTCGAACAGCGCGTTGAATCAGCCCTCCACGTCGCCGACCGCATCGCCTTCATCGAGAATGGCCGCTCCGCCGAAATCGTCTCGCCAGAACAGATACATGCCGATCCCAGCCTGCTCCATCAATATGTCGGCGTCGGCGTCGGCGTCCGGAAGGCCGCGCGATGAGTCGCATCATCATCCTCAACGGGGTGGGGAGCGCCGGCAAGGGCTCCATCGCCAAGGCCTTGCAAACGCTGACGGAAACGCCTTTCCTGCACGTCTCGATGGACGTCTTCTGCGAAATGCTGCCGGCCGCCTATTTCGATCATCCGGACGGTTTCATCTTCGAAACGATCGAAGAGAACGGCCACCCATCGGTCGTCATCAAGACCGGCCCGGTCGGTGAAAGGCTGCTGCGCGGCATGCGCCACGCCATCGCGGCGATGGCCGCCGAGGGCAATGACATGATCGTCGACGAGGTCCTGCTGGGGCCAGAAAAAACCGAATACCGGCAATTGCTTGCACCCTACGAGGTACATTGGGTCGGCGTCTTTGCACCGCTCGATGTGCTGGAGCAACGCGAACGCCATCGTGGCGATCGCCTGATCGGCCTCGCCCGCTGGCAGTTCGACCGTGTTCACAAGGACATGCGCTACGATCTCGAGATCGACACCAGCCAGGCCACGCCGCTGGAATGCGCTGAAGCGATCAGGCGGAAATTCGAACTCTAGGCAGCAAAGGCTGCCGATTCCAGCAGCTTGACGCCAGCCGCCTGCATCTTCCCCACCGCATCCTGCAACGAACCGCCAAGATCGATGGCACGGCACGCATCCATGATGACACGTGTGTCGAAGCCAAGCCGCCGCGCATCCAGCGCCGAATAGGCGACACAGAAATCCGTGGCGAGCCCAACCAGGGTGAGGCGTGAGAGGCCACGTTCGCGCAGATATCCGGCAAGGCCCGTGGGTGTCGTGCGGTCATTCTCGAAGAAGGCGGAATAGCTGTCGATCGCCGGGCGAAAACCCTTGCGGATAACCAGTTCCGCCTTCGTCCAGGCGAGGTTGCCATGAAACTCGGCGCCCCTGGTCCCCTGCACGCAATGATCCGGCCACAAAGTCTGTGCACCATAGGGCAGCTCGATGCTGCCGAACGGCGCCTTTCCCGCATGCACGCTGGCAAAGCTCGAATGGCCGGCCGGGTGCCAATCCTGGGTCAGCACGACATGCGGGCTGGCGCTGATCAGTCGGTTGACCAGCGGCACGATCTCGTCACCGCCGGCGACTGCCAAGGCCCCGCCGGGGCAGAAATCATTCTGCACGTCGATGACGATGAGCGCGTCGGTATCGGGGCTGGCTGCGGTCAAGATCGATCTCCTGGCGTGGGTCGCTGCGTGGCTGCTTCATCATAGGACAGGCGTGGCTTCCCTTCCAAGCGAGGAGGGATGCTGGCGCCAATTTTAGCAAAACAGCACCGCGCTGCCTATTTTCTGGACAGAGCAAGTCGGCAACCAGCCTTAACAGCCTGATTTCCGGGCGTTCGTGGCGACGTTCGTACTGGCACCGCTCTTGCGTTAGCAGGTCGGCTGCCAGCCAAGCCGCCAAAGGCGCTTGCGCAAATTTCAGAATGGGGCGGATCGCACGGAATGGACGGCAGCCTCGATATCAGATTTGCCATTGATCGTTCGTCAAACGATGGCTCGCTGGCTCAAACCCGCCTGATCCATCTCGACCAGCGGGCGCCGATGCGCGCGCTCTTTCCTCATTGCCCCAATATGGGCCTGCCGGTCACCGCCATCACGGCGACCTGCGGTGGCTTCACCGGCGGCGATCGCCTGTCCGTCGCCATCGAGATCGGCGAAGGCGCCGGCGCCATGGCGATCGGCCAGGCCGCGGAGAAGCTCTATCGCTCGACCGGCGCCGAGACGCTGATCGATGTGAAACTCGATCTGCAACGTGACGCGTGGCTGGAATGGCTGCCGCAGGAAACGATCCTGTTAGACGGCGCCCGCATGCGCCGGCGCACGACGCTCTCCTTGGCGCCGGGCAGCGCCGCCCTGGCCGGCGAGATCCTCGCTTTCGGCCGCCAGGCGCGCGGCGAGGAGCTCACCCACGGCCTCATCCATGACGGCTGGCAGATTGCCCGCGACGGCAAGCTTGCCTGGGTCGATACGTTCCACGCTGCGGATGCAGATCTGACTGCGATCCTGGGTCATGCGACAGCGCTGGCCGGCGCGCGTGCCAGCGCCATGCTGATCCATGTCGGCACCAACCTCAAACAGGCACTCGATTGGGTGCGCGAGAAACTCAACGCCGCCAACAACGCCATGCGTGCCGCCGCCACCATCGTCAACGATGTGCTGCTGGTGCGCTGGCTCGCCGGCGATGCCTCCGATATCCGGCCATCTTATGCCGCTCTTTGGATGGGCCTGCGCGCGTCCGCGCGCGGCCTGCCCGTCAACCTGCCGACATTCTGGCATGCCTGAAGGATCCCGCCCATGCGCCTGACCCCGCGTGAAAAGGACAAACTGCTGATCTCGATGGCGGCGATCGTGGCGCGGCGCAGGCTCGAGCGGGGCGTGAAGCTCAACCATCCAGAAGCCATCGCCCTCATCTCCGATTATATCGTCGAGGGTGCCCGCGATGGCAGATCGGTCGCTGATCTGATGCGTGACGGGGCCACTGTCATCACCCGCGCTCAGGTCATGGACGGTATTGCCGAGATGCTGCACGAAGTCCAGGTCGAAGCGACCTTTCCGGATGGGACCAAGCTCGTCACCGTCCATCACCCGATCCGCTGAGGGGAACCACCATGATACCCGGCGAAATGTTGACCAGACCCGGCGAGATCGTGCTCAACGAAGGCCGCGCCACCGTGAAGATCCGCGTCGCCAATAGCGGCGATCGGCCGATCCAGGTCGGCAGCCATTTCCATTTCTTCGAGACCAACACGGCGCTGACCTTCGACCGCGCCGCCGCGCGCGGCTTCCGCCTCGACATCCCGTCCGGCGCCTCGGTGCGTTTCGAACCGGGACAGAGCCGCGATGTGAACCTGGTCGCCATCGGCGGCGACCGCATCATTTACGGCTTCGGCGGTCTCGTCGACGGCAAGCTGGAGGGCTGACACATGGCTTACCGGATGGATCGCGGCTCCTATGCCCTGACCTACGGCCCGACCACGGGCGATCGCTTTCGGCTTGCCGACACCAACCTGATCATCGAGATCGAGCGCGACCTCGGCATTCCCGGCGAAGAGGCGAAATTCGGCGGCGGCAAGTCGATCCGCGACGGCATGGCGCAATCCCAGCGCACGCGCGCCGAGGGTGCCGTCGATACCGTCATCACCAATGCCGTGATCCTCGATCACTGGGGCATCATCAAGGCCGATGTGGCGATCAAGGGCGGCCGCATCGCCGGCATCGGCAAGGCCGGCAATCCCGACACACAACCCGGCGTCGATATCATCATCGGGCCGGGCACTGAGATCATCGCCGGGGAGGGGCGCATCCTCACCGCGGGTGGCGTCGATTCTCACATCCACTGGATCTGCCCGCAACAGGCGGAAGAGGCGATCAATTCCGGCGTCACCACCATGGTGGGCGGCGGTACCGGCCCTGCCGAAGGCACCTCGGCCACCACCTGCACGCCCGGCCCCTGGCATATCGGCCGCATGCTGCAGGCGCTGGAAGGTGTACCCGTCAACATCGGTCTGCTCGGCAAGGGCAACACGTCGAAACCGGACGCGCTTATCGAAATGATACAGGCGGGCGTCTGCGGCCTGAAGCTTCATGAAGATTGGGGCACCACGCCGGCCGCCATCGACAATTGCCTGTCGGTCGCCGATGCGATGGACGTTCAGGTCGCCATCCATACCGACACGCTCAATGAATCCGGCTTCGTGGAGCGCACGGTGGCGGCGTTCAAGAACCGCGTCATCCATGCCTATCATACCGAAGGGGCGGGTGGTGGCCATGCACCGGACATCATCAAGCTGTGCAGCCTGCCCAATGTGCTGCCGTCATCCACCAATCCGACGCGACCCTTCACAGTGAATACGCTCGACGAACATCTCGACATGCTGATGGTCTGCCACCATCTCGATCCGCGTATTCCGGAAGACATCGCCTTTGCCGAAAGCCGCATCCGGCGCGAGACGATTGCTGCCGAGGATTTGATGCACGACATGGGCGCCATCAGCATGATGTCGTCGGATAGCCAGGCGATGGGCCGGGTGGGCGAGGTGATCATCCGCACCTGGCAGACCGCGCACAAGATGAAGGCGCAGTTCGGCAGTCTTTCCGGCGATCCGGCCGAAAACGACAACAATCGCGTCAAGCGCTACATCGCCAAATACACGATCAACCCGGCGGTGGCGCAAGGCATGTCGGCGGAGATCGGCTCGATCGCGGTTGGCAAGCTTGCCGACATCGTGCTGTGGCGCCCGGCCTTCTTCGGCGTGAAGCCGGACATGGTGCTGAAATGCGGCATGATCATTGCAGCTCCCATGGGCGATCCCAACGCCTCGATCCCGAAACCGGAACCGGTCCACTACCGCCCGATGTTCGGCGCCTTCGGCGGCGCGCTCAAGGAATGCGCCGTGACGTTCCTCAGCGCTGCCGCCCTCGATCAAGGGGTCGGCAGCCGTCTGGGTTTGCAGCGGAAATTGCTGGCGGTCCAGAACACCCGCAACATCTCGAAGAAGGACATGATCTTGAACGATGCGATGCCGAATATCGAGGTCGATCCCGAAACCTATGAAGTGCGTGCCGACGGCAAATTGCTGACCTGCGAACCGGCGGCGGAGCTGCCGATGGCGCAGCGTTATTTCCTGTTCTGACGATGTCCCTCATGGCCGACGACCTCAAACGCGCCACCGCCATCATCCCGTCCGGCTATTGGCCGGCGGCGCAGATGGTGGGCACGGTCACCCTCATCTATGCCGATCGCTGCCGGCGGCGCATCCGCCTCACCGATGACAGCGGCAAGCCCTTCCTGCTCGATCTCGACCGGCCGATGCGGCTCGCCGATGGCGACGGGCTGCAACTGATGGGTCACGGCTTCATCAAGGTGGTGGCGGCGGTCGAAACCCTGTTGGAAGCCCGCGCCAAGGATGCCAAACATCTCGCGCGCCTCGCCTGGCATGTCGGCAACCGCCACACGGCGGCGGAAATGGTTGGCGATAGCGCGCTCCGCCTGGTCGACGACGTTGTCCTCCGCGCCATGCTGAAGGGCCTTGGTGCGGAACTCACCACTGTCCAAGCACCTTTCCATCCGGAAGGCGGCGCCTATGCCGGTGGCGACACCACTCATCACGATCATGAACATGGACCGCATACCCACACCCACTGACGCAGGCGTCGGCACGGCCACGCGCCTGCTGACCTGGCTGTCGCCTTCCTTTCCGGTCGGCGGCTTCAGCTATTCCCACGGGCTCGAATATGCGATCGAGGCCGGCCTGGTGCGCGATGCGGCGAGCCTCGGCGGTTGGGTCGACGGAATCCTGCGCTTCGGCGCCGGTCGCAATGATGGGCTGTTCCTGCTGGCAGCACATCGCGCGGCGTCCCGGTTACCCTATGTCGATCTCAAGGCCATTGCCGATCAGGCCGCGGCCCTGCGCGGGACTGCCGAGCTGGCGCAGGAAGCAACGGCGCAGGGTACGGCGTTTTTGCGTGCGGTGGCCAGCGGCTGGCCGGCCTATGCGACGGCAGCACCCGTGATGGCGCTGGCCGATTGCCAGCTCACCTATCCGGTGATCGTCGGCTGCCTCTGCGCAGTCGCCGGCATTCCGGAAGCGATGGCGCTCGAAGCCTATCTCACCGCCTTCGCCAACATTCTCATCTCGGCCGGCATTCGCCTCGTGCCGTTGGGCCAGAGCGATGGCTTGCGCATCGTCGCCACTCTGGATCCGCGCATCATCGACTATGTGCAGACGCTCACACCGCTCTCCCTCGACGATCTCGGCGGCAGCGCCCTTGCCATCGATTGGTCGAGCATGAAACATGAAACCCAATATACGAGGTTGTTCCGCTCATGACCCTTCCCATTCGCATCAGCATTGGTGGCCCGGTCGGCTCCGGCAAGACGGCCCTGCTCGAACGCCTGTGCCGGTGCCTAGCAGAGACCTATGACATCGCCGTCATCACCAACGACATCTATACCAGCGAGGATGCGGCCTTCCTCAATCGCGCCGGCGTGCTGCCGACCGCGCGAATCTCCGGTGTCGAAACCGGCGGCTGCCCGCATACCGCAATCCGCGAAGACGCCTCGATCAACCTCGCCGCAGTCGACGATCTCGTCGGCCGCTTTCCGAAGCTGGAACTGCTGTTCGTGGAATCCGGCGGCGACAATCTGAGCGCCACCTTCTCGCCGGAGTTGGCCGACCTCACCATCTATGTGATCGATGTCTCCGCCGGCGACAAGATCCCGCGTAAGGGCGGGCCGGGCATCACGCGCTCTGACATTCTGGTCATCAACAAGGTCGATCTGGCGCCGATCGTCCACGCCGATCTCGACGTCATGGCAACGGATGCCAGGAAGCAGCGTGGGGAGAAGCCCTTCGTCTTTGCCAATATGCGCGTCGGGCTCGGGCTGGAGCGGATCATCGAGTTGATCCTGGAGCTGGGCGGCATGCCCAAGCGCAAGGCGGTGTTCGTGGAGACACTGCCGGCGCTGCAGGATTGGAGTTGATTTTACTCTACCGCGTCATCAACTCTGTTGTGCTTTGAGGTCGTCTCTGAGGCGCGCATTGAGGATGACGATCATTTTGCGCATGAGGGCGGTAAGAGCGACTTTCTTTCTTTTGCCGCGCTGTAGCAGAGAATTGTACCAATCCTTGAGAGGACCGTTGG
>NZ_CAMDRA010000051.1 GCF_945906275.1 Dongia mobilis
ATGCCGCTGATGCCGGCGACTTTGGCGGCACGGCGCACCAGGGCGGCATCGAACCAGCCGCAGCGGCGCTTGCGCCCCGTTACCACGCCGAATTCCTTGCCCCGCGCACCGAGCAACTCACCGATTTCGTCGGTGAGCTCGGAGGGGAACGGGCCGGAGCCGACACGCGTCGTATAGGCCTTGGTGATGCCAAGCACATAGCCGATGGCTGACGGCCCCAGGCCGGAACCGGTTGCAGCCTGCCCCGTCACCGTGTTGGAAGAAGTGACGTAAGGATAGGTCCCATGATCGACATCGAGCATCACGCCCTGGGCGCCTTCGAACAGGATGCGGTCGCCGCGACGCCGCGCGGTGTCGAGCATTTCCCACACAGGCTTCACGAAGGGGGCGATCTGCGGCGCGATCGCGCGCAGCTTGGCAAGAAGATCGGCGCCGTCGACCAACGGCGCGCCCATGCCCTTCAGGAGGGCATTGTGATGGCGCAGCAGATTCTCGACCTTGGCATCGAGACCCTTGCTGTCAGAGAGATCACAGACACGAATGGCACGACGCGCGACCTTGTCTTCATAGGCAGGGCCGATACCACGGCCGGTGGTGCCGATCTTGGCGGTGCCTTCGGCCGCACCTTCGCGCAGCTTATCGAGTTCGCTGTGCAGCGGCAGGATAAGGGCAGCGTTTTCGGCAACGACCAGATTGTCCGGCGAGATGGCGACACCCTGCCCACGCAGGCCTTCCATCTCCTTCACCAGATGCCATGGATCGACAACGACGCCATTGCCGATGACCGAGAGCTTCCCCGGGCGTACGATGCCCGACGGCAGCAGCGAGAGCTTGTAGACGACGCCACCGATGACCAGCGTATGGCCGGCATTGTGGCCACCCTGAAAGCGCACGACGACGTCGGCGCGTTCCGAGAGCCAATCGACGATCTTGCCCTTGCCCTCGTCGCCCCATTGCGAGCCGATTACCGCTACATTGGCCATGACATTCCTCTAGAGATCAGTTGCCGGTAGCCACGGCGCGGCCATCCAGCAGAAAATGAGAACAGCGCAGGCGCTTTGCTTCAGCCTTGGCATCGGCCACCTGGAGACCCTGCACCGTGACCCAGCCTTCTTCACGCAGCTTCAAGGCGGCCGCCGCTTCGGCGCCGAACGGGACGAAGACACGCTTGGGTCCTGCCGGCATCGGCAAAGTGTTGAGCAAGGTATCGAGATAGAGCGAGAAGCCGGTCGCTGCTTCACCCGCATGATTGACATAGTGGCCGCCACGGCCGAATTCGCCGCGCACGCCGCGCCCCAGAAGGGTGAAGGCGATGCCGTTATGATATTCGAAGCCGCGATGGTCGGTGGCGTCGATGGTGAGGGTGAGGTCCGGCGCCGATTTGCGGATGAGCGCGATCGTGGCGGCAAGATTCGCCCGCACCTCGGCACCTTGGCTGGGCAAGGCGAGACTTTCCAGCACCGGCAGCGCGGTTTCGACCGGGCCTACCGAGCGCAGCAGACCCTGCAGGAGCCTGGCCTGATCGCCGGCGAGTTCGGCCACCTTGGCGGTATCCTTGCGGTCAAGCGCCGCGATGAGATCGGCGCGGCGTTGCGGCGGCAGGTCCTGGAGGATACTCGGCGCAAGGCGCGGCACGTTGAGATCGACCGCGAGGCCGGGCACACCCAGCGCAGTCAGCGCCTCAACCGCCAGGAGCACAACCTCGGCATCGGCGGCCGGACCCTCGGCACCGATCAGTTCTACGCCGACCTGGCCCAACTGGCGTTCCGGTCGCATCTGCTCGCCTTTCATGCGCAACACCTGGCCGGCATAGGAAAGGCGCAGAGGGCGCGGCATGTTCTGGAGGCGACTGGCGGCGATGCGGCCGACCTGCGGCGTCATGTCGGCACGCAGGCCCATCATGCGCTGCGAGACCGGATCCATCAGGCGGAAGGTGTGGGCGGCCATCGCCTCACCGGGACCCGCCAGCAGCGAATCCTCAAACTCGATGAGCGGCGGCTTGACCCGTTCATAGCCCCAGCGCGCGAAGCTCGCGACCAGACGTTCGACCATGGCGGCTTCAAAGCCGGCTTCCGGCGGCAGGCCATCGCCTAGCCCCGCGGGCAGCAGGAACTTCTCACCGGCGTTATTCGGGGGCGCGCTGGTCATGGGTGAATTGGCTCGGCTCATCCGGGGGGTCTTCCCCAAGCCGATGACGCGCATGGTCGGCAGGACCATATGACATGACCGCTTGGGCAAGGGCTATTAGCGCAAAGCCTTCCGCGGTGCAAGAGCAGCAGGCGTCGCAGGAGCCCCAATAAGCCACAACGACGGGCGGCTAACCCCTTATGCCAGATCGATTTCCCCGATCAATACGCAGACCGCATGGCCGGCGATTTTGAGCCGGTCGCCAGCCAGGGTCAGCCACAGGTCACCGCCGCGGCGCGAGACCTGGCGGGCGTGGAATCGCTGCTTGCCGGTAAGCCCCGCCCAATAGGGCGCCAGCACGCAATGCGACGAGCCGGTGACCGGGTCTTCCGGAATCCCGTGGAGGGGCGCAAAGAAACGACTGACAAAATCGACGCCCTCTTCCTGGCCGTCGGCCGTGATGATGAGATCGCGCCCCAGTGCCTCCAGCGCCGGAAAATTCGGCACTGCTGCGCGCACGGCGGCGACATCGGCAAGGCGGGCAAGGTAGGAATCGTAGATCGGACTCACCACGACATCGACCGGCGCCTGGCCGATGGCTTTGGCGATACGGCCGGGAATTGTCGTGTCGCTGTTAGGCTCGGAACCCAGGACCGGGAAATCCAGTTCCAGTCGGTCGCCATCGGTACGCACGTGCAGCGGCCCCGAGAGGCTGTCGAAGCGCATCTCCTTGATCGACGGGTCGATCAGGCGGTTGAGCACAAAGGCCGAGGCCAGCGTGGCGTGACCGCATAGCTTCACTTCAACCGTCGGCGTGAACCAGCGCAGGTGATAGCCGCCTTGATTGGGTACGAAGAAGGCGGTCTCGGCGAGGTTCATCTCGGCGGCGATCGATTGGAGAAGCTGGTCAGGCAGCCAGGTCTTGAGCGGCATCACCCCGGCCGGATTTCCGGCGAACGGTCGGTCGGTGAAGGCGTCTACCTGATAAATGGGATATTTCATCTTCCAGATCCCCAGATCTTCGCAGCTTGCGCTACCGCCTCATCGCCAGAACGGGCGCGAGATTTCAGCTTCCACATCGCAGCGGCTGAGACCGATGTCTTTCAGCATGTGATCGTCAAGCGCTGCCAGGGCGCGGCGCTGACGGTAGGTTTCCAGGTAATCGAGCAAGAGGGTCACGACGCCGCGCGGCAGCGCGAAGCCGGAGAGCCTGAAGCCCGAGAATCTAGATCGTGCATAAGACGGTCGCCCTTCGAGGGACGGCAGCTTGTATCGAGACATTTTAGACAATCCTTCTGTCATATTTGGCTGCGTCTGGCACATTGTTTAACATTGTACCCGCGTCTGCATAATTGTTTTGACAGTCAATCAAGCCAATCGATACATTGTCACCATGACAAACTGGCAACCTGACATTTCAACCTTTCCAGGACCGCGCTATCTCGCGATCGCCGATGCGTTGTCCGACGACATCCGCCAGCAACGCATGGCGCCGGGCACGCGCCTGCCGACGCATCGCGAACTCGCCTTTCGGCTCGGCGTCACGGTGGGGACAGTGACCCGCGCCTATGCCGAAGCGGAGCGCCGCGGCCTCATTGGCGGCGAAGTCGGCCGCGGTACCTTCGTGCGCCCCGACGTGCGCCGCCGGCCGGAGATGCCTGCCGAGCGCGAGGTCGAAATCGAAGAAGGCGGTTTCGTCGATCTCTCCATCAATTTCCCGACACCGCGCGCCAATGACGCGCTGCTCTCGAATGCCCTGCAGCGCATCGCCTCGCGGCCGGGCATCGATTCATTGCTGGATTACCATCATCATGTCGGCATGCCGCGCCACCGCGCGGCAGGGGCGCAGTGGCTGGGCGAGCAGCGCTATCCGGTGCCGGCCGAGCGCGTCATCGTCACCGCCGGCGGTCAACATGCGATGACCGCGGCACTTGGCGCCATCACCGAACCGGGCGACGTGGTGGTGACCGAATGCGTCACCTATCCGGGCCTGCGGCGCCTTGCCGACTTCCTGCGCATCCGCCTTCATGGCGTGCAGATGGATTCGGATGGTGTGGATGTCGAGGCCTTCGAGGCCGCCTGCATCAACCTGCGCCCAAAGGCGTTCTACTGCGTCGTCAACATGCACAACCCGACCGGCATCGTCGTTTCCGCGGAGCGCCGACGCGCGCTTGCCGCAGTCGCGCGCAAGCACGGCGTCAAGATTGTCGAAGACGATGTCTATGGTTTCCTGCTGGGCACACGCAGCATCGAGCCGCTGTCGGCCCATGCGCCGGAACTGGGGCATTATTTCACCAGCGTTTCAAAGTCCATGGCGCCAGGTCTGCGCGTCGGCTATCTCGCCATTCCGGAAGGCGCCCTCGAGATGTTCGCGCAAGTGGTCCGCTCGACCACCTGGATGGCGGCGCCGCTGACCGCCGAGATCGCTGCCGACTGGGTCGAGGACGGCACCGGCATGGATCTCGCCGAGGCGCACCGGATCGAGGCCATCGCGCGACAACGCATGGCGCGCCGCATTCTGAGCGATGTCGAAATCTGTGGCGATGAATCGAGTTATCATATCTGGCTGAAGCTGCAGGAACCGTGGACCGCCGACGGGTTTGCCCTGCAGGCAAGGTTGAAGGGTGTCGGCGTTTCGCCCGCCACCATCTTCTCATTGACGCGCAGCGCCCCAAATGGGGTGCGCCTGTGCCTGTGCGCCCCGGACGACCGGCGCATTCTTGAAAATGCGCTGCAGCGGATCGCCGATATCCTGCGCACCCGCCCTGGCGGCTCCTACGGAATCGTGTGACCTGATGAATGACAAGACACAGACCGATCGGACGATCTGGTCCGAGATCGGTCGCGGCCTGCTGGCCACATTGCCGGTGATGATCTCAGCTTTTCCGTTCGGCTTGATTTTCGGGGCGCTGGGGATCGCCAAGGGGCTGTCGCCGCTGGCCGTCATGAGCATGTCGCTGTTCGTCTTCTCGGGATCAGCGCAGTTCGTTGCCATCCTGCTGCTCGGCACGGGTTCCGGCCTCGGCGTCATCTGGCTGGCCACACTCATTCTCAATCTGCGGCACCTGCTCTATGCGGCGACGCTGGTCGATCATGTGCGCCACCTCAACCAGATCTGGCGCTTCGGTCTCTCCGCCTGGCTGACCGACGAGACCTTCGCTGTGATGGAGCGGCGCTACCGCATCGAAGGCGATGCGCCGTACGCGCATTGGTACTATTTGACCTCCTGCCTCGGCATGTATCTCAACTGGGCCTTCTGGACCTTTATCGGCATCGTGCTTGGGACACAGTATAAGGGAATCGAGAAATGGGGGCTTGAGTTCGCCATGGTGGTGACCTTCATCGGCATCGTCATGCCGGCCCTGCGCTCGCGGCCCTATTGGGTAGCCGCCATCGTCGCGGCGGTGGTTGCGACTCTGGGGCATGCCCTGCCCTTCAAGCTCGGCCTGATGCTGGGTGCCCTCGCCGGCATCGGCGCCGGCCTGGCGCTGCAGGAAATCAAGCGCCGCAATGCGGCCAGTGAGGTGGCGTGACATGAGCGGCATCGAAATCGCAATGATGATCGGCGGCATGGCGCTCATCAACCTGGCCATCCGCTGGCCGGTCTATCTGTTCGCCGATCATGTGCGCTTTCCGCGCATCGTCGAGCGCGCGCTCGCCTTCGTGCCGGTGACGGTCCTGACCGCGATCATCGTGCCGATGGTGCTCTATCCAGTCGAGGGCGGCGATATTCAACTGAGCTGGCGCAACCCCTATCTGATCGGCGCCATCGTGGCCGCGATCGTCAGCTGGCGCTGGCACAAATTGATGCCGACGATCCTCATCGGCATGGCCGTGTTCTTCGCGGCGCGCTGGGCGCTGGGCGTCTAGCGGTCGCGGATCATTGCCGCGAAGGTGGCTTCGGCGACGACCTGGCCATCGACCTTGGCCACGCCCATGAAGCGCCAGACCGGACCACGGGCGCGGTCCTTCTTGACCTCCAGGCGCAGCTGGTCACCGGGCGTGACCGGCCGGCGAAAGCGACAATCATCGATGCTCATGAACAGGACGATCTTGCCCTCGGCTTCCGAACCCAGGGCATGAACCGCGATGACGGCCGCCGTCTGCGCCATCGCCTCGACGATAAGCACGCCCGGCATGACCGGGGCGCCCGGGAAATGACCTGGGAAAAATGGTTCGTTGACCGTCACATTCTTGATGCCGGTGGCACTCTCGCCGGATACGACATCAATGACCCGATCGATCAACAGGAACGGATAGCGATGCGGGATCATACGCATGATCGCCGCGATATCGATTACCCCGCCCGTCGGCAAATCACCCGCCATCCCGAAGCCCTTTTTCCCCGATAGAAATGATCGCTGACCGAGTCAACCGGCACGGCGTGCCGGCGCGATTCCAGCCTCAACCCGCGCCCGCATCACATCTTGACGGACGGCAGAAGCTTGTTGAGCTGCACCAACACGACATCTGTAATATCCCAGGCCTGGGCACTGGCAACTATGACAGATTTCTTAATAACGAGTGTCAGTCCGCGCTTTTGCGAAACATCCAGGACCGCCTTGTTGAGGGCGTCGAAGATCTTCTTGCGGGCACCGTTATAGGCCGTGTCGAGGCTCTTGCGACGCGCCTCGAATTCCTTGCGGCTGGCAGCTTCATTCGCTTGCAGGGCCTGCAGCGCCTGCTGCTGCTGCTCCTCGGTCATGGTCGCGCGCTGCTTCTTGAATTTTTCGCCTTCGGCGCGCAACTGCTTTTCCTTGGCAAGGACATCCGCCTGGAATTTCTTGCGCAGCTGGGCCGACTGGCTGTCGAGCGCCTGACCGGCGGTGGAGCTTCTCAGCACCTTTTCAACGTCCACGACACCGATGAAAATCGGAATCGACTTGGGCTCGGAAGCTGGAGCCGGGGCTGCTTCCTGGGCCATCACCGGGCGCATCGGTGTCAACACGATCATGGCCACAGCAAAGGCCACCGCGGCCCTCGTCATCAATCGAAAATTAAACACGCGTGTAACTCCACTGAACAAATCGGTTAAGGCTTAGAAGGAGGTACCGACACTGAAACGGAACCATTCCGTGTTGTCGTAGTCCTCTTTCATGAGCGGATAGGCAACGTCGACGGCAATCGGCCCGAATGGCGACACCCAGGTCACCCCGAGGCCCGCCGAGACGCGCAGGCTCGCATCGTCATCCACGTCGACATCGACATCGTTGTCCAGGTCCGTACCGGTCAGGACGCCGAAATCGGTAAAGGCACGACCGCGGAGATTGAATTCCTCAGGCAAGCCGAGCGGGAAGCTCGCCTGCAAGGTACCGTCGAAAATGTACTGGCCACCAAGTGAATCATTGGTGTCGGCGTCACGCGGGCCAACGCCCGAACTTTCAAAACCGCGAAGATTCTGACCACCCAGAGAGAAGGCATCCGTGACCCGCAGATGATCGCCGAACAGCGGATGAATCTGGCCTGCCTCTGCCGAAAGGCCGATCGAGATATCGTCATTGAACGGATAGAAATAGCCGCCTCGAACCACGTTCTGCAACGCCGTCACATCACCGCCGGCACCGATGAAGTCGGTCGACAGGCTGATGAAGTAGCCATCGCGCGGATCGACCACGCTGTCGCGACGGTCATAGATAATGTCGGAACTGATGGTCGAACGGATTGTATAGCCCTTCTCGTCCTGGATCGCTTCCGACAGGTCATTGTCGACATCGGAAATCCTGTCGACGCTGAGGCGATAGCCAAGTGTCTGACGCGTATATTCGGTCAGTTCATAGCCCATGCGCAGGCCGAAGCCGGACTGGGTCAGATCATAATTGTCGCCGCGCACATCGTTGTAGCGGCGATGGAACAGATCGACGCCGGCCGCCAGGTCCTTGTCGAGGAAATATGGGTCGGTGAAGCTGACATCAACCTGCGAGCGTTTGCCCGAGAGGGTGAAATTGGCGCGCAGATCCTGGCCCTTGCCGAGGAGGTTGCGCTCTCGGATGCCGATATTGCCCAAGGGGCCATCGGCGGTGGAGAAGCCGGCGCCAAAAGTCAGTTCGCCGGTCGACTGCTCCGCCACCTTCACTTTGATGACGGTCTTGTCGGGAGCGCTGCCGGGCGTGGTCTGGATGTCGACCGCTTCGAAGAAGCCCAGATTGCGGAGGCGCTGCTCGGTCCGCTTCATCTTGGCGGTCGAGAAGGCATCGCCTTCGGCCAAGCGGAACTCGCGGCGGATCACCTTGTCCTGGGTACGGATATTGCCGGTGATCTCGATGCGCTCGACGTAAACCTTGGGCCCTTCCTGGATGTCGTAGGTCAGGGTCAGGATGTGGTTTTCGGCATCTCGCTGGATACGCGGGCGAACATCGACGAAGGCGTAGCCGAGGCTGCCGACGCGGTCGGCGATAGCCTGGACCGACTTGTCGACCAGGGTCGCATTGTACCAATCGCCTTCGGCCGTCAGCACGACGTCCCAGAGGGATTCTGGATCGAGATCCTTCAGCGTGGACTTGATGTCGACCTTGCCAAGCTTGTAGCGCTCGCCCTCTTCAACCGTGAAGGTGATGAAGAAGGCTTCCTGGTCAGGCGACAATTCCGCCACGGCCGAGATCACGCGGAAGTCGGCATAGCCTTCTTCCAGGTAGAATTTGCGCAGGTTCTCCTTGTCCACCGTCAGGCGGTCGGGATCATAGGTGTCGCTGGTGCTGAGGATACGGAACCACGCGCTTTCACGGGTAATGACCACATCGCGCAGGTCGTCATCGTCAAACACCTTGTTGCCGACAAAATCGATGCGCTCGATGTCGGTCGTGTCGCCTTCCTTGATTTCAAAGACAAGGTCGACGCGGTTCTGGTCGAGCTTGATGACCTTGGGGTCGACGGTCGCGGCGAAACGGCCGTTGCGACGGTAGAGGTCGAGCAGGCGTTTCAGATCGGCCTGAACGCGCGCCTGGGTATAGACGACGCGCGGGCGCAGCTGAATCTCGGTCTGCAACTGCTCGTCGTCGAGGCGATCGTTCCCTTCGAAGGCGATGCGGTTGATGATGGGGTTTTCCGTAACCTGGACGATCAGCGAGCTGCCTTCGCGGCGGAAATTGACGTCGGCGAACAGGCCGGTCGCAAACAGCGCCTTGAGGGCCCGGTCGATCGACTTCGCATCGAACGGGTCGCCCGGGTTGATCGCCATGTAACTGCGGACGGTGTCGGGCTCGATTCGCTGGCTGCCCTCAATCCGGATCTCCTGGATCGCGTCACCGGAACTGATCGACTGGGCAAGGGCCGGGCGCAGCGCCAACCCAACCGCTGGCACCAGCAATACCGCGAACAACAAGGCCCTCACCAGGCGCAGGCTTGGCAGAACAGGCAGTGCGATCGCCGTCGGGGCGCAAAGCAGCGTACGCAAAAGAGCCATTTTACGCATCATCCGATCAGGTAAAAAGCCAACGGAAATAATCGACTACTTTCAGATAAACCAAGTCGTTCCATGTGGCAAATAACATGAGGCTAAGTACCATGGCGAGGCCGATTTTCAGCCCCCATTCCTGTGCGCCTTCGCTCAAGGGCCGGCCACGCACCGCTTCAACCGCATAAAAGGCAAGATGGCCGCCGTCCAGCATCGGGACGGGAAAGAGGTTGATCAGGCCAAGGTTGATCGACAGCGTGACCGCAAGCAGGACCAGCGAGACAAAGCCGAACTCCGCGACGGCCCCCGACACGGTGGCGATCCGCAGAACACCGCCGATTTCGCTGGCCGGACGCACGCCGGAAATCATCTGCCAGATACCTGTCAGCATGTTGCCGGTCATGTCGTAGGTGTCGACGACCGCATCGGACAGGGCCTCGATCGGGCCGAGGGTAATGACCGGCCCCGGCCGCTTGGAAATAATGCCAAGGCGCGCCGTGCGCATTTCCTTACCCAGAATGTCCTTGTCGGTGATGATCTGCGGCGTCGCGGTCACCGTGACCTCTGATCCATTGCGGTCGATGACCAGGACCAGCGGCTGGTCGAGGTTCATCATGATGATCTGCGCCACATCCTCGAAGGTCGCGATCGACTGACCGTTGGCCTCGACCACCCGGTCGCCCGGAAGAATGCCGGCTGTAGCCGCGGCCGAACCTGCCACGACTTCGTCAATGACCGGCGCTCGGTAGGTCTTGCCATAGCTGATGTAGAGGATGCCGAGGACCAGGATGGCGAAGATGAAATTCGCGGCCGGGCCGGCGGCCACGATGGCGGCGCGGCGGCCGACGCTCTTGTGCATGAAGGAAACGGCGCGGTCATCGGCCGACATTTCGGCCGGCTTTTCACCACCTTCGAGTTCATTGGGGGCCTGACCGAACATGCGCACATAGCCGCCCAGGGGCAGCAGGCTGAACTTCCAGCGCGTGCCATGGCGGTCGGTGAAGCCGAACAGTTCGCGGCCGAAGCCGATCGAGAACACCTCGACCCGGACACCGCACAGGCGGGCGACCAGGAAATGGCCGAGCTCATGGACGAAGACCAAAGGCGTCAACAGAACCAGAAACCAAAAGCCATTGCGCGAGATTTCCGCGACGATATCCATGCCCGCTCCGCTTCCTTTTTCCTGGACCGTGTCCTGCCGGCCGCTGGCTTAGTGAGTGCTGTTCTTGCGCCGGGCTGCGACCTGGGATTTTGCGACGATGCGCGCTTCCCCATCGGTCTCCAGCACGTCGTCAATGCTGGCAAGCGAACCGGCTGGCATCTGCTCCAACACCGCCTCGACCACGGCGGCAATGTCGGTGAAGCGGATACCACCTTCCAGGAAGGCAGCTACCGCGATCTCGTTGGCAGCGTTGAGAATGGTCGGCGCCCGGCCACCCGCCTTGAGTGCCGCGCGCGCCAGGCGCAGCGCTGGAAATCTTTCAGGATCAGGGGCTTCGAAGGTGAACTGGGCAACCTTGGCGAAGTCGAGGCGCGCCGATGGGGCCTCAATGCGGTTGGGCCAGCCGAGCGCAAAGGCAATCGGCGTGCGCATGTCCGGCGTGCCCAGCTGCGCCAGCACCGACCCGTCGCGATAGGCGACCATGGAATGGATGACCGATTGCGGATGCACCAGGATCTCGATCTGATCCTCGGGCAGACCGAACAGGTGGTAGGCCTCGATGAGTTCTAGCCCCTTGTTCATCATGCTGGCGGAATCAACCGAGATCTTGGCGCCCATCGACCAGTTGGGATGGGCCACAGCCTGGGCCGGCGTCATCTCGGCCATCTCCGCCACTGTCTTGGTGCGGAACGGGCCACCTGAGGCCGTCAGAATGATCTTCTCGATCGCCTCGACCCGATCAAAATCGAACACCTGGAAGATGGCGGAATGCTCGGAATCGACCGGCAACATGGTGGCCTTGTGCTTGGCCACCTCCTTCATCATCAGGCTGCCGGCGCAGACCAGCGTTTCCTTGTTGGCAAGGCCGATCAGCGCACCCCGGCGCACGGCGGCCAAGGTCGGCTCCAGCCCGGCGGCGCCGACAATGGAGGCCATGACCCATTCCGCCGGGCGCTGGGCCGCTTCGATGACGGCCGCACGACCGGCGGCGGCTTCAATGCCGGTCCCGGCAAGGCCGGCTTTCAGGGCCTCAAAATTATCCGGATTGCCGCTGACGACGAAGCGTGGCTTCAGGCGCCTGGCCTGCTCGATGAGGAGGTTGACGTTGTTGTGGGCAGTCAGCGCCTCGACCCGGTAGGCGCCTGGGTTGCGCTCGATCATGTCGATGGTGTTGCAGCCGACCGAGCCAGTGCAGCCCAGGACCGTGACACTGCGGGGGTCAACTTTAGGAGTACGGAGCTCCGTCACCGTTCCGCTCATAACCATGAGAGCACACTACCTTCGCCAAAATAGTCCAACGCCGCCACGGCAACCGATACCGTGAGCAAGCCATCCACCCGGTCAAGCACGCCCCCATGCCCCGGGATTATATGGCTGCTGTCCTTCACACCAAAGCGCCGTTTGAAGGCAGATTCGAGAAGGTCGCCGACCTGCTCTATCACAGCCAGTCCTGCACTCAAAATCATTAATTTCCAGATGCTTGGCAGGCCCAACAAAAGCCCGAAAACCAGCCCGACCAGGGCTGCCGAAGCCATGCCGCCCAGCAACCCCGCCCAGGTCTTGTTGGGCGAGATGCGGGGAGCGAGCTTGGGACCGCCAATCGAGCGTCCGGCAGCATAGGCGCCGGTGTCGGTGGCGATCACCAAAGCGAGGATCCAGGCCAGGAGTTCGACCCCCTGCCCTGTCACCGGATCGTCGCGGATCCAGAGCAAGGCCATGGCTGGGATCGTCACATAGAGAAAACCAACCCCGAACCAGATAGCACGGCTGCGGTGCTTTTTGGCCGCCGCCAGCGTGCAAAGAGATGCACCCATCAACGTGATGATGCCAATGAATACAATGCCAAACCCACCCGTGGGGATCGAATTGCCGGGCCATCCAAGCATCAGCGGTGGTCGTAATTGAATAAGGACCGCGACCACAAAGAAGGCGAGCGTCGATGCTTCTGATGTCCAGTTCCCAACCGGCAATCTTGCGGCCGGGTTCGGATCTTCCGGGTTTCGGCGACGGCCGGCGATGCAGGCCCATTCCCAGGCCATGATGGCTGCGAAGAGGATGACCAGCGCGTCGAACCAGGGATGACCGAAATAGGCCGCGACGACGACAATCGGGATCAGCACCAGGGCCGAGATGATCCGGACGGTAAGGTTGCTCGGCTTGTTGGGCGACGCGCTACTCGGCGGCGCCATAGCGCCGGCTCCGGCCGAGGAACTCCGCGATGGCGGATTTAAGATCGTCCTGGCCGAAATCCGGCCAGTGCTTGTCGATGAAGACGAACTCGGCATAGGCGCATTGCCAGAGCAGGAAGTTGCTGATGCGCTTTTCGCCGCTGGTCCGGATGAGAAGATCCGGGTCCGGCATGCCGGCGGTCAGCAAAAAACCGCCAAAGCGGCCTTCGTCGACTTCATCCAATGTGAGATCGCCACGCTGCACCGCCTCGGCCATGCGCTTGGCCGCAAGCAGGATCTCGGCACGGGCGCCGTAGCTCAGCGCGATGGTGAGGGTCAGGCGCTGGTTGGCCGCAGTGCGGGCTTCCGCTGCCTCGATCAGCTTCACCACATCGGTGCCGAGGCGCGAACGGTCGCCGATGATCTGGACCCGGACGCCGTTCTGATGCAACTCCTCGATCTCGCGCCGAAGATAGAGCTTCAGCAATCCCATCAGATCGTCGATCTCAGCGGCCGGCCGCTTCCAGTTCTCGGACGAGAAACCGAACAGGGTCAGGTATTCGACACCACAGGCAACAGCACCCTTCACCGCCTGGCGGACAGCCTCGGCGCCGCTATTGTGCCCGACCGTCCGCGGCAGGCCGCGCGCACGCGCCCAGCGGCCATTGCCGTCCATGATGATGGCTATGTGACGCGGCGGGCGCCCTGCCCCATTGGCAGCGCGCAAGCCGGTGTCGCCGCCCGCAAGGGGCTCGGCTATGAGGCGCGGCTGGCTCACATCAAACCTGCAGGATTTCCTTTTCCTTGATCGCCAGGGCCTCGTCGACCTTCTTCACATGCTCGTCGGTGAGCTTCTGCATGAGATCGGCGAGCTTCTTGTGTTCGTCCTCGGAGATCTTGTGGTCCTTTTCCTGCTTCTTCAGGAAATCCATGCCGTCACGGCGCACGTTGCGCACGGCGACGCGGCCCTGTTCGGCGTACTTATGGGCGACCTTGGTGAGTTCCTGGCGGCGTTCCTGCGACAGTTCCGGCAGCGGCACGCGGACCGTGCTGCCATCGCTGGCGGGGTTGAGGCCGAGGCCTGAATCGCGGATCGCCTTCTCGACGGCGCCCACCATGCTCTTGTCCCAGACCTGGACCGAGATCATACGCGGCTCGGGCACGCTGACCGTGCCCACCTGGTTCAAAGGCATGTTGTTGCCATAGGCGCTGACCTGGACCGGATCCAACAGGCTGGCGGAGGCGCGGCCGGTGCGCAAACCGCCGAACTCCTTGCGCAGCGCTTCCAGCGCGCCATCCATACGGCGTTTGAAATCTTCCAAGCGCGGATCACTCATGGGAAACCCTCTTCTCGCGTTTAGCCCGAACGTTTTTTAAACCGACAGCTTCTCAAGCCTGTTGCCGATCACCGTGAAGCGGCCGCGATCCTGCAGCACCTCGGCGAACATGCCCGGCGAATGGATCGAGAAGACGATGATTGGGATTCCGTTGTCACGCGCCAGCGCAATGGCCGTCGCATCCATCACCTTGAGATCGCGCGACAGCACATCCTGGTGGCTGAGTTGGCTGTAGCGCTCGGCATCCTTGTGCACCTTCGGATCGGCGCTGTAGACACCATCGACCTTGGTGCCTTTGAGGAGTGCCTGGCAGCCCATTTCCGAGGCGCGCAAAGCGGCAGCCGTGTCGGTGGTGAAATAGGGATTGCCGGTACCGGCGGCAAAAATCACGATCCGGCGTTTTTCCAGATGGCGCACGGCGCGGCGGCGAATATAGGGCTCGCACACCGACTGCATTGGAATGGCCGAGAGCACACGCGTATCGACGCCCAATTGTTCAAGGGCGTTCTGCATCGCGAGCGCATTCATGATGGTGGCCAGCATGCCCATATAGTCGGCCGAGGCGCGCTGCATGCCTTCGGAGGCACCGGCGATGCCGCGGAAGATATTGCCGCCGCCGATGACGAGGCAGCACTCGACGCCCAGCGCATGGACCGCCTGGACTTCCTTGGCGACGCGGTTGACGGTTGCCGGTTCAAGACCGTAATCGCGCTGACCCATCAGGGCCTCGCCGGAGATCTTCAGGAGAACGCGCTTGTAGAGAAGCCCGGCAGGCGCCGGGGCGGGTGCATGGGCAGCGGCAAGATGGTCGGCTGTTGCGCCCGTCGACGATGCAGCTGCATTGGACATTCGCAAGTCTCCCCGCTTCATCTTTTTATCGTCGCCCCGCTTTCTGGCGAAAGTTGGGCGGTGGGCGGGCGATACCGGGGTCCTGATGAGGACAGCATCGCCCGCCGAACTATACCCCGATTCGGGGGAGCAGGAAGCACCCCCGAAACGTCAGGTTCAGGCGCGGAGCTGGGCCGCAACCTCGGATGCGAAGTCCTTTTCTTCCTTCTCGATGCCCTCGCCCAGCGCCATGCGGGCAAAAGCGGCGAGTTTCACCGGCGCGCCGATCTCCTTGGCGGCCTTTTCCACGACCTGCTTCACGCGGCTTTCGCCGTCGATGACGTAAAGCTGCTCGAGGAGGACGACGTCTTCGTAATACTTGCGGAGGCGGCCTTCGACCATCTTGCCGATGATCTCCTCGGCCTTGCCCGAGGCGCGGGCCTGTTCGGCCAGGACCGAACGCTCACGCTCCAGCATGGCCGGATCGACCTGGTCGATGCTCAGCGATTGCGGGTTGGCGGCGGCCACATGCATGGCGATCTGCTTGCCCAGCGCCTGGAGCTTCGCGGCGTCGCCGGTCGATTCCAGCGCCACGAGCACGCCGATCTTGCCCATGCCGGGGGCGGCCGCATTGTGGACATAGGAGGCCACGACCCCATTCGGCACCGACAGGCGAACCGCCCGGCGAAGGTTCATGTTCTCGCCGATGGTGGCAACGAGGTTGGTCAGCTTCTCGGTGACCGTGACGCCGCCATCCGGATATTTCGCCGACTTCAAGGTTTCGACATCGCCATTGGCGAGTGCCAGGCGCGTGACCGCCGAAACGAAACCCTGGAACTGCTCGTTGCGAGCCACGAAATCGGTCTCGGAGTTCACTTCGACCAGCGCGCCGGCGGTGCCGTCGGCAACAGCGCCGACCAGACCTTCGGCGGCAACGCGGCCGGCCTTCTTGGCGGCGGCGGCGAGGCCCTTCTTGCGCAACCAGTCGATCGACGCTTCCACGTCGCCATTGTTCTCGGCCAGCGCCTTCTTGCAATCCATCATGCCGGCGCCTGAGGCTTCGCGCAGCTCCTTCACGAGCGCAGCAGTAATCTCGGCCATGGTCTCTTCCTTCCGTCTAAATTCGGTATCTTCAGGTGATGCATGAATGTGGCAATGGGGTCCGGGGCATAGAAGCGCGCCCCGAACCCCATTCAACGCCACAAGCTCTTAGGCCGACGCGGTGTTCTCGGCGCTGTCGGCAACCGGCAGCTGCTCAGCCGGCAGTTCCTCGGCTTCGCCGATATCCTGGCCCGAGGAGATCGCTTCCTGCTGCAGACCGTCGAGCACGGCGCCCGAGAAGAGGTCGCAATAGAGCGAGATCGCGCGGATCGCATCGTCATTGCCCGGAACCGGGAAATTGATGCCTTCCGGCGAGGAGTTGGAATCAAGGACGGCCACGATCGGAATGCCGAGCTTGTTGGCTTCCTTCACGGCGAGCGATTCCTTGTTGGTGTCGATGATCACCAGGATGTCGGGCTGACCGCCCATGTCCTTGATGCCGCCGAGCGCCCGCTCAAGCTTGTCGCGGTCGCGGGTCATCATGAGGAGCTCTTTCTTGGTGAGACCAACGGTGTTGGTCGAGAGCTTCTCTTCGATTTCGCGCAAGCGCTTGATCGACTGCGAGATGGTCTTCCAGTTGGAGAGCATGCCGCCCAGCCAACGATGGTTGACGTAATACTGGCCGCAACGCTTGGCTGCTTCCGCGACCTTGTCGGCGGCAGCGCGCTTCGTGCCGACGAACAGGACACGACCACCGGCCGCGGCGACGTCGCGCACGGTCTTGATCGCCTGCTCGAGCATCGGGGCGGTGAATTCGAGGTTGATGATATGCACACCATTGCGGACGCCGAACAGATAGGGAGCCATCTGCGGATTCCAACGACGGGTGTGGTGACCAAAGTGAACGCCAGCTTCCAAGAGCTGGCGCATGCTGAAGACTGGCAGCGCCATTTCAAAAGTCCTTTTCCGGTTGAGCCTCTGCGGGTTTTGCGGCCCCTTTCGGGGGCCACCGGAGCGAAGTCTGACGGGATGTCTCCCCACCAGCGCGCGAACCCGCATGCGGTTTGTTAGCGGCGGTTAAGTACCGCCCCTCACCACGAAAGGCAAGAGGATGATATTTGTCATATTTTTCAACCATTTAAGCGGCAACTCTACGTATCCATCACCTCAGCCACGCCCTGGATGGCGCGGATGGCGCCGCGAACGGCCGGGGAAACGGCGATGCGGTCGCGCAACGTGATGTCCACTTCCCGCTTCTGCTCCGGGATGTCGAGTACCAGCTCGATCTTGCCCTTGCCTCTCCCCGCCTTGCCGAGGATCTGCCTGATTGATTCCACCGGGCCTGCGTCCTTCAGAAAGATCCTGAGCCCGGCGGCGGTGGCGGCGGCTGCCTGATCGAGGCTGGAGACCTCGTTCACCATGAGGCGGAGCCCCCCCTCCTCATCCTGCCGGCAATCGACATTGAGCAGCAGTGCACGGCCAGGCTCCAGCATCTCGCGCGCGGCAGTAAGGCGTTCCGAGAAGATCGTCGCCTCATACATGCCGCTGGCATCGGTCAGCTGGATAAAGGCAAAGCGATTGCCCTTCTGCGAGGTGCGCTCCTGCTTGCCGACGACGAGGCCGGCGACACGGGCGCGGGTGGCGCCCTTGGCCTTCAGCCAGCGTGGCAGATCGGCAAACGAGACGACGTCGAGCCGCTTCAGGCTGGCGCCAAACGAATCCAAGGGATGCGCAGAGAGGTAGAAACCGATCGCCGCGAACTCGTGCTGCAGCCGTTCCATCGGCAGCCAATCCTGCAGCGGCGGCAAGGTGAGGCGTACCTGGGTCGTCTCGGCGAACATGCTGGACTGGTTGCTGCCGCGCGATTCATGGGTCGCCTGCGCCTGGCGCAGCATCTGCTCGACACTGTCATGCACCTGGCGGCGATTGGGATTGATGCTGTCGAAGGCCCCGGCCAGCACCAGGTTTTCCATCTGCCGCTTGTTGAGACCCTTGGGGTCAATGCGCTCGCAGAAATCCTCGAGGTTCTTGAACGGCCCGCCTTCCTCGCGCGCCTTCACCATGCCCTGCACCGGACCCATGCCGACGTTCTTTACGGCACCCAGGGCATAGCGAACGGCAAGGCTGCCATCGGCCTGTTGTTCGACGACGAAGGTCGGTTCCGACTTGTTGATGTCCGGCTGCAGCAGCTTGATGCCGAGGCGGTTGAGTTCCTGGCGGAAGAGATTGAGCTTGTCGGTATTGCCCATATCGTAGGTCATCGACGCGGCGAAGAACTCGACCGGGTAGTTGGCCTTCAGCCAGGCGGTCTGGTAGGCGACCAAGGCATAAGCCGCGGCATGGCTCTTGTTGAAACCGTAGCCAGCGAACTTGTTGACCTGATCGAAGATCTCGGCGGCCTTGTCGGCATTGACCCCGCGCTCGACGGCACCATCGACGAACAGTTTGCGCTGCGCCTCCATCTCCTCCTTGATCTTCTTGCCCATGGCGCGGCGCAGGAGATCGGCGCTGCCGAGTGAATAGCCGGACAGGACCTGGGCGATCTGCATCACCTGTTCCTGGTAGATCATGATGCCGAAGGTTTCCTTGAGGATGCCTTCGAGCGAAGGATGCAGGTAATCGGGCGCCTCGCGCCCGTGCTTGCAATTGATGTATTTCGGGATGTTGTCCATCGGGCCGGGGCGATAGAGCGCCACGACCGCGATGATGTCCTCGAACCTGTCGGCCTTCAGCTTCCGGAGCACGTCCCGCATGCCGGAACTTTCCAGCTGGAACACGCCGGTTGAATCGCCCCGCGCCAGCATCTCGAAGGTGTTGGTGTCATCGAGCGGCAGGTGATCTATGTCGAGCTCGATGCCGCGCTTCTGGAGCAGCATGTCCGCCGTGCGCAGGACGGAAAGTGTCTTCAGGCCGAGGAAGTCGAACTTGACCAGCCCGGCCTTCTCGACATCCTTCATGTTGAACTGGGTCACCGGCATGTCCGAGCGCGGATCGCGGTACATCGGCACCAGTTCGTCCAATGCCCGGTCACCGATGACGACACCCGCCGCATGGGTCGAGGCGTGGCGGTAGAGGCCTTCCAGCTTCTGGGCGATCTCCATCAGGCGCTTGACGCTGGGGTCCTCGTCCATCGCGTTGCGCAATTGCCGCTCGCCCTCGATCGCCTCCTTGAGAGTGATGGGATTGGCGGGATTGTTGGGAATGAGCTTCGACAGGCGGTCGATCTGGCCATAGGGCATCTGCAGCACGCGGCCCACGTCACGCACCGCGGCACGCGCCTGCAGTTTACCGAAGGTGATGATCTGCCCGACCTTGTCACGGCCATAGCGTTCCTGCACATGGCGAATCACCTCTTCGCGGCGGTCCTGGCAGAAATCGATGTCGAAATCGGGCATCGAAACGCGTTCCGGATTGAGGAAGCGCTCGAACAGCAGCCCCCAGCGCAGCGGATCGAGATCGGTGATGGTGAGCGCCCAGGCAACCACCGAACCAGCACCGGAACCACGGCCCGGCCCCACCGGGATGCCTTCGGCCTTGGCCCATTGGATGAACTCGGCAACGATCAGGAAGTAGCCGGGAAAACCCATCTGGATGATGACGTTGAGTTCGAAATCCAGCCGCTCGTAATAGGGCTTCGCGGCCTCGCCCGAGACACCCATGGCGCGGAGGCGTTCGTCGAGGCCCTTCCGCGCCATCTCGCGCAGGACTTCATCCTCGCTCTTGCCGTCGGAGAAGGCCGGCAGGATCGGCTTGCGCGAGGGCGGCATGAAGGCGCAGCGCCGCGCAATGACGAGCGTATTGTCGATGGCTTCCGGCAGGTCGGCGAACAGTGCCTTCATCTCGGCGCCGGTCTTGAAGCGGTGTTCGCGCGTCACCTTGCGTCGGTTGGTCTCGGCCACATAGGTGGCGCCGGCGATGCACAGCAAGGCGTCGTGCGCCAGATACATGCCCTCGTCGCTGAAGAAGACATCATTGGTGGCGACCAGCGGCAGGTTGTGGGCGTAGGCGAGGTTGATGAGGCTCTCCTCGATGCGCGTCTCCTCCTCCAGCCCATGGCGCATCAATTCGACATAGAAGCGGCCGGGAAAGATCTCGGCCAGGCGCATCAGCGCTGCTTCCGCGGCGGCATCCTGGCCTTCCAGCAGCAGCCGGCCGACCAGACCCTTGGTGCCGCCCGAGAGGGCAATCAGCCCCTCGGCATGGGCGGCAAGATCGGTGAAGGCAACCTGCGGCGACGTGCCCGGCTCGTTCTTCAGATAGGCATCGCTGGAGAGCTTGGTGAGGTTCGCATAGCCCATTTCGTTCTGCACCAGCAGGACGAGCTGGTCGGGCGCCGGTATCTGGGTCTGGTGCGGATCCCGCTCGCGCGCAAGGCCCAGCTGGCAGCCGATGATCGGCTGAACACCGGCATCCTTGGCATAGCTCGAAAACTCCATCGCCCCGAACAGGTTGCCGGTATCGGTGACCGCCACTGCTGGCATGTGATTGCGGCGGCAGAGATCGACCAGCTGCTTATTCTTGATGGCGCCTTCCGACAGGGAATAGGCGGAATGAACGCGCAAATGGACAAAATCGGCATGCGCCATGGGGATATCGGCAGAGTCGTGAATGGGACAGCCCGACTCTAGGGCAGCGACTCCGCCAGGGCAAAGAAAAAGCCCTCCGTGGACAGGACGGAGGGCCGGAGTGAAGCCGAGATAGATCGTTCGGGGGACAATCTCGGCGTGACCCGGACAGAAATCCGGGACGGGAACGGAGGAAGAAGCTTGGGTCGACCCGGGCTATTGCCAGGGTTGCGAAAACAAGGCGGCGAGACCGATCGGCATCTGTTCGGCCGCCGGAGCGCCAAAACCGTAGCTCATCGGCGCATCCTGCTCGGCCCAGGCGAAACG
>NZ_CAMDRA010000052.1 GCF_945906275.1 Dongia mobilis
AACTGCAATCGGTCGGTATCCAGCCAGACATCCTGCTGTGTCGCTGTGACCGCGAAGTGCCGGCGGAAAGCCGTCGCAAGATCGCACAATTCTGCAATGTGCGCCCGTCGGCGGTGATCCAGGCGCTTGATGTTGATACCATCTATGCCGTGCCGGGCGCCTATCATGCCGAAGGCTATGATGACGAAGTGCTGCGCCATTTCGGCCTCTCGGCGCCGGCCCCCGATCTTTCGCGCTGGGATGCGCTGGTCAGCCGTATCCGCCAGCCGGAAGGCGAGGTCACCATCGCCATCGTCGGCAAGTACATCTCGCTCCTCGACGCCTACAAGTCGCTTGCGGAAGCGCTGCGCCATGGCGGCATCAGCAACAATGCCAGGGTCAATCTGAAGTGGATCGATAGCGAAGTGTTCGAACGCGAGGACGCGGTCCGGCATCTCGAAGGCGTTCACGGCATTCTCGTTCCCGGGGGCTTTGGCGAGCGCGGGTCGGAAGGCAAGATCCAGGCGGTGCGTTTTGCCCGCGAACGCAAGATCCCCTATTTCGGCATCTGCTTCGGCATGCAGATGGCAGTCATCGAGGCAGCGCGGAACCTCGCCGGTGTTGCCAAGGCCGGCTCCACCGAGTTCGGTCCCTGTGACGAGCCGGTAGTCGGCCTGATGACCGAATGGGTGCGCGGCAATGTGCTGGAAAAGCGCGCCAAGGACAGCGATCTCGGCGGCACCATGCGCCTTGGCGCCTATGAATGCCATCTGGCCAAGGGTTCGCTGGTGTCGCATATCTATGGCGACCGGATCCTGATCAGCGAACGCCATCGCCATCGCTACGAAGTGAACTATCACTACAAGGAGCGGCTGGAGAAGGTCGGTCTCAAATTCTCCGGCATGTCGCCCGATGGCGTGCTGCCGGAGATCGTCGAAATTCCGGGCCATCCCTGGTTCGTCGGCGTGCAGTTCCATCCGGAACTGAAATCGCGCCTGTTTGAACCCCATCCGTTGTTCGTCTCGTTCATTGAAGCCGCAGTGCACCAATCGCGCCTCGTTTGATTGATTGGTGAACTGGGGCCCGCCTTGGGGGTTGTTGCCAAGATGACCACGATCCGCGTTGGAAAAATCGGTATCGCCAATGACAAGCCGATGGTGATGATCGGCGGCATGAATGTGCTGGAGGACCGTGACACGGCCTTCCGCGTCGCAGAAGCCTTCTGCGCGGCGACACAGCGTCTCGGCATGCCGTATATTGTCAAAGCTTCCTATGACAAGGCCAATCGTTCGTCGATTCACTCCTTCCGCGGCCCCGGCCTTGATGAAGGGCTCAAGCTGCTCAGCGACATCAAGCAGCATTTCGGCGTGCCCGTTCTGACCGACGTGCACACGGAAGAGCAGGCAGCGCCGGTCGCTGCCGTTTGCGACGTGCTGCAGATTCCGGCTTTTCTGGCGCGCCAGACCGATCTCGTTGATTCGGTGGCGCGCACGGGTGCTGTCATCAACATCAAGAAGCCGCAATTCCTGAGCCCGCCGCAGATGAAGAACATCGTCGAGAAGATCCAGGAATGCGGCAACGAGAAGATCCTGCTGTGCGAGCGGGGCAGCTGCTTCGGCTATGACAATCTCGTGGTCGACATGCTTGGCTTCCGCACCATGAAGTCGGTCTGCAACAATCTGCCGATCATTTTCGACGCAACCCACGCCTTGCAGATGCGCGATCCCATGGCCGGCGCATCCGGCGGTCGCCGCGCTCAGGTGGCCGAACTGGCCCGCGCTGGCCTCGCAGTGGGTATCGCCGGCCTGTTCATCGAAGCGCATCCGGACCCCGACAACGCCAAGTGCGACGGCCCCTGTGCGCTGCCGCTGGCGAAACTGCCAGCCTTCCTGGAACAGATGAAGTCGCTGGACGATTTGATCAAGGGTTTGGCACCGCTCGACATTCGTTAAGCTGCATACAGCCCGTTGCCGCCTCAAAAACTCCCCTCTATGATCCTTTCAAACTGATGATCAGGGGGAGTTTCTGCCATGGATTTCAAGCTGGGCGCCGCGGATGTTGAGGTGCAGGCACGGGCGCGCGCCTTTGCCGAAAAGCACCTCTTTCCCCATGAGATCGCCTGCGACGAGCGCAAGCTGGGCCAGGAAACGTTGGCCGGCATCCGCCAGCAGGTGATTGCGCACAAGCTCAACGGCTACATCCACAGCACGGCGGATGGCGGCCAGGGCTATACGCCCATGCAGCAGATCCTGGTTGCCGAAGAGATCGGCAAGGCAACCTGCGGCATGTGGACCGTGGTGTGGAAGGCCTCGACACCCTTGCGCCGCGGCACCGCCTGGCAGCGCGAAACCTTCCTGCTGCCCTTCAATGCCGGCAAGGGCCGTTCCTGCTTCGCCATTACCGAGGAAGGCGCCGGGTCGGACCCGTCGCTGGTCAAGACCAGCGCCGTGCGCCGGGGCGGCAAATGGGTCATCAATGGCGAGAAATGGTTCGTGACCTCGGCCGATGCCTCGACCGTGGTCATTGTGCACGCCCATGTCGATGGCGATGCCACCAAGCCGACCTTGTTCATCGTCGACATGGATCAGCCGGGCGTTATCGTCAAGCGCATCCCGCAATTCATGCACTCGTACCTCTACGAGCATTACGAGATGGTGTTCGACAATGTCGAGGTCGAGGACAATCGGCGCCTGGGCGAGGTGGGCCAAGGCTTCGATCTCACCAAGGAATGGTTCTCCGAGACCCGCGTCGAGATCGCGGCGCATTGCCTGGGTGCCGCCATCCGCGCCACCGAGATCGCTAATGACTATGCGGCCGGCCGCATCCAGTTCGGCAAGCCGATCCGCGACTTCCAGGCGATCGAGTTCATGCTGGCTGACATGGCCGTCGAGATCATGGCGGCAAAATCGTTCCTCTACCGCGTCGGCGCCGAGCTCAATGAGGGGATGGACCCAAAGCTGATGCATGCCAAGGCATCGGCACTGAAGCTCTACAATTCCGAAATGGCGGGGCGGGTGGTCGACAAGGCTCTGCAGATCCTGGGCGGCCGCGGTTACATGCGGGAAAACCCGGTCGAGCGGCTTTATCGCGACGTGCGTGTCGACCGTATCTGGGAAGGTACCTCGGAAATTCAGCGCGTCATCATCGCCGGCCAGATCAAGAAGCGGGGCCTTGGGATCTATACGGGTTGGTCGGCGTAACACGCATTCCATCGCCATGGCCCGCCTTCGCGGACCATGGCGACCATGTCTGAGCGGACCGACTAGACCTTTGCCAGCGCACGATCCAGGGCGACGACTGCCAGATCGGCATGCTCGCGCTGGAACACGATCGGTGGCCGGATCTTGAGGATGTTGCCGAGCACGCCTTCGCTGCCGATGAGGATGCCTTCATCACGCATCAGGTTGAGGAGGCGCGCAGTCTCGTCCTTGGCCGGAGCCAGGGTCTTGCGGTCGGTCACCAGTTCGATGCCCAGCGCCAGGCCGGTGCCGCGCACATCGCCGATGAGATCGTGCCTGGCCATCAAATCCTTGATGCCCTGCTTCAGATAGGCGCCGGTGGCGCTCGCATTGGCGATTAGGCCCTCGTGCTGGATGACGTCAAGCACGGCAAGGCCCGCGGCGCAGGAGACGTTATTGCCGCCGAAAGTCGAGAAGAAGGCGGTCTGCTTCAGGAAGCATTCCATGATCTCCGGCGTGGTGATGACGACGCCCAACGGATGCCCATTGCCCGCCGGCTTGCCGATGGTGACGATGTCCGGCACCACGCCATGATGCGTGTGTCCCCACATGAAACTGCCCATGCGGCCGAAGCCGGACTGCACTTCATCGCCGATGCACAAACCGCCGGCGGCGCGCACCTTGGCGCAAACGTCTTTAAGGTAGCCTTTCTGCGGCTCCAGAACGCCATTGGTCATGAAGGCGGAATCGATCATGAAGGCCGCCGGTTTCATGCCGGCCGCGGCCAGTGAGGCGATCGCCTCGTCCGCCAGTGCCGCATAGCGTGGCCCAAGGTCAGGCGTCCCATAGCGGTGAGCGCCGCGATAGCCATCCGGTGCTACCAGGGTCCGCATGTGCGGGGCGATGGCGCCGGTGAGGCTGCCGGACGGCGAGAACGCGTCCACGGCATCGGTAATGCCGTGATAGGCATATTCCATGGTGAGGCCACCGGTATTGCCGGTATAGGCCTTGGCCATGCGCCAGGCGATGTCATTGGCCTCGGAGCCGGAATTGACGAAGGCGCAGACCTTGAGCTTGCCAGGAAGCGTAGCGCCCAGGCGCTCGCTGTAGGCCAGCACCTGCTCGCCAAGATAGCGCGTGTTGGTGTTGAGTGTCCGGATCTGCCGCGTCAGCGCCTCGACCACGCGCGGGTGGCAATGCCCGACATGGGGCACGTTATTGTAGCAATCGAGATAGCGACGGCCGCCGGCATCGATCAGCCAGACGCCCTCGCCGCGGACCATGTGCAGGGGCGGGTCGTAAAAGACATAGAGGCGCGACCCCATGGTCGCCTTGCGGCGTTCGATGAGAGCACCAACCGAAGGTGCCGCTGCTGCGCGGAGCGGAAGGTTGCATGCGCTGCGGACCATGTTGGTCACCTTTTCCCGACCAAGCGCCTGCAAAGCCTCCAGGACGCGCAATGGCGCATCGCCATAGACAGCCATGTAGTTCGGTTCGTCCGGTGTCTGTGCGGCGCGGTATGCATTGATGAGCGGGGTGAGCAGCATGCGCGCGGAGATCAGATCGAAGAGGAGATCGGCTTCGTCCGCTTCCAGCGGCGTTACCTCATGAAACCCCGCACTCATGGCGCGGATTGTCGGCTCGATCCTCGTGGCGTCGGTCAGAAAGTCGGCGATGGCATCTGCGATATCGATCGCCAGGGGGCCGTGAAACATGTCCCCGAAATCGATGATGCCGGCGATCTCGCCGGACGGGCCCAGAATCAAGTTATGCTCATGCACGTCACCGTGGATGAGTTGGGCGCGCAATGACGCCAGTTTCGGCCTTACCTGGTCAATGAAATGCTTCCCGACCTTTTCGACCAACTCACGCTGCCAGCCATCTCCCAACAGGCTGGCGTGCGGCAGCAGCCGATCGAGCATGCGGACGTCCCACAGCAACTCGCGGTTGCCGGCAGCTGGGTGAAAGATGCCGCGCATGGCGCGTCCCAAACGGGCGACGACGTTGCCGATCCTGCCGTGAAGGGCCTGATCGAGATGGACGCGGTCGGCAATTTCACCATCAAGATAGGAAAGAACGTAGAAAATATGCCGTGTGCCATCGGCTGCCACGATGTGCCGTGTCGTTGCGCCATCCACCGTCAGGCGGACACGGGGCACGGGCAGACCGGGGTCGATCTGCGCTATATGTTGCATCGTCAGTATCTGGCAATCGATGATGCCGGGATCTTCCTCAGCGCTGGCCGTTTTCAAGACCCAGGCGTTACCGTTCTTCTCGCGCAGGCGGATATTCTGATCGCGCTCGCTGTAGAGCGGGGTCAGTTCGCCAGTCAGGTCGAAATGTTCAGCGGCGAATGCGGCAATCTGGTCAAGGGGAAGGCGCGGTGCGTTGGCGCGCAGGAACTTCATGACATCTTTACTCCACGAGTTGCATCGCAGCCTAAGAGTCAGCCACCAGGATCGTCAATGCACAGCAACGATGGAGGGGGTGGGATCGAACCGCATGGCTCAGAGGCAGTCCTGCATCAACCCGTCCAGTGCCTGGTCGGCCCCCGCGGATTCGTAGCTGGCCCGCCAGTTGATGGAGGAAATGGCAAACTCCAGGCGGTGACTGGCTTTCACGGCATCAAAAATGCGCCCCAGCAGTAGCTGCTGGTTGAGATCGTTTGCCTCGAACCAGAGATCGACATTCTTCGCCTTCAGCGTGAGGCTGTCGCGGTTGCCATTGATGACGATGTTGAGCGAATAGGTCTGCTCATCGTGAATGAGGGTGCGAAAGCTGGGCATTTGAACCACGATGCCGCCGACATATCTGTTGTTGACCGCCCGGCAGAAGAAACCGAACAACTCGTCATTCTTCGATATCAGATTGGCGTAGACAATGCCCTTGGCCTCGCCGCGTTCCCATTGTGCGGCGGTCTGGGCAGCTGCCGGGAAAGATGCCGCCAAGCATAACAGGGGGCAGATGATGAGGCCGGAGAGGCTAGATCGCAGCACGGCCATCTCCTGCGGTTTCCTTGGCGACTTCCAGGAAGGCCTTCACCAATGGCGTCCCCCGCCGGTCGGCGAGGCAGGCGACGAACTCAGTCGATTTGATGCGCGGGCCTTCGAATTCCAGTGCTTTCAGGCGCATGTCGTCGCCGAACTCGGAGCGGGCGACGATTCCGATGCCGAGGCCGGCAGCGACACCTTCGCGGATGGCTTCGCGGCTGCCGATTTCGAGGATCTCGCCGGTCTGGATTCCGGCCTTGGCGATGGCTGCGTCAAAGGCACGCCTGGTGGTCGAGGCCGGTTCGCGCAGGACCAGCCGGTGGCCAGCCAGTTCATCGAGGCGAATCTTGCGCTTCCTCGACCAGGGATGGGCCCGGTCGACGAAGGCGATCAGATAATCCTCCTGGAAGGGGAAGGAAAAGAGCTTCGGATCGCCGCCGATATCCGCGGCGATGACGACATCGAAACGCTGGTCGATGAGATCGGCCTTGAGGCCGGCCGAATTGCCGATCGACATGGAGAGCCGGACATTCGGATACCGGCGGTTGAAGGCGGCGAGGAAGGGAATCGAGTGATAGGGGGCGTCGGCGCCGATGCGGAGATGGCCGCGTTTCAGACCCTTGGCGGCCGTGAGGACCTGTTCGGCCTCCGCTTCCAGCCCGAACATCCGCCAGGTGATGTCGAGGAGATTGCGGCCGATGTCGGTGAGTTCGATCTTGCGCTTGCGGCGGTCGAAGAGGCGGACGCCGAACTGCTCTTCCAGGCCTTTGACCTGGCCGGAGAGGGTCGGTTGAGTCACGTTGAGGGTCCGGGCGGCTTTGGTAAAGCTGCCCTCGGTCGCCACAGCATGAAAGGCCCGGAGGGCCGAGTGACTTATCGATGTCATCTATAGATCGTATCGTATATAGCGATTGGACTTATGCTAGGGCCGTGTGCATGCTCCTGCAACACAATTCGGCGTAAGAATTCAGCTATCCAAAAAGCGTGAGGGAACTTCGACATGGCCCAAGACCCCTGGCTGCTGACCCCCGGCCCGCTCACCACCTCCATGACCGTCAAGCAGTCGATGCTGCATGACTGGGGTTCGCGCGATGCCGGGTTCATCGCCATCAACGACCATATGCGCCAGCGCCTGGTGGCGCTCATCGGCGGCGAGGGTGTGTTCACGACCGTGCCGATGCAGGGCAGCGGGACATTCGCGGTCGAGGCCATGATCGGCACCTTTATCGGCCCCAAGGACAAGCTGCTGATCCTGATCAACGGCGCCTATGGCAAGAGGATGGAGAAGATCTGCACCGTGGCCAAGCGGGCGCATGCGACCCTGGAATGGGCCGAGGACATGCCGGTCGACCCGGCCCTGGTCAAGCTCGCCCTGGCGCGCGATCCCAATATCACCCATGTCGCCATCGTGCAGTGCGAAACCACATCGGGCGTCCTCAATCCGGTCGCTGACGTGGCGCAGATCGTGGCCGACGCCGGCAAGCGCCTGCTGGTCGATGCGATGAGCGCCTTCGGCGCCCTGGAACTCGACAGCCGCAAGGTCCAGTATGACGCGCTCGCTGCCTCGTCCAACAAGTGCATCGAGGGCGTGCCGGGCCTGGGCTTTGTTCTCAGCCGCATCTCTGCCCTTGAGCAAACCCAGGGCAACGCCCATGCGCTGACCCTCGATCTCTTCGATCAATGGCAGAATATCGAGAAGACCAAGCAGTACCGCTTCACGCCGCCCATTCATTGCATCGTGGCGTTCGACCAGGCACTGGCCGAGCATGAAGCCGAAGGTGGTGTCGCCGGCCGCGGCGGTCGCTACCGCAACAACTGCAAGATACTGGTCGACGGCATGCGCCGCATGGGGTTCGAAACGCTGCTGCCGGACCACCTTCAGGCGCCAATCATCGTCACCTTCCACATGCCGGCCGACAAGAACTTCGTCTTCCAGACCTTCTACGACAAGCTGCGCGACCGCAATTTCGTGATCTACCCCGGCAAGCTCACCGTGGCGGATTCCTTCCGCATCGGCTGCATCGGCCGCTTGGGGGAAACCGAAATGAAAGCCTTTCTGGCGGCGGTGGTTGCCGTTCTCGCCGAGATGAATGTCGCCAGCGGCGCACCGGCCCGCAAAGCGGCGGAATAAGGACCGACCAACATGAAATCCATCACCGTCAACGGTAAAAACTATGCCTGGCCGCAGGAACCGATCGTCGTCGTCTGCGTCGATGGCTGCGAGCCGGACTATCTGCATGAGGCGCTAAAGGCCGGTGTCATGCCCTGGCTGAAGGGCGCCATCGCGATGGGCAGCAACCTCATCGGCGATTGCGTCGTGCCGAGCTTTACCAACCCCAATAACCTTTCGATCGTCACCGGCGCACCGCCCTCGGTGCATGGCATCTGCGGCAACTACCTCTTCGACCGCGAGAGCGGGAAAGAGGTGATGATGAACGATCCCAAATTCCTGCGTGCCGACACGATCCTCGCGGCCCTGGGGCGGGAAGGTGCCAAGGTCGCGGTCGTGACCGCCAAGGACAAGTTGCGCCTGCTGCTGGGCAAGGGCCTGAAGGGCATCTGCTTCTCGGCAGAAAAGGCCAACGAAACGACGAAGGCGGATCATGGCATCGACAATGCGCTGGGCTTCGTCGGCTTGCCGCTGCCCTCGGTCTACAGCGCCGATCTCTCGGAGTTTGTCTTTGCCGCCGGCGTCAAGCTGATGCGGAGCGAACAGCCGGACATCATGTATCTGTCGACCACCGACTATATTCAGCACAAGCATGCACCCGGCACACCGGTCGCCAATGATTTCTACCGCATGATGGACAGCTATCTCGGCCAGATCGAGGCCATGGGCGCCACCATTGTTTTCACGGCTGACCATGGCATGAACGACAAGCACGGCACCGATGGAAAACCGCAGGTGATCTATCTGCAGGACACGCTGGATGAATGGCTGGGTGCCGGTGTCGCCCGCGTCATCCTGCCGATCACCGATCCCTATGTCGTGCATCATGGTGCGCTGGGCTCGTTCGCGACCATCTATCTGCCCGACAGCGTCGATCACAAGGCGATCATCGCGCGCCTGGCCAAGCTGCCCGGCATGGAACTGGTGGTTGACCGCGCCGAGGGCTGCCGCCGCTTCGAACTGCCGGAAGACCGGGTGGGCGACGTGATTGCCGTTTCCAGCCGCAATCATGCGCTAGGCACGGCGGTCGCCAGGCACGACCTTTCTGGCCTCACCGTGCCGCTGCGTTCTCATGGCGGGCTCACCGAGCAGCAGGTCCCGGTCATTGTCAATCGCAAGCTGAAGGCATTGCCGGCCGGCTATCGCCTGCGCAATTTCAGCGCTTTCGATCTGGCCTGCAACTACGCCATCTCCGCGGCACAGCCGCAGAAGAAAGCCATCTAGAGGAAACGGATTATGGGTATCCTGCGCAAAGAGAAGATGCGGATGGTGGGCCAGTCGACCGCCGGCGATCGTCATTTCGAAGTCTTCAACCCCTATACCAATGAAGTGATCGGCACCTGTCCGAAGGCAAGCCTTGACGATATTGCGGCGGCCTTCAAGACGGCGAAGAACTACAAGGCTACGCTTAGTCGTGCCGAACGGAGCCAGATCCTGCGCAAGACGGCCGATATCCTGGTCAGCCGCCGGCAGGAGATTGCCGAGCTCATCACGGCGGAATCCGGCCTCTGCATGAAGGACACCATCTACGAGGTGGGCCGCGCCTATGACGTGTTCCATCTCGCCTCCAGCCTGGTGCTGAAGGATGATGGCGAGATCTTCTCCTGCGATATCACGCCCCATGGCAAGAAGCGGCGCATCTTCACGCAGCGCGATCCGCTGTTGGGCGCCATTTCGGCGATCACGCCGTTCAACCATCCGCTCAACCAGGTGGCGCACAAGGTGGCGCCGTCGATCGCCACCAACAACCGCATGGTGCTGAAGCCCTCTGAAAAGACGCCTCTGACGGCGCTCATCCTGGCGGATGTGCTTTTTGATGCCGGGCTCCCGAAAGAGATGTTCCAGGTCGTCACTGGCGATCCGCGTGAGATTGCCGATGCGCTGCTGATCGATCCTAGTGTCGATCTCATCACCTTCACCGGCGGTGTCTCGGTGGGGAAGTACATTTCCAAGACCATGGGCTATCGCCGCGCGGTTCTGGAACTGGGCGGCAACGATCCGTTGATCGTCATGGAAGACGCCGATCTTGAAGAAGCATCGACTTTGGCGGTGGCTGGTTCCTACAAGAATTCCGGCCAGCGCTGCACGGCGGTGAAGCGCATGATCGTCGTGGAGAGTGTCGCCGACCGCTTTGTCGAATTGCTGCTCGAGAAGACCAGGAAGATCAAATATGGCGATCCGATGGATCCCGAAGTCGATATGGGCACGGTGATCGACGAGGCTTCGGCGAAGTACTGCGAAGAGAAGGTCAATGATGCGGTGGCGCACGGCGCCAAGCTGCTCTATGGCAACATCCGCAAGGGGGCGCTCTATTCACCGACAATCGTCGACCATGTCCCCTATGATTGCGATCTGGTGCGCATTGAGACGTTCGGGCCGGTCTCGCCGGTCATTCGCGTGAAGAATATCGACGAGGCGATCCGCGTTTCCAACTCGACTGTCTATGGCCTGTCGTCCGGAGTCTGCACCAATCGCCTGGACTATGTCACGCGCTTCGTGAAGGAACTTGAGGTCGGCACGGTCAATGTGCGCGAAGTGCCTGGCTACCGGATCGAAATGTCGCCCTTCGGCGGCATCAAGGATTCGGGCCTCGGCTACAAGGAAGGCGTCATCGAGGCGATGAAGTGCTTCACGAACGTGAAGACCTATTCCCTGCCTTGGTAATTCGGGCCTTGGTCGGCTTTGGTGCCGTGGACTGCGCAAGGAGCCAGGTCTTGAAGGCCAGCACCTTGCGTGCCTCAGCGCTGCGCTTCCGATGCACCACCCAATAGCCGGCCCCGGTGGCAAGTTGCTGCGGGAAGGGCGCCACCAGTCTGCCGTCGGCAAGTTCCCGTTCAATAAGCGGCGAGCGGCCGAGGGCGACGCCGCGCCCCTCCAGCGCCAGCTGAATAGCCATCACCGACTGATCGACGGCAATCCGATGCTTCGTCCAATGGATGGCAGCGCCGGCAGCACTCAACCAGTCGGACCATCCTTGCCGGTACCCGGGCACGTCGATGAGATCGTGGTGGGCGAGGTCCTTGGGCTTCCTGAGCACAGGTTTGCGTGCGAGAAGATCCGGATGACAGACCGGGAAGATCCGCTCCTCGACCAGCAAGGTTGCGTCGAGGTCAGGCCAGTCGCCATTGCCATAGCGAATTTCGATTTCGGCCGTCGAACGCGCGCTCTCGATCGGTTCTGCTGTGGCCGAAACCTGCACCGTAAGGGCCGGATGATGCTTGCGGAAGTCATCCAGCCGGTTCATCAGCCATTGGCTACCGAAGGAGGTTGTCACCTTCACGTTCAGCGTCTGGCCGCGCCGCGACGGCAGGGAATCGTCGATCGCTTCATGCAGCAAGGTGAGTGCGTTGGTGAGCTTGGGCGCCATCAACGCGCCGCTGGCGGTGAGCGTCAGGCGCCGGTTGGCACGCTTGAACAAGGCGCGGCCGAGATAGGCCTCGAGCGAGGCGATCTGCTGGCTCACGGCCGATGCGCTGATGTTGAGCTCGGCCGCCGCCCGCGTCATGCTGAGATGACGCGCCGTCGCCTCAAAGGCGCGCAGCCAGGGAAAAGGAGGCGGGGCAGGGCGCATGATCGGGCCAGGTTGGTCTTTAAGTGGGACTTAACGATGAGCCAAGTTAGGCTCATTTGTCGCAGGCTGCAATCTGGATCATCATCATTCCAATCTGGGCATGCAAAGGGGCGGAGATGAACGCGAAAATCAGCCATCAGGCGACCTCGCTACGGGTCGAGCGGCCGGGCCGGGCCGCCACCGATTTCCCGGCGATCTGGCTGCGCGACAATTGCCGCTGCGCGGCGTGCCGGCATCCCGGCAATGGCCAGCGGCTCTATGAGATCACTGATCTACCGCCCTCGCTCTCGATCCAGGATGTGGCGCGCGAGAGCGATGGCAGCGTCAGGATCGTGTGGGCGCCGGATGGTCATGTCACGGTTTTCTCAGAATTGTGGCTGAACGACCATGATCTGTCGTCAGAGGCCCGCAAGAGCCGCAAGAAGAAGCCGACCTTGTGGAACAAGAGCAACGGCAATGCAAAGCCGGTCGGCGACTGGCGGCAGATGGTTGCCGATCCCGCCGCGGAACTGGCTTTCCTTGACGCCTATCACGCTCATGGCTTCGGCCTCATTCGCCATTCGCCGGCCGTGCCAGAGACGGTGCTGGCGATCGGCAATCATCTGGGCTTCGTGCGCGTCACCAATTACGGCGCCTTGTTCGACGTGATCTCGCTGCCCAATCCGAACAACCTCGCCTTCACGCCGATCGGCCTCGGCGTTCATTCCGACAATCCCTACCGCGATCCGACACCGGGTGTGCAGCTGCTGCATTGCCTGGAATCGGACGCACCGGGCGGCGACACGTTGCTGGTCGATGGTTTCAATGCCGCCACCATCCTGCGCCAGGAAGACCCGGCTGCGTTCGATCTCCTGACCCGGATGACGGTCAATTTCCGGTTCCGTGCCGACAATGCCGAACTCAACGCCCGCCAGACCCTGATCTCGGTGGATGAAGACGACGATATCGTTGGCGTGCATTTCAACAACCGCTCGCTGGACTGGCTGGATGCGCCGGCCGAGATGGTCGAGCCCTGGTTCGCTGCCTATCGCAAGCTGGCCGACATCCTGCACCGCCCGGATGGCGAACTGGTCTTCCGCCTGGCGCCAGGCGATTGCGTGGTGATGCAGAATGACCGCGCGCTTCACGGGCGGACCGCCTTCGATCCGTCACGCGGCCGTCGTCACCTGCAGGGATGTTATGTCGACAAGGATGGACTGGACAGCCGGGCGCGGGTGCTGCGCCGGCGTCTCAACGAGAAAAAGGGAGTTGCGGCATGGACACGATGCGCGCCGTTCGCGCGGCCTTCGACAAGCGCGGGCAGGACAGCTATGGCGAAGGGGTGAACCAGCTCGACCATGCCCTGCAATGCGCCTTTTGCGCGGAGCGCGATGGTGCGACCCCAGCCATGATCGTCGCCACCTTGCTGCATGATATCGGTCATCTGCTGCATGATTTGCCGGACGACATTGCCGACCAGGGTATCGACACCCAGCATGAAAGCCTGGGTTCCGCTTGGTTGTCGCAGCATTTCGGGCCGGAAGTGTCCGAACCCGTGCGCCTGCATGTGCCGGCGAAGCGCTATCTCGCGACCAGGGAGAAGGGCTATTACGAGCTGCTTTCGGACGCCTCGCTGCTGTCCTTGAAACTGCAGGGCGGCCTCATGTCGGAAGCGGAAGTGGCTGCCTTTGAGAAGGAGCCTTATTTCCGGGATGGCATCCAGCTGCGCCGCTGGGACGATGAGGGCAAGATCCCTGGCTGGGAAGTCCCAGACCTCGGGGATTTCGAGCAATTCATCGAGGCTTGCGAGGCGCGCTGATCACAACCGGCACTCGGCAACCATTCGGCCGGTAACCTGAAAGCCGAATCTCTTGTAGAAGTTGGTGAGGCCGTGAGCGGCATCACCTTCGGCGGTGATGGTGAGAAGGATCGCGGCGCAGCCTTTGCGCTTGCACCAATCCTTGCCTGCGGAGACCAGTGCTTGGGCAACGCCCCGACCGCGTGCTTCCGGCAGTACATAGAGATCGCCGAATTCCGCGACACGGCCATATTCGATGTCGCGGATCAGGGATGCCGTGATGATGCCGACCGGCTTGGCGTTATCCACCGCAAGTGCTGCCCAACAATTATCGTCGGTGAGCATCGCGCTGAGATTTCCGGCAATCATGGACGGGTTGCCGTCGAAACTTTCTTCGGCAAAGAAGCGGTTCAGCAGGTCGATTGCGGCGGCTTCGGTGCTGGGGTCGACGGCCTTGACGATCATGTGCTTGGGATTTGGCATTTCAGCCGGACTTGCCGCAATTCGGGCACAGGCCCTGGAGCTCGATCATCAGCCGGCTGACCGTGAAGCCGGCGGCACCGGCGCTCTTTTTGACGGCTGACGAGATCCCGGCATCCTGAATTTCCACCGCGCCATGGCATTTGGTGCAGATCAGGAACTGGCTGACATGCCGGTTTTCCGGATGATCGCAGCCTATGAACGCGTTGAGGCTTTCCAGTTTGTGTATAAGGCCCTGTTCCATCAGGAAATCCAAGGCGCGATAGACGGTGGGTGGGGCGGCGCCTCGATCGCCTTCGCGCAGATGGTCGAGAATGGCATAGGCGCCGATCGGCTGATGACTGTTCCAGATCAATTCCAGCACCTTGCGGCGAAGCGGCGTCAGCCGTTCGCCGCGCTCGTCGCACAGCGTTTCAGCGCGGGACAGGGCCTCGCTCTGGCAGTGGGAATGGTCGTGGGGTGCGGTGGCGCGGCTGGCGGTTCTATCCATGATCTCAACGTCCGTAAGGGCTGGTCACCGGACATTATAACGGGTCCCGGCCAGAAGGTCGTGGTGTTAAAATATCTCACTCTAGTGTGAATAATAATTTCACAGTGTAGAATTGCGTTGACGCGCTGGGCGAGCGGTATATATCAACATTTAACAATCCAGTAGAAGGCTGGATATATCCCACTTCACTTGTGTGAATAGGTTCAGGATGCGCGCGTTCCCGCTCTTTGTACGGCTCGAAAAGCGACCCGTCCTTTTGGTCGGCGGCGGCGAGATGGCTGCCGCAAAACTGCGCTTGCTGTTGTCGGCCCACGCTGCGGTGACACTTGTGGCACCGGCGGTCAGTGACGAGATCGCGGCGTTCGTCGCCGCGGGGCGCGTGAACTGGATCGCGCGTTCCTTCGTCGACAGCGACCTTTCGGGCCACAATCTGGTCTTCAGTGCCATTGAGGACGACGCGCTGGACATGCGCGTCTCGGTAGCTGCGCGCGATGCCGGAATCCTGGTCAATGTCGTCGATCGACCGGAACTCTCCGACCTCCTCATGCCGGCCATTGTCGACCGCGATGAGATCGTCGTTGCCATCTCCACCAATGGCGGGTCGCCGGTCCTGGCGCAGCGCGTTCGCGCGGCCGTCGAGGCTGCCATTCCCCACGGCGTCGGGCGCCTGGTCCATTTCGCGCGGCGCTTCCGTGGTGCCGTGCATGCGCGCATTTCTGATCACAACAGCCGCCGCCGTTTCTGGGCCGGCTTTTTCGACGGCCCGATTGCCGCAGCCTTGCTGGCGGGTCACGAACGCCAGGCGGCGCGCGAAGTGATCCGTGCCATCAACAGCAAGGCCGTGATGGCGCCGAAGGCGGGCGTGTTCTCCGAACGCCTGATCGATGCCACCAATGTCGATCTGCTGACACTGGGCGATCTCCGCGCGTTGCAGCAGGCGGATCTGGTTCTGTTCGATGCCGGTATCGCTCCCGCCATCGTCGACATGGCGCGCCGTGATGCACGCCGGCAGGTGTGGGATGCTTCCAGCGAGAATGAACTCGCAGCCGCTCTGGCCGGCGGTGCGCGCGTTGTCCGCCTGAAGGCGCTGGCAAACAATGTTGTTCCGGCTTTGGCCGCGAATGCGAGGTGATGTGATGGCCAATGATCGTCCGCTCAATCAGATGGTGACGGCGCAGTGGTTGCTCGGTGGTGAATCCATCTACTGGGTCGCCGGCAAGGGCTGGTCGGACTCGTTTGCCGAAGCCACTGTCTATGCCGATCAAGCGACGGCCGATGCGGCCCTGGCCGAGGTGCAGGAATTCGTGAAACAGCGCGTCATCGTTGGACCCTACCTCATCGAGGTGGAGGTTGACAGCGACGGGCCGAAGCCGACCAGCGCTCGCGAGCGTATTCGGGCCGCCCATAATGCGACGTTCGACATCGATCACGGGTCTTGGACGGCCCGGATCGCGGATTAAAGAGAGTAACGGCGATGTATCGCTACGACCAGTTTGATGCCACTTTTGTGCGCGAGCGGACCGAGCAGTTCCGTGGCCAGGTTGCACGTCGTCTCGCCGGCGAGCTGACCGAAGAAGAGTTCCGGCCGCTGCGCCTGAAGAACGGCCTCTATCTGCAGCTTCATGCCTATATGCTCCGCGTCGCCATTCCTTATGGCGAATTGTCGTCGACACAGATGCGCAAGCTCGCCTTCATTGCGCGCCGCTACGACAAGGGCTATGGCCATTTCACGACGCGGCAGAACATCCAGTACAATTGGCCGCGCCTCGACGACGTTCCCGACCTGCTGGCGCATCTGGCCGAGGTCGAGATGCATGCCATCCAGACCAGCGGCAATTGCATCCGGAACGTGACGGCCGATCACTTGGCCGGTGTCACACCGGACGAGGTCGATGACCCGAGGGTCTGGGGCGAGATCATCCGCCAATGGTCGACGCTGCATCCGGAATTCAGCTATCTGCCACGCAAGTTCAAGATTGTCGTGATCGGCACCGAGACGGATCGCGCCGCGATGCGCACCCATGATATCGGCCTGAAGATCGTGCGGAACGATGCCGGCGAAATGGGCTTTGCCTTCTATACCGGCGGCGGGCAGGGACGGACACCGATCATCGGCCCGCTGGTGAAGGCTTTCGTCGCGAAAGAGGATCTGCTCTCCTATCTCGATGCCACCTTGCGCGTCTACAACATGCATGGTCGTCGGGACAATATCTACAAGGCGCGCATCAAGATCCTGGTGCAGTCGCTGGGGGCCGAGGAATTCGGGCGCCAGGTCGAAGAGGAATGGCTGCGCATCAAGGACACGGTCCTCAAACTGCCGGAGGCCGAAGTGGCGCGCATCCGCAGCTATTTTGCGCCGCCCACTTACGAAAATCTGCCGGCCTATATTCCGGAATTCGAGGCGAAGAAGAGCGCCGACCCGGATTTCGGTCGCTGGGTGCGTGCGAACACGGATGTTCACAAGGTCGATGGCTATATCGCCGTGTCGATCTCGCTGAAACCTGTCGGCGCTGCACCGGGCGACATGACGGCCGACCAGATGGACGTCATGGCAGACCTGTCGGACGCCTACTCATTCGGCGAGATCCGGGTGACGCACCGTCAGAACCTGGTGCTGCCGAACGTCCGCAAGCAGGATCTCTTCGACCTCTGGACCAGGCTCAAAGCGGTCTCCCTTGACGAACCCAATATCGGCTTCGTGAGCGACATCATTGCGTGCCCGGGACTGGATTACTGCAATCTCGCCAATGCGCGATCGATCCCTGTCGCGCAGCGACTGTCGCGCCGCTTCAGCGACGCGAAGCGCTTGAGCGATATCGGCGAATTGCGCCTCAATATCTCGGGCTGCATTAACGCCTGCGGCCATCATCATGTCGGTCATATCGGCATTCTGGGCGTCGACAAGAAGGGCGAGGAATTCTACCAAGTGACCCTGGGCGGTTCGTCCGCCGAGGATATTTCGATCGGCAAGATCCTCGGCCCGGCCTTCTCGTACGACCAGATCACGGACGCGATCGAGACGGTGATCGATACCTATCTCGATCAGCGTACCGGACCGTCAGAGCGTTTCATCGACACCTATCGTCGCATCGGCATCGAACCCTTCAAGGAGAAGGTCTATGGTGGTTCTAAAGAACGGCGTCCCGCAGCCGAATGAGTGGGTGCGGCTGGCGGATGACGCCACGCCGCCTGATGGCGCCAAGGTCATCGTCACGTTCGAGCGCTGGCAGGCAGAGCGCGAATCCTTGCGTCAGCGCAACAGCGCGATCGGTGTGTCGCTGAAGAGCGATCAGTCGCCGCTGCTGCTCGCCGACGATCTAGACCGGGTTTCGCTGGTGGCGCTTGAGTTTCCGAAGTTCACCGATGGGCGTTCGTTTTCCTATGCCCGGGTGTTGCGTGACCGACTTGGCTATCGCGGCGAGATTCGCGCCGTGGGTCAGGTGCTGCGTGATCAGTATCTGTTCATGCTGCGCGTCGGCATCGACACGATCGAGCCACCGGCCGAGAAGCGCGTCGAGGGTTATGCCGAGGCGCTCACGGAGTTCTCGGTTTTCTACCAGCCGACCAATGATCATCGCGAGACGGCGCTGCGCCTGCGTCATGGCTTGAACAAATCCACGGCGTCTGCCGCGGCTTAGTCCATATTGCCTATGCGAAAGCCCGCCACCGAGAGGTGGCGGGCTTTGATTCTTCCCGGGCTAGAATTTGTAGCCGAGGCCCATACCGAAGATCCATGGATCGACATCGACGTCTGCCTTGATGGCGCCATGGTTGATGCTGGCATCCGTGTTCAGGAACAGGCGTTTGACGTCGGCGTTGACATACCAATTGTCGGCGATGCGCACATCGACGCCGGCCTGCAGGGCCCAGCCAAGGTTATTCTCATAGTCGACGTCCTCGATGATGCTGTGGTTCGGCTCATCGACGCCATAGAAGATCGAGTAGTTGATGCCGGCGCCGACATAGGGACTGACCGTGCCTTTGCTGAGGAAATGGTACTGCAGCAGCAAGGTTGGTGGCAGGAGCCAGACATCGCCCAGATTGACATCGCCGAGATCGGTATCGTCGGCCCAGACATCGTGATGGGTGGTGGCGGCAATGAGTTCGAGTGCGATGTTGTCGGTGATGAAGTAGCTGATATCGATTTCAGGCGTGGCCGTGTTGGACAGATCGGTGTCACCGCCGATCGGGTCGATGTCCGCATTGTCAGCTGGGATGACGCCAAGAGCGCGCACGCGAACCATGAAATCGCCGGCGGTCTTGCCGGACGGCTCAGTTGTTGCCTCCTGCGCGATGGCCGCGTTCGTCATTAGAAGGAGGGCGGCCGTGATGACGGCCAGTCCGGCATGTCTTTTCATGAAATTCATCCCCGAATATGTCGATACAAGGCCGGAGCAGCGCCCGTCCGACGCAGCCCTTACCCACAAGAAAGATGGGGTTTCATGCCGTGTTTTGTCAGTCCGGCAGAATGGCGCGTGACAGGATGGCGCAGCCGGGCCGGGATCAGGAAAAGAGTTCGCGCTGCCGGCGGGGGCTTGCAGGCTGGCTTTCGTCGATATCGGGCTCCCCGCCGCCTCTTGTAACCGACTTGTAAAGCGCCAGGGCGCGCAGGCGCGCGGCGGCATGATCGACGATCGGCAGTGGGTAGTCCCGGCCGAGTGCCACCTCGGCATTCACCAGGACATCCAGTGGGGCACTTGCTGGTGCGTGGATGAACCTGGTGGGCAGACTGGCCAGTTCCGGGATCCATTTGCGGATATAGGCGCCGTCCGGATCGAACTTGATGCTCTGGGTGGTCGGGTTGAAGACCCGGAAATAGGGAGCGGCATCGGCGCCGGAACCTGCGACCCACTGCCAATTGCCGGCATTCTGGGCGAGGTCGGCATCGACCAACGTGTCCCAGAACCAGGCCTGTCCTGTGCGCCAGTCGGTCAGCAGATCCTTGATCAGGAAGGATGCCACAATCATGCGCACCCGGTTATGCATCCAGCCGGTCTGCCAGAGTTCGCGCATGCCGGCATCGACGATGGGAAAGCCTGTCAGACCCCGTTGCCAGGCCGTGAGCTTGTCCGTCGACGTCTCGAACGGGAAGCTGTCGAATTGTGCATTCCAGTTCTGTGTCGGCAGCCTGGGAAAGTGATAGAGCAGATGGGTATTGAAATCGCGCCAGCCCAGTTCCCGCAGGAAGCCGTTCTGGAGGGGAGCACCGTCCGTGGCGAGTCGTCGCCAGATCTCGTGCACGCTGATTTCGCCCCAGGCCAGATGGGGGCTGAGGCGCGAGGTACCGCTGCGGTCGGGACGGTCGCGGTTCGCGCCATATTCGGGCAGCTTCTCATGCACCTTGTCCATCAAGGCCAACGCGCCGGCCTCGCCGGGCTGCCAGTGATTGGCCATGCCAACTGACCACGGCGCCTTGACGTGAAAGGCGGCGATGTGGTCGGACCCAGGCCAGCGCATCGGCGCTGTCAGGTTCCCCGGCCGGTCATGGCGCGGCGGTGCCCGATAGCTTTCGGCAAGACGCCGCCAGAACGGCGTGAACACGCGGAAGGGATCGCCCTTCAGCGTCTTGAGCGACCATGGCTGGTGAAGCCGATTCCCGTCATGTTCATGAACCTCGATTCCCCGGCCGCGCAGGTCGGTCATGATGCGCGCATCGTCGGCGAGGCCGGCTGGTTCGAAGCGTCGATTGAAGTGGATCTCCCTGGCACCGGTCTCGTCGACCAGGGACATCAAATGGTCAAGTGCGTCGCCCCGCCGCAGCGTCAGCTTGGAGCCAATGGCATCAAGGGCATTACCCAAGGCCGCGAGGCTGCGACCGCGCCACCAACGTGCAGCGCCGCCGAGTTGGGGCTCGTCATCGATGAAGACGGGTATGACCGCCATCCCACTGGCCGCTGCCGCCGCCAGGACCGGATTATCGAGCAGGCGCAGGTCGCGGCGCAGCCAGACCAGGGCGGGAGCAGGGGATTTGATCTTCGAAGGGCGCATTTTGCTGCCTGATTGATGGAACTGCACTATACGCCGCATTCGTTCGACCGGATCAGTCTCTCAGGTAGACGCCGTTGCCCGACCCAATTATTCTTTTCCCAACTATTCCAA
>NZ_CAMDRA010000053.1 GCF_945906275.1 Dongia mobilis
TGCCGCAGGAGCCGACCTCGGCCAAGCTCTCGGCCGACAAGACCTTCATCTGGCTGAAGCGGAACCTGACGCCCAAGCAGCAGCAGGCGGTCAACCGGCTCGGCATTCCCGGCCTCTATTTCCAGTACGAGACCAAGCGGGTCTATCCGCAGGGCAATCTCACCGCCCATGTGGTCGGCTTCTCGGACGTCGATTCACGGGGCCTCGCCGGTGTCGAGCGGTCGTTCGACGATGTGCTCGCGGGTGGCCAGCGGCCGCTCCAGCTGTCGATCGATGTGCGCGTCCAGCATATCCTGCACGAAGAGATTTCCCGCGCCATTGCCGACTTCACCGCCATCGGCGGCGCCGGCATGGTGATGGACATCCAGACCGGCGAGATGCTGGCCCTGGTTTCGCTGCCGGATTTCGATCCGGCACGCCCGGGCGAGGCCAGCGACGATGCACGCTTCAACCGCGCCACCCTCGGCACCTACGAGATGGGCTCGACCTTCAAGCTGTTCAACGCGGCCATTGGCCTCGACAGCGGCACGACGACCCTGGCCGGCGGCTATGACGCGACGCATGCCATCAAGATCGGCCGCTTCACGATCGATGATTTCCACGGCAAGCATCGCTGGCTGAGCATCCCGGAGATCATCACCTATTCCTCGAACATCGGGTCGGCGAAGCTCGCCGATGCATTCGGCGCGGAGGTCCAGAAGACCTACATGCAGCGCCTTGGCCTGCTGACCAAATCTTCGATCGAGCTTGCTGAAGTCGGCATTCCGCAATACCCGAAGAACTGGCGCCGCGTGAACACCATGACCATTTCCTATGGCCATGGCATTTCGGTGGCACCGATCCAGGTTGCCTCGGCGCTGGGCGCCATCGCCAATGGCGGCATCCTGCGCCAGCCGACGCTCCTGAAGCGGGCGGCGCATGAGATCGAGACCGGGACCAGGGTCATCGCCGAGCAGACCTCGGCGCAGCTCCGCCAGCTGATGCGCCTCGTCGTGCAGGTCGGCACCGGCAAGAAAGCCAATGCGCCTGGCTATCTGGTCGGCGGCAAGACCGGGACCGCCGAAAAGCAGGTCGGCAAGGGCTATAGCGAGAATTCGCGCATGGCCCTGTTCGTGGCTGCCTTTCCGATGAACGACCCGCGTTATGCGGTGGTGGTGCTGGTCGACGAACCCAAGCCCAATGCGCATTCCTATGGCTATGCGACGGCCGGCTGGGTGGCGGCGCCGGTGGTTGGCGCGCTGGTGCAGCGCATGGCGCCCTTGATGGGGATTTCGCCCATTCCGGATGAGTCACCACTAGCGCAGAACCCGTTGGTTGCGATGGTGGCGGACTATGATTCAGCCGCCTCAAAAAAGGCGAAATCCAAAGTCATTCCGGTGGCCGCGCCGCTGGTTGATTCGAACGGCGACCCGATCATGAAGGCAAAGCCGTTCGCGGCGACGCCGGTCTCGGCAACCGGCAACGATTTGACGACCCCGACCGCCGCCGAAAGCGGCGCGGCGGAAAGTGAAGGAATCCCCCTTGCGGTTGAGTGAGCTCATCGGCGGCCATGCCCGCATCGCACGGCCCGGTCTCGGGATCAACGCCATCAGCATCTCCGGCCTGGCGCTGGATTCGCGCGCCGTGGCGCAGGGCAATCTGTTCGCGGCCCTCTCCGGCGCCAAGCTCGACGGCCTTGCCTTCGTGCCGGCGGCGGTGGCGGCCGGCGCCAATGCCATCCTGGTGGGCACGGGTCAGAATCCCAGCGTGCCGCCCCATGTCGCGGTGATCGAGGCCGATCATCCGCGCCTGGCGCTGGCCAAGATCGCGGCGCGCTTCTATGGCCGCCAGCCCAAGATCATCGCCGCCGTGACCGGCACCAGCGGCAAGACCTCGACCACGGTGTTCGCCCGCCAGCTCTGGTCGCTGCTCGGCCACCGCGCCGCCAGCCTCGGCACCATCGGTCTCATCGGCCCCGGCATTCAGTATGACGAAAGCCTCACCACGCCGGACCCGGTGAAGCTGCATCAATTGCTGGCCGAGCTGCGCGAGAAGGATATCGACCATCTGGCGATGGAGGCGTCGAGCCATGGCCTCGACCAGTACCGCCTCGATGGCGTCGAGGTCTCGGCCGCGGCCTTCACCAATCTCAGCCGCGATCATCTCGATTATCACGGCACGATGGAAGCCTATCTCGCCGCCAAGCTGCGCCTGTTCGGTGAACTGCTGCCGGCGTGTGGGGCTGCCATCATCAATGCCGATATCGCGGAGAGCGACCGGATCGTGGCGCTGGCCAAGGCACGGCATCACCGGGTCATCACCTTCGGCCGCAAGAGCGGCGATCTGCGGCTCTTGAAGCAGCAGCCGCTGGCGACCGGGCAGCAATTGTCGCTCGACGTGTTCGGCACGCGCTATGACGTGACGTTTTCGGTGGCCGGCCTGTTCCAGGCGGAGAATCTGCTGGCGGCCCTCGGCCTTGTCATCGGCGAGGGCGAAGAGCCGGCCATGGCGGTGCGCATGATCGACCGCCTGACCGGCGTTCATGGCCGCATCGAACGTGTCGCCACGACGCCGTCGGGCGCCGCGGTCTATGTCGATTACGCCCACAAGCCGGCGGGGCTCGATGCGGTGCTGACCACCTTGCGCCCGCATGTCACCGGCCGCCTGGTGGTGGTGTTCGGCTGCGGCGGCGACCGCGACAAGGGCAAGCGCCCGGAGATGGGTGCGCTGGCGACCCGTCTGGCCGACCGCGTGGTGGTGACCGACGACAATCCAAGGAGCGAAGACCCGGCGACCATCCGCGCCGAGATCCTGGCGGCGGCACCGGGCGCCATCGAGATCGGCGACCGCGCCGCGGCCATCCGCGCCGCGATACAGGATCTGAAGGCAGGCGACCTGCTGGTCATCGCCGGCAAGGGCCACGAGACCTATCAGATCGTCGGCGACCGGAAGTTCGATTTCGACGATAGCGACGTGGCGCGCACCTGCGCCGAGGAACTGAGCCGGGGTGCCGCATGACGCAGCCCCTCTGGACATCGGCCGAGATCGCCGCCGCGGTCAAGGGCACGGCCCAGGCCGCTTTCGCCGCTGACGGCGTTTCCATCGACAGCCGCAAGGTGGGCAAGGGCGATCTCTTCATCGCCCTGCAGGGACCAAACTTCGACGGTCATGAGTATATCAAATCGGCACTGGCAGCTGGTGCCGCCGGGATCATCGCCCACCGCCTGCCGGCTGGGGTCGCAGCGCACGCGCCGATCGTGCTGGTCAAGGATACGTTGCAGGCGCTGCAGGATCTGGGGGCCGCCGCGCGCAACCGGTCGGCCGCGAAATTCATCGCCGTCACCGGCAGCGTGGGGAAGACCAGCACCAAGGAAGCGCTGAAGACGGTGCTCAGCGCCCAGGCGCGGACCTTTGCCTCGGAAGGCAATCTCAACAATCATTGGGGTGCACCTCTGTCGCTGGCGCGCATGCCGCGCGATGCCGAGATCGGCATTTTTGAACTCGGCATGAACCATGCGGGCGAAATCCGGCCGCTGGCCAGGATGGTGCGGCCCCATGCCGTCATCATCACCATCGTCGAGGCGGTGCATATCGAGTTCTTTGCGTCGGTGGCCGAGATCGCCGACGCCAAGGCCGAGATCCTGGAAGGACTGGAGCGGGGTGGTACCGCCATCCTGCCGCGCGACAATGCGCATTTTGCCCGCATGGCGGCGCGCGCCAAGGCGCTGGGCGTTGCCCAGATCGTCGGTTTCGGCGCCGATGCGCAAAGCGACGTGCGGCTCATCTCATGCGAGACGACGCCCCAGGGCAACCAGGTCAGCGCCGATGTGTTCGGTGTGCGGATCGCGTTTTCGACGGGTCTCGCCGGCCGTCACCAGGCGATCAACGCGCTTTCGGTGCTGGCGGCCGTGCAGGCGGTCGGTGGAGATGTCCTGCGGGCCGCGCGCGACCTAGCCGGCGCCAAGGCGCTCAAAGGCCGCGGCTACCGCGAGGAGATCGAGCTCGACCAGGGCCGTTTCACCCTCATCGACGAATCCTACAATGCGAGCCCCGCCGCCATGCGCGCGGCGTTCACCGTGCTGGCCGACCTGCCGATCGCAAAGGGCGGCCGCCGCATCGTTATCCTTGGCGACATGCGCGAACTGGGCAGCGAAGGCCCGGCGCTCCATCGCGGCCTCAAGGACGATCTCGTTGCCGCCGGCATCGATCGCGCCTTTCTGGTCGGGCCCTTGATGGGCGAACTCTATGCGCTGCTGCCGGTGTCGATGCGCGCCGGCCATACGGCGGATTCACTGGCCATGGTGGCGCCGGCTTCGGCCGACATAGGGGCCGGTGACATCGTGCTGGTGAAGGGATCGCTGGGGACACGGATGGCGCCGATCGTCGAGGCGATCCGCGCCATGGATATTCACGCAACAGCGCGGCCGAAAGCCGCGAACGGTCACTGACCGGGGCAAGAGGGGAAGTGAAGGGGAGGCATGCTCTATAATCTGCTCGCACCGTTGGCTGAGGATATCAGCATCTTCAATGTGTTCCGCTATCTCACGTTCCGGAGCGGCGGTGCGGTGCTGTTCGCCTTTTTCCTGACGCTGGTGATCGGCCCCAGCATGATCCGCTGGCTGAAGAGGCTGCAGCGCGAGGGCCAGCCGATCCGCAGCGACGGTCCGGAAAGCCATCTCCTCACCAAGAAGGGCACGCCCACCATGGGCGGCCTCATGTTCCTGCTGTCCGCCAGCATCACCACCCTACTGTGGGCCGACATCACCGACATCTATGTCTGGGTCGTGCTGTTCGTCACCATCGGCTATGGCAGCATCGGCTTTGCCGACGATTTCCTGAAGCTCACCAAGCGCAACAGCAAGGGCCTCAACGGGCGCTTCAAGCTGGTTGGCCAGGCGACGATCGGTCTCGTTGCCACGGTGATCGTGGTCTATCACCAGAATGCCACGATCCAGCAGCCGGCCGGCCTTGCCACCAGCGTGGCGCTGCCCTTCTTCAAGGATGTGCTCATTCCGCTGGGCTTCGGCTTCTTCCTGTTCGGCGCGCTGGTGATGATGGGCGCGTCCAACGCCGTCAACCTGACCGACGGGCTCGACGGCCTCGCCACCGTGCCGGTGATGATCGCCGCCGCCTGTTTTGCTCTCATCGCCTATCTCGTCGGCAATGCGGTGTTCGCCGGTTACCTGCAACTTCATTTTGTGCCCGGCTCGGGCGAGCTCGCCGTCTTCTGCGGCGCGCTGTGCGGGGCGGGCCTCGGCTTCCTCTGGTTCAACGCGCCGCCGGCCATGGTGTTCATGGGCGATACCGGGAGCCTGAGCATGGGCGGCGCCCTTGGCGCCATCGCCGTCATCACCAAGCATGAACTGGTGCTCGCCATCATCGGCGGCCTGTTCGTGCTCGAGACCGTCTCGGTCATCGTCCAGGTGATGAGCTTCAAGCTGACCGGCAAGCGGGTCTTCCGCATGGCGCCGCTGCATCATCATTATGAAAAGAAGGGGCTCGCCGAACCCACCATCGTGATCCGCTTCTGGATCGTCGCCGCTATCCTGGCCTTGATCGGCCTCGCCACCTTGAAGTTGAGGTAGGAGCAGAATGGCCGACCTCAGCCTCAGCATTCCTGGAATTGCCGGCCACACCTATGCGGTGCTGGGGCTCGGCCGTTCCGGTGCTGCGACGGCGGAAGCGCTGATCCGGTCGGGCGCGCGGGTTCTGGCCTGGGACGATTCCGAAACGGCGCGCGCGGCGGCACCGGCCGACATCCTGTTCGACCTCAGGCAGGCTGACTGGGCGACCATCGATGCGCTGCTGATGAGCCCCGGCATTCCCACAACATTTCCGGCACCGCATCCGGTCGCGGCCGCGGCCATGGCGGCAGGCAAGCCGATCATCTCCGACATCGAGCTGCTGGGGAAGGCGCAGCCGCAGGCACGCTTTGTCTGCATCACGGGAACCAACGGCAAGTCGACGACGACGACACTCATTGCCCATGTGCTGAAATCCGCCGGGCGCCGCGTCGAGGTGGGGGGCAATCTCGGCCAGGCGGCCCTGTCGCTGGCGCCGGTCGGCCTCGACGGCATCTATGTGCTGGAGCTGTCTTCCTACCAGCTCGACATCACGCCGACGCCGCTGGCCGACATCGCCATCCTGCTCAACATCACGCCAGACCATCTCGACCGCCATGGCGGGATGGCGGGCTATGTCGCCGCCAAGCAGAAGGTCCTGGCGCCCAAGGGCCAATCGAGCCTCGGCATCGTCGGCCTGGATGACGCACCGAGCCGCGAGACCTTTGCCACGCTCAAGGATAAAGGGCGCCGCCTCGTGCCGATTTCGGCGGAGAAGAAGGTCGAAAACGGCGTCTATGTCACGGAAGACGGCCAATTGGTCGATGCGATCAAGGGCGCGCCGCGCAACGTGCTGGACCTCAAGACCATCGCCGCCTTGCCGGGCAAGCATAATTGGCAGAATGCCGCCGCGGCTTATGTGGCGGCGAAGGCGCTGGGTCTTTCCGCCGACGAGATCGTGGCCGGCTTCCAGAGCTATCCGGGTCTGGCGCACCGGCAGGAACTGGTCGCGACCTTGAACGGCATCCGCTATATCAACGACAGCAAGGCCACCAACGCCGATGCCGCCGAAAAGGCGCTGGCCTGCTATGACAATATCTATTGGATCATCGGCGGCAAGGCCAAGGAAGGCGGGCTTGCCGGCCTTGAGCCCTATTACAAGAAGATCCGCCAGGGCTTCCTGATCGGCGAGGCGGCCGCTGCCTTTGCCAGGCAGATCAACCGCGCCTTTCCGGTGACCATGAGCGGGACGCTGGACAAGGCCGTGGCCGACGCGCATGCGCTGGCGCAGCGCGAGAAGCGCGCGGGTGCGGTGGTGCTGCTGTCGCCGGCCTGCGCCTCGTTCGATCAGTATCCGAACTTTGAAATCCGCGGCAATCGCTTCCGCGCCCTGGTCGAGGACCTGGTCGCGAAGAAGGGGGCCGCATGAGGGGCTTTGCGCGCACCGACCGCTCGATGGTGGCCCAATGGTGGTGGACGGTCGATCGCTGGATGCTGGCCGCGGTGATCGCGCTCGCTTTCATTGGCGCCATCCTGGTGCTGGCGGCAAGCCCGGCGGTGGCGACGCGCATCGGCATGGACAGTTTCGCCCTGGTGCGGCGCCATTATCTGATGCTGCCGCTGGCGATCGGCACGGTGGTGTTCATCTCGATGCTGTCAGCGAAGCAGGTGCGGCGCCTCGGCGTCGTCCTGTTCTTCGTCTTCTTCGCCCTCACTGCCATGACCCTGTTCATGGGCGCCGAGATCAAGGGCGCCACGCGCTGGATATCGGTCGGACCTCTGTCGCTGCAGCCCTCCGAGTTCCTGAAGCCCTGCTTTGCCATCTTTGCCGCCTGGATGTTCTCGCTGCAGAAGACCTCGCCCGGCATTCCCGGCAATGTTATCGCCATCGGCTCCTATCTCGCCGTGGTGCTGGTGCTCCTCAAGCAGCCCGATCTCGGCATGACCGCCGTCGTCACCGCGACCTGGGCGGCGCAGTTCTTCATCGCGGGCCTCCACATCTTCTGGGTGCTGCTGCTGGTCGGCGCTGGTGTGGCCGGCCTGGTCGGCGCCTATTTTGCGCTGCCCCACGTGACCGAGCGCATCGACCAGTTCTTCAACCCGGCGAGCGGCGACACCTACCAGATCGATCGCGCGCTCGAAGCGTTCCAGAATGGCGGGCTCTACGGCAAGGGTCCGGGCGAAGGGTCGGTGAAGCTGGTGCTGCCCGATGCCCATGCCGATTTCGTCTTTGCGGTCGCCGGCGAGGAATTCGGGCTCATCGTCTGCCTCATCCTGGTGGCGCTCTTTGCCTTCATCGTGCTACGCGCCCTGTCGCGGCTCCTCGGCGAGCACAATCATTTCATCATCCTGGCCGCGACGGGGCTCATCACCTCGTTCGGGCTGCAGGCGATCGTCAACATGGCATCGACCCTGCACCTGATGCCGACCAAGGGCATGACGCTGCCGTTCATATCCTATGGTGGTTCGTCGATCGTGGCCATCGGGCTTGGCGTCGGCATGCTGCTGGCGCTCACCCGCCGCCGCTTCCCGGGGAGCGTCGAGCCATGATCGCCAACGACAACCGCATCCAGATCGTGCTGGCAGCCGGCGGTACCGGCGGCCACATGTTTCCGGCGGAAGCCCTGGCGGAAGCCTTGCTGCGCCGCGGCTGCCGCGTCGACCTTATCACCGACGAGCGGGGCCAGGGTTTCGGCAACCGACTGCCCGAGGTGGCGGTGCATCATGTCTCCTCCGGCGGTGTCGCCGGCAAGGGCCTGCTGCCGAAGATCAGGAACATCGCGCGCCTGGCGCTGGGCTATTTCCAATGCCGCAGCCTGATCAAGCGTCTGGATCCGGTCGTGACCGTGGGCTTTGGCGGCTATCCATCCGTGCCGCCCTTGCTGGCGGCGCAGCAGCGCGAAAGCCGCACCGTGCTGCATGAACAGAATGCCGTGGCGGGTCGCGCCAACCGTTTCCTGATGAAGCGCGCCAGCAAGATTGCCCTGAGTTTCCCGCAGGTGCGCTTTGCCGATGATCTGCCGGCCGAGAAGCGGATCGTCACCGGCAATCCGGTGCGCCCGGCGATTGCCGCCTTGGCCGACCAGCCCTATCGCGCGCCGCGCGGGTTCGAGCCGATCAACCTCCTCATCTTCGGCGGCAGCCTGGGGGCGCGCTCCTTCTCGCGCCATATCCCCGCGGGGATCGCGCTCATTTCAAGTGAATTGCGCAATCGCCTCCGCATCGTGCAGCAATGCCGCCCGGAAGATCTCGACGCGGTGGCCGATGCCTATCGGGCGACCGGCCTGCAGGTCGAGTTGAAGACCTTTTTCGAGGACATGCCGGCGCGGCTTGCGGCAGCCCATCTGGTGCTGTGCCGTTCCGGCGCCTCGACCGTCACGGAACTGACCGCGGCTGGCCGCCCGTCGCTGATGGTGCCGCTGCCGGGTTCCATCGACGATCACCAGTTGGCCAATGCCCGCGCCCTCGAAGGTCCCGGGGCCGGCTGGGTGCTGACCGAAACTGCCTTGTCGCCGGCCTCGATCGCCGAGCGGCTGACCACCATCCTCAGCCATCCCGACCGGCTCGACCTCGCTGCCACGGCCGCGCGCAAACTGGGGCGGCGCGATGCCGCCGAGCGCCTGGCCGATGTGGTGATGAATCTCGTCCCGGCGAGCCGGCAGAAAAATCTTCAAGCGGAGCAAGTTTGATGCGCGCCCTACCACTCGACATCGGCGTCATCCATTTCGTCGGCATTGGCGGGATCGGCATGAGCGGCATTGCCGAGATCCTGCACAATCTCGGCTACAAGGTGCGCGGCTCGGACCTTGCCGACAGCTACAACACCAAGCGCCTCAAGGACAAGGGCATCCCGGTCGAGATCGGCCACCGGGCCGAGAACCTGGCCGATGCCGCGGTGATCGTCATTTCATCCGCCGTGAAGCCGGACAATCCGGAAGTGCTGGCGGCGCGCGCCAAGCTGCTGCCCGTGGTGCGCCGTGCCGAGATGCTGGGCGAACTCATGCGCCTCAAATGGTCGGTTGCCATCGGCGGGACCCACGGCAAGACGACGACCACCTCGCTGGTGGCGGCCTTGCTGGAAGCCGGCGGCTTCGATCCCACGGTCATCAATGGCGGCATCATCAACAATTACGGCACCAATGCGCGCTTGGGCGCCGGCGACTGGATGGTGGTCGAGGCGGATGAGAGCGACGGCACCTTCGTGAAGCTGCCGGCCACCATCGCCATCGTCACCAACATGGACCCGGAGCATCTCGATCACTACGGCTCGGTCGAGGCGATGAACCGGGCCTATGAGGAGTTCGTCAAGAACATCCCCTTCTATGGCTTTGCCGCCTTGTGCATCGATCACCCGGTGGTGCAGGCGATGATTCCGCGCCTCGCCGACCGGCGGATCATCACCTATGGCTTCTCGCCGCAGGCCGACATCCGCGCCACCGAGCTTGAAATGGCGCCGACCGGCTCAACCTTCACCGTGGTGGTGAGCGACCGCTTCCGCGAGACCGAGCGGGAGATCAAGGGCATGAAGCTGCCCATGGTCGGGCAGCACAACGTCCAGAACAGCCTCGCCGCCATCGCGGTCGCCAATGAGATGGGCGTCGACGACGATACGTTGCGCAAGGGACTTGCCGGCTTCGGCGGCGTCAAGCGCCGCTTCACCCGCACCGGCGACGTGGCCGGCGTCACGGTCATCGACGATTACGGCCATCACCCGGTCGAGATCAGTGCCGTCCTCAAAGCCGCGCGCCAGGCGACCCAAGGTGGAGCAGCTGGCAGCGCCACCGCACCCGGCAAGGTCATCGCCGTGATGCAGCCGCACCGCTATTCGCGCCTGCAGAACCTGTTCGAGGATTTCTGCACCTGCTTCAACGATGCCGACCATGTCATCATCGCCGACGTCTACGCCGCCGGCGAGACCCCGATCGAGCGCATCAATGGCGCGGCGCTGGTGCAGGGCCTGCGCGAGCGCGGCCATCGCCATGTCGAGCATCTCGCCGACCCCAAGGATCTCGCCGCCATGGTGGCGCCGCTGGTGCATAGCGGCGATCTGGTCGTGTGCCTGGGCGCCGGCACCATCACCAATTGGGCCCATGCCCTTCCCGCTGAACTCAAACCGCTGCTCGAGGCGAAATGATGAGGCCGGCCATGACCAGACAGCCAAGCCTGCTCGAAAGACTGCCCGCGGTGCGCGGTCGGCTGAGCGAAGGTGCGAGTCTGGCCAAGGTCACCTGGTTCCGCGTCGGCGGTCCGGCCGAAGTGCTGTTCAAGCCGGCCGACGTCGCCGATCTGCAGGCCTTCCTCGCCGGGTGCCCGGCCGATGTCGCGGTCACCGTGCTGGGGGTGGGCTCCAATCTGCTGGTGCGCGACGGCGGCATACCGGGCGTTGTCATTCGCCTGGGGAGAGCCTTCGCCGAGATCCGCACCGAGGGCACGCATGTTTATACCGGCGCAGCGGCGCTCGACCTCAATGTGGCGCTCGCCGCGCGAGGTGCCGGCATTGCCGGCCTCGAATTCCTGTCCGGCATTCCGGGCACGATCGGCGGCGCCTGCCGCATGAATGCGGGCGCCTATGGCAGCGATCTCTCGCAGGTGCTGGTGGCAGCGACGGCGGTCGACCGCAAGGGCAATCTGCACCGTCTCGACAAGGACGGTATGGGCTTTACCTATCGCCACAGTGCCGTTGCCGACGATTGGATCTTCTGCGGCGTTGAACTGATCGGTCATGCCGGCGATCCCGCCATCATCCAGCAGCGCCTCAACGAGATCCAGGCGGCACGCGAGGAGAGCCAGCCGGTGCGGGCACGCACGGGCGGCAGCACTTTCGTCAATCCGACGGGCCGGAAAGCTTGGCAACTGGTCGATCAGGCCGGCTGCCGCGGTCTCACCATTGGCGGCGCCATGGTGTCGGAAAAGCACTGCAATTTCCTGATCAATACCGGCACCGCCACCGCCGCCGACATCGAAGCCCTGGGCGAGACGGTGCGGCGTCGCGTGCGTGAAACGACCGGCGTGGAGCTGGTCTGGGAAATCAAGCGTATCGGCGTGCCGGCGGAGAGTTCCCTCGCCATCACGCCAAAATCCGAAGCGTAAGTGGAGTTTATCCGAGTATGAAGCGCGTCACGGTCCTGATGGGTGGTTTGTCGGCAGAGCGCGAGGTCTCCCTGGCCTCCGGCGCCAATTGCGCGGCTGCGCTCAAGGAAGCCGGCTACACCGTCGAGACCCTGGATGCGGGCGTCGAACTTGGCGCCGTGATCGCGCAGTTGAAGGCACAGCGCCCGGATGTGGTGTTCAACGCGCTCCATGGCCGCTTCGGCGAGGATGGCAACATCCAGGGTGTCCTCAACCTGCTGAAAATTCCCTATACCCATTCCGGGCTGATGGCGTCGGCGCTTGCCATGGACAAGACCATGGCCAAGCGCCTGTTCGTGGCGGCGGGGCTTCGTGTGCCGGAAGGCAAGCTGCTCAGCCGTGCCGAAGTCGTGGCCGGCGATCCGCTGCCGCGTCCCTATGTCGTCAAACCCTATAATGAAGGTTCCAGCGTCGGCGTCACCATCATCAAGGCGGGCGACAATGCCAAGCCCTTTGCCGGCATCGACTGGCCGTTCGGCGATGTGGTGTTGGCGGAACGGTTCATTCCGGGCCGCGAGCTGACCTGCGGCGTCATGGGCGACAAGGCGATGGCCGTCACCGAACTGCGGCCGAAATCGGGCTTCTACGACTATGCCAACAAATATACCGGCGGCATGACCGAGCATCTGGTGCCGGCGCCGCTGCCGGCGGATGTTTATGCCGAATGCCTGCGCATGGCGCTGGCGGCGCACCAGGCGCTGGGCTGCCGCGGCGTCTCGCGTTCGGACTTCCGCTACGACGATACCGGCAGAGGTGGCATTGGCGAGATCTATCTGCTGGAGACCAATACGCAGCCGGGCATGACAGAGCTCAGCCTGGTGCCGGAACAGGCCAAATATCTCGGCATGTCCTATCCCGAACTGGTGTCCTGGATGGTGGAGCACGCGCAATGCGACGCGTAACCGCGCATAAGGGTGCGGGGGCCGCCACCATGCCGATGGTGGGCGGCATGCTCAGGAAGCGCCCGATCAGCAGCACGCAGCGCGTGCCCGTGCGCAAGCGCCCGAAGACGGCGCTGGAGCGGCACCTGATGACGCTCGGCATCGTGCTCGGTCTCGGCATGTCGGTGGGCGGTATCGGCTATTGGGCCATCAGCAGCGGCTGGATCGGCTATCTTGCCGACCTCGCCAGCCAGCGTTTTGTCGCAGCCTCGGCCGAAGCGGGCTATGCCCTGTCGTCGCTCGAAGTCGAAGGCCGCAAGGAAACGCCCAAGGAAGACGTTATGCTGGCCCTGGGCGCGCTCAAGGGCGATGCCATTCTCGACATCGATCTGGAAGCGGCGCGCCAGCGCATCGTCGATCTGCCCTGGGTCACGGAAGCGGTGGTGGAACGGCGCCTGCCGGGCGCGCTCCGCGTGACACTGACTGAAGCCGAGCCGCTGGCGCTGTGGCAGAAGCAGGGCATCTTCTATCTGGTCAGCCGCACCGGCGACGTGCTGGCGGTGAAGGATGTGGCGCGCTTCGGCAAGCTGCCGGTCATCGTCGGCGACGCCGCCCCGCAGAAAGCCGGCGAACTGTTCACCATGCTGGCGCTGGAACCCAACCTGCAGCAGCGCGTGACGGCGGCGGTCCTGGTCGGCAATCGTCGCTGGAACCTGCGCCTCGACAACGGCGTCGATGTGAAGCTGCCGGAACTGGCGGCGGACGCCGCCTGGATGCGCCTTGCAACGCTCGAGCGGCAGCACCGGCTGCTCGACAAGGATATCAGCGTCATCGACCTGCGGCAGGACGACAAACTGATCGTGCGCCAGGCGCATCCGGCGGTGGCCGAGGATGCCGAGGGCGCCAAGAAGAAATCCGATCAGACGGCGCCGGCTGGCAAGGCGGCACCTGAAGAACAACCGATCCTCACCCCGGCGGCAACGCCCTTGTCGACATCGGTCGACAAGAACAACGCAACCTGACGGGCGAGGAAGATAGAGACCATGAAGAAGCCTCGCATCGCACCCAAGAACGGCCTGATCGCCGCCATCGACGTCGGCAGCAGCAAGATCTGCTGCTTCATCGCGCGCGTCGCCGATGACGGAAGGCCGAATGTGATCGGAATCGGTCACCAGGTGTCGCGCGGCGTGCGGGCCGGGTCGATCGTCGACATGGAGCAGGCCGAAATGGCCGTGCTCTCGACCGTGCATGCGGCCGAGCAGATGGCGGGCGAAACGATCCACGAGGTGGTGCTCAATCTCTCCGGCGGCTACCCGGCCTCGCAGACGGTCGGCGTCGAGGTGCCCTTGGCCGGCCGCGAGGTGGGCGAGCATGATCTCGAGCGCGTGCTGATGCATGGCAGCCAGATCAACGGCAATTCGGAACGGCGTCTCATCCATTCGATTCCCGTCGGCTACTCGATCGACGGCTCGAAGGGCATCCGCGATCCCCGCGGCATGTTCGGCGAGCGACTCGGCGTCGACATGCATGTCATCACCGCGGCGGCGGGTGCAGTCCGCAACCTCACCAATTGCGTTGCGAAATGTCACCTCGATATCAAGGCGCTCGTGGTATCGCCTTTCGCGTCCGGTCTCTCGACTCTGGTGGATGACGAAATGGATCTGGGGGTGACAGTCATCGACATGGGTGCCGGCACAACCTCACTTGCGGTCTTCTTCGACGGCCATGTCGTCTATACCGATTCGGTGCCGATCGGCGGTGGCCATGTCACCAACGACATCGCGCGCGGTCTTTCGACACCGCTCGCCCATGCCGAGCGCATGAAGACGCTCTATGGCAATTGCCTGGCGACGCCGGCGGATGAGCGCGAGATCATCCAGGTGCCGCAGGTGGGCGAGGAAGAGAACGGCCTGATGAACGCCATTCCGCGCTCGATCCTCATCGGCATCATCCAGCCGCGACTCGAAGAGACTTTCGAGCTGGTGCGCTCGCGCCTCGAGAGCTCGGGCTTCGACAAGGTCGCCGGGCGCCGCGTGGTGCTGACCGGTGGCGCCAGCCAGCTTTCCGGGGTGCGCGAGCTTTCCGCTCTCGTGCTCGACAAACAGGTGCGCATGGGCAGGCCCTTGCGCATTCACGGCCTCGCCGACGCGACCAACGGCCAGGCCTTTGCCACTTCGTCCGGCCTGCTTTCCTACGCGCTTGAAACCGACGCCGATGCCTTGCGCCCCGGCAAACCACGCGAACAGGCGTCAACCGGCCTCATCGGCCGGTTCGGCACCTGGCTCAAAGACAATTTCTGACCTTGCGACCCGAATAAGCAAACTCAAAAGGAGGCACCTCATGACACTCAATCTTTCATTGCCCCAGGATCCGTTCGACATCCGGCCGAAGATCACCGTGATCGGTGTCGGTGGTGCGGGCGGCAATGCCGTTTCCAACATGATCCGCTCGAAGCTGGAAGGCGTCGAGTTCATGGTCGCCAATACCGATGCCCAGGCCCTGCAGCAATCCTTGTGCGAACGCCGCATCCAGCTCGGCAACACGGTCACCAAGGGCCTTGGTGCCGGTGCGCGTCCCGATATCGGCCGCGCTTCGGCCGAGGAAGCCGTGCGCGAGATCGCCGAGCAGCTCGCCGGCTCCAACATGGCCTTCATCACCGCCGGCATGGGTGGTGGTACCGGCACGGGTGCTGCCCCGGTCGTGGCGCAGATTGCCCGCGAGCAGGGCATCCTGACCGTGGGCGTGGTGACGAAGCCGTTCCATTTCGAAGGCGCCCACCGCATGCGTCTCGCGGAATCGGGCATCCAGGAACTGCAGCAATATGTCGACACGCTGATCATCATCCCGAACCAGAACCTGTTCCGCATCGCCAATGAAAAGACCACTTTCGCCGACGCCTTCAAGATGGCCGACGAAGTGCTCTATTCTGGTGTTCGCGGTGTCACCGACCTCATGGTCATGCCGGGCCTCATCAACCTCGACTTCGCGGATATCCGCGCCGTCATGAGCGAGATGGGCAAGGCGATGATGGGGACCGGCGAAGCCACCGGCGAGAACCGCGCGATTGCCGCCGCCGAAGCCGCGATCTCCAACCCGCTGCTCGATGAAGTCAGCATGAAGGGCGCTCGCGGCGTCCTCATCAACATCACCGGCGGCATGGACATGACCCTGTTCGAAGTCGACGAGGCGGCCAATCGCATCCGCGACGAGGTCGACCCCGATGCCAACATCATCTTCGGCTCGACCTTCGACCAGGCATTGGACGGCAAGATCCGCATCTCGGTGGTTGCGACCGGGATCGAATCGATCAGCCAGGTGCAGCCGCGCCCGGGCATCATGGGCGGGACCAACCTTTCGATTGTCGCCCGCAACCCCAATCCGCAGGCCAGTGGACTTCAGGCCAGTGGACTTCAAGCGGGCGGCTATCAGGGTGACAGCGGCCGTGGCGATGCGGTGGCCAGCGGCATGATGACGGCGCAGCCGGTCAGTATGCAGTCGGTCACAGCCTCGGCGCAGCGCGCGGGGAGCCAAGGTCAACCGCAGATGGGCCAGCCGCAAATGGGCCATACCAGCATGATGACGCCGACCATGGGCGCCACCGCGCTGCAAGCGCATCCGGCCCGGCCGATCCTGAGCGACGAAATGTCGGCCCTGGACCGGATTGCCCAGAAGCCGGCCGAACGTCAGGTCGATCGGAACACCGCCGGCAATTTCGTCGCTCCGCCGGCGATGGAAGCCCGCTCGCAACCGGCTGTCTCGCAGCCGGTCGTCCAGCAGCAGCCCGCCCCGCAGCCGACACCGCAGCCGACCAGCCTCAATCTGGGCGTGGCCGCGGCCAGCGAACAGCCGCGCTTTGCCCCGGAGCCGGTAGCGCCGCAGGCGCTGCAGGCAGCGCCCACCCTGCAGGCGGAAGCGCGCAAGAAGGCGCCGACCCTGTTTGAAAAGATGACCAGCCGCTTTGCCGGTCAGGGCAAGGCCGGGATGCCGGGTCGCGATGCGATGCCGGCGGGTGTGCAGCGGCCGGAGCCGCGGGTCAGCCGTCCGGAACCGCAACTGCCGGTCCAGCCCTCGCTCAACCTCGATCCCACGGATCGGCTGAGCCAGAACCGCCAGGAAGAGGAAATGCTGGATATTCCGGCCTTCCTGCGGCGCCAGGCGAATTGAGGCTGGTTTGAGCTAGGGGGCCGCCCCGGCGGCTCTTTCGAGGTGTCTTTAGACTTCAGCGGGCCTGGATGGCAGATGCCGTCCAGGCCCCTTTTTTATTCTCCGAACAATAACTTGGGCAATTTCCAGAGCGCTCACCCTTGGGCTTGAGCGAGACGGCCCGCCCGCCTATAGTAGAGCCGCTTCGGCCCCGGGGAAATTGGATAGATGGCGATTCGAAACGGTTACAAATCAAACGCTTGGCGGAATGGCCACGCCCGGGTGATCGCGGCCATTTTCGCCGGATGCCTGATGAGCGCCTGTGCCAGCCCGGAGCCCGAGATTCCGGAGACCCCGGTCGAGGTTCTCTATAATAACGCCAAGGATGCGCTGCAGGCCGGCGAAACCCGCAAGGCGGCAAAACTGTTCGACGAAGTCGAGCGCCAGCACCCCTATTCGAAATGGGCGACGCAGGCGCAGCTGATGTCGGCCTATGCCTATTATCTGGTCGACGCCTATGACGATGCCATTCCGGCCCTGGAGCGGTTCATCGAACTCCATCCCGGTAATCGCAGCACGGCCTATGCCTTTTACCTGCGCGCGCTTTGCTATTACGAGCAGATCGAGGACGTGACGCGCGACCAGGGCAATACCGAGCTCGCGCAGCGCGCCCTCTCCGACGTGGTGGCGCGCTTCCCGAACACGCCCTATTCGCGTGACGCCACGGTGAAGCTCGATCTGGTGCGTGACCATCTCGCCGGCAAGGAAATGGATGTCGGCCGCTATTACCTGATGCGCAAGCAGTATCTCGCCGCCATCAACCGCTTCAAGGTAGTGGTCGACAAGTTCCAGACCACCAGCCATGTGCCGGAAGCGCTGGAGCGCATGACCGAATCCTATGTGGCGCTGGGCGTCTTTGCTGAAGCGCAGAAGGCCACCGCCGTGCTCGGCTACAATTATCCGGGCTCGGAATGGTATCAGGACGCCTATAATCTCCTGGTCAGCAAGGGCCTGTCGCCGGAAGGCGAAGAAGCCGAACCGCCGATCGCGCTGGTCGATCCGGATGATGTTGTCGGCACGGAACCGGCACCCGACCTCGCGCCACCGCCGGCTGAGGAACCCGCTTCCGTTTTTGCACCGGCACCGGATGCCGTGCCGGTCGATCCGGTCACCGGCCTGGAACTGCCGGGCGAGACCACGCCGGAAGCAACAGTCGCGGCACCGCCGGAAGCGCCCGTCCCGGGGGCGCCGGCACTGTCGACCACGTCGGCCGAGGATCTGATGGCGCCTGAATCGGAGGAGCAGCCGAGCGGCGACCAGATCCTGATCCCGCTGGGCGACGATGCCCCAGCACCGCAATAACGCGTGATCGGCAGGCCATGCTGGTCGGCCTCACGATTCACAATGTCGTCCTTATCGAAAAGCTGGAGCTTGCCTTTGCGGCGGGCCTGACGGTGCTGACCGGCGAGACCGGCGCCGGCAAGTCGATCCTGCTCGATGCGCTGGGCCTTGCCTTGGGGGCACGCGCGGAAAGCGGCCTGGTGCGGGCGGGTGCCGCACAGGCGATGGTGACGGCGGAATTCCATGTGCCGCGCGATCATGACTCGCTGGCATTGCTCGACGAGCAGGGCATCGAACGCGATGAAAACCTTATCCTGCGCCGGCAATTGGGCAGCGATGGCCGCAGCCGCGCCTTCGTCAACGACCAGCCGGTCTCCGTCGCCTTCCTCAAAAATCTCGGCGAACATCTCATCGAGATCGAGGGGCAGTTCGAATCCCACGGTCTGCTCGACGCCGCCACGCACCGCGACCTGCTCGACGGGTTCGGCGGACACGGCGCCGATCTGGCGAAGACCGCCGAGGCCTATCGCGGCTGGCGCGTGGCCGAAACGGCGCTGGCCGAGGCACAGGAGACATTGACCCGGGCGCGCGCCGACGAGGATTTCCTGCGCCATGCGGTGAGGGAACTCGAACTCGCCGATCCGCAGCCGGAGGAAGAAACCAGGCTTGCCATGGAGCGCCAGCTGCTGATGGCGGGCGCCCAGGTGATCGAGGCGGTCAATGCAGCGCATCAGGATCTGGCCGGCGATCGCGGTGCCGACCGCGCGCTTATTGCCGCCGAGCGACGGTTGCAGCGTCTCGGTGACAAACTGGGCGATGCGCTGGCGCCGGAACTGGCTGCCGTCGCGGGATCGCTGGATCGCGCCGGTGTCGAACTGCGCGACGCCATTGCGGGTATCCAGGCCCTGCAATCATCCCTGGATGCCGATCCGGCGCGACTCGACAAGGTCGAGGAGCGGTTGCATCTGCTGCGCGATCTCGGGCGCAAGCACCGCGTGCGCGCCGATGCCTTGCCGGAATTGCTGGCGGATCTCGCCAAGCGCCTGCAACTGATCGACGGCAAGAGCGGCGACATCGCCGGCCTCACGGCCGCGGCCACCTCGACACGCAATGCCTATCTCGCGGCAGCCACTTCCCTCACCCAGGCGCGGATCAAGGCTGCCAAGACATTGGACGCGGTGGTCGCCAAGGAGTTGGCGCCGCTGAAGCTTGAGAAGGCGCGCTTTGCGACCCGGATCGAGGCACTCTCCGAAAACCAGCTGGGTGAGGGCGGGGCCGACCGCGTGGCCTTCGAGGTCGCGACCAATCCCGGTGCCGAGCCGGGGCCGATCCAGCGCATTGCGTCCGGCGGCGAGCTAGCGCGCTTCATGCTGGCGCTCAAGGTCTCGCTGTCGCGTGCGCAACCCGTGCCGACCCTGGTGTTCGACGAAGTGGATGCCGGCATCGGCGGCGCCACCGCGGCAGCCGTCGGTGAGCGGTTGAAGCGCCTTGCTGATCAATTGCAGGTCCTGGTCATCACCCATTCACCGCAGGTGGCAGCGCTTGGCGCGCAGCATTGGCGGGTCGAGAAGAGAATCGCCAAGGGTGTCACCAGCACCAATGTGGCGACCCTGTCCGCCGAAGCGCGGCGCGAGGAAATCGCGCGCATGCTGTCCGGCGCGACGATCAGCGACGAGGCGCGGGCGGCGGCCGACAAGCTCCTGAAGGGTGCCGCGTGAGCAAGGCGCCGAAGGTGGCTCCTGAACAGAAGCCGGTCGAGGATCTCAACCGGATGGAAGCGCAGTTCGAGTTGGCGCATCTCGCCAAGGAGATCGCGCATCACCGGGCGCGCTATTACCAGAAAGACGATCCCGAAATCACGGACGCCGAATTCGATGCGTTGATGCAGCGTAACGAGGCCATCGAGAAGCGCTTTCCAAAACTGAAGCTGGCTGAGTCACCCACCGACAAGGTCGGTGCGGAACCAGCGCAGGGTTTTGCCAAGGTGCCGCATCTGGTGCCGATGCTTTCGCTCGACAATGCCTTCGCGGCCGAGGACGTCATCGACTTTGTCGAGCGCATTCGCCGCTTCCTGGGCCTTCCGGCCGGGACGGCGGTGCCGCTGGCGGCGGAACCCAAGATTGATGGCCTCTCCGCCAATCTCCTCTTTGAAGACGGTGTGTTCGTGCGTGGCGCCACGCGTGGCGATGGGGCGGTGGGGGAGGACATCACCGCCAATCTCAAGCATGTGGCCGATGTTCCGCACAGGCTGAAGGATGGCAATCGTCCGGCCCGCATCGAGATCCGCGGCGAAGTCTATATGTCGAAGGCCGGATTCCTGAAGCTGAATGCCGCGCGTGAGGCGGCTGGCGAGCCGGTCTTCGCCAATCCGCGC
>NZ_CAMDRA010000054.1 GCF_945906275.1 Dongia mobilis
CTGGAAATTGTCGACAATGGGATTGGCGTCGAGCTGATCTTGCTCGACGATCTCTTCCGGCCCGGCTACACCACCAAGAAGAACAGGAAGGGCGGCGAAGGTCTGCATTGGTGCGCCAACACAATGGCGGCCTGTGGGGGACGAATATGGGCGGAAAGCGGCGGGCCGGGCAAAGGCTTGACCATTCTCATCGACATTCCACGTGCCAATCCAGCGCGAGAAGATGATGCTGCCTGAACGCACCCCCGAAATGATCACTGCGAACCTCACAGCCGATAGCGGCCAGGATATCTGCCGGGTGCTGGTGGTCGATGATGAGCCTGCGATCCTTGCCGACTATCGCCATGCGTTTCTGGCTGCGGTGCCGGACGAAGGGGCCAAGGTCTATTCCGATCTTGCTGCTGAGTTGTTCGGCGACAGCAGCGAGGCGGTGCCCGCCCAAGGTGCCATAAAGTTCGCTCTCGTCATCTGCAGCCAAGGTGCGGAGGCGATCGAGGCAGTCCGCTTGGCGCTCGCCGAGCAACGGCCGTTCTCCGTAGCCTTCATCGACGTGCGCATGCCGCCCGGGATCGACGGGGTGACTGCAGCCGAGCGCATGCATGAACTGGATCAGAGCCTCAACACGGTGATCGTCACTGGTTACTCCGATATTCCGCGCAAGGAGATTGCCACGCGCCTCACCTATGGCAACTTTCTTTACTTCCAGAAGCCGTTCCTGGCCGATGAGTTCATGCAGCTAGCCTGGACCCTGCACATCAAGCGGCAGCGCGAGCTGGAATATCACGCCCTCAACGAGAATCTCCGGGATGAAGTCGAGCGTCGCTCAGTTGAAATCCGCGTGGCGTTGGGCAAGGCGCTCGAAGGTGCCCGGGTCAAATCCAGCTTTCTGTCGAACATGAGCCACGAGCTGCGCACGCCGCTCAATGCCATCATCGGTTTCTCCGACATCATCCAGGGCCAGCATTTCGGCCCGATCGGCCAGGCGCGATATGTCGACTATGCTGCTGATATCAACAGTTCGGCCCAGCATCTTCTCAATCTCATCAATGACGTTCTCGATTTCTCCAAGATCGAGGCCGGCGGCGTGGCACTGAATGAGGCCATCGCCGACGTTGACGAAATGATCGCCTTTGCCATCCGCCTCCTCGCGGTGAGAGCCGCGCAGAAGGACATCGAGATCAGACATGCGCGCCTGCCGCAGCAAGCACTCCTCAATTGCGATGAGCGACGTGTGAAGCAGGTGCTTCTCAATCTGATCCTGAATGCCATCAAGTTCAGCCATGCTGGCGCTGCGGTTGATATCCGCTCGGAACTCGGCGCCGATGGCGCTCTACGGGTCCTGGTCATCGATACCGGCATCGGCATGACTCCCCGGCAGGCGGCACTGGCCTTGCAACCCTTCACCCAAATTGACGGTGCCTTCACCCGCTCCCAGGAAGGCACGGGCCTTGGTCTGCCGATCTCTTTGGCACTTATGAAACTTCACGAGGGAGAGCTTGCCATTGCAAGTGAGGCCGGCAAGGGCACGGTCGTGACGATCAGCATCCCAGCGGCGAGGGTCAGGTAGCCGGCACTGCCGAGCAGAGTCAGGCGTAGCAGAAGCCGATCATTCCCTGCAGAGGCGATGGGTGCCTTGCCCATACTAAAAAACCGCCCGGATCGGCGGCTCGAAAGTGGACGGCGGAAGAATTTGGTGGACCCGATCAGAATCGAACTGACGACCTCCTCATTGCGAACGAGGCGCTCTCCCAACTGAGCTACGGGCCCACCCGCTGGGATTCCGGCTATGCACCGGAACGGGCGGGAATATGGTTGGGGGGAGGGGCGCTGTCAAGAGAAGGTTAAGGGCTTGAATTCCGGGCCGAAATCGCCATCTCGGGGAGGTCTTCGGTGGCTCGTTCGGCCGACCTTACCGCGGGCCGGTGCGAATCCCCGCCAAATCGGTGCGCCGGCTGCCGCCGTGCGGCTTGCCTTGCCGGGGATGGCTGGCTTAGCTTGCCGGCCCAGGGCTTCATTTCGGGCTCAATCAGCGGTGACGGAAACTTCCATGCAATCCATCGGTATCCTGCTCGACACAGTCATCTGGATCTTCACCTGGGTCCTCATCATCAACATCGCTCTGGGCTGGCTCATTCATTTCAACATCGTCAATGCCAGTCAGCCTTTCGTGCGCGGCCTCGGCGAAATCACCTACCGGGTGACCGAGCCGGCCCTGCGGCCGATCCGGCGCTATCTGCCCAACGTTGGCGGGCTCGATCTGTCGCCCATCGTGCTCATCCTGCTGCTGCAGTTCGCGCGCAACCTGATGTGGGAATACGTCATCACTTGAGCGGTGCCTGCTACGAGCGCCTTATCGATGGCATTCGCCTGCGCCTGCGCGTGACGCCGAAATCGCGCCGCGCCGGGCCGCAGGGTTTTGTCGATCTGCCGGAAGGCGGTGTCGCGCTCAAGTTCGGCATCAATGCGGCACCCGAGGACGGCAAGGCCAATGCCGCCGTCATGGCGCTGCTGGCGAAACATCTTCCTGTCGCAAAAGCGGCCATTTCGGTCGCCGCGGGGGCAAAAGACCGGCGCAAGCTGGTGGACATTCGGGGCGACCCGGAAGCCTTGGCGCGTGCGCTTGAAAGCTGGCTGGCCGATACATTGAAAGACGATGTTTTGAAAGATAGGGCGACTGGATCATGAGCAACCCGAAGATCATCGACGGCAAGGCCTTCGCCGAGAATATCCGCAACAAGATCGCGGCTCAGGTGGCGAGCGTGCAGAAGGCGCATGGCTTCACGCCCGGCCTCGCCGTGGTGCTGGTTGGCGAAGATCCGGCGAGCAAGGTCTATGTGCGCAACAAGGGCGAGCAGACCAAGGCGTCTGGCATGGCGAGCTTCGAATACAAGCTTGATGCCACGACGTCGCAGGAAACGCTGCTGAAGCTGATCGACCAGCTCAACAAGGATGCAAAGGTCAACGGCATCCTGGTGCAGCTGCCGCTCCCGAAGCAGATCGATGCGCAGGCGGTGATCAATGCGATCGATCCGGACAAGGATGTTGATGGGTTTCATGTCGTGAATGCGGGGCGGCTGGCGACGGGGGGGCAGGGGCTGGTGCCTTGCACGCCCTATGGCTGCCTGCTGCTGCTGAAGGATCGGTTGGGGGATCTCACCGGCAAGCATGCGGTGGTCATTGGGCGGTCAAATATCGTTGGAAAACCAATGGCTCAGCTGCTTTTGAACGAGAGCTGCACGGTCACCATCGCGCATTCGAAGACCAAGGATTTGCCGGGCGAGGTGCGCCGCGCCGATATCGTCGTGGCGGCGGTCGGGCGCCCGGAAATGGTCAAGGGCGACTGGCTGAAGGAAGGTGCCGTGGTGATCGATGTCGGCATCAACCGCGTTGAAAAGGATGGGAAATTCCGCCTGGTGGGCGATGTCGATTTCCAATCCTGTGTCGCGCGCGCCGGGGCGATCACGCCGGTCCCGGGCGGGGTCGGGCCGATGACGATCGCCATGCTGCTGCACTCGACGCTGGTCGCCGCCTGCCGCCAGCACGGGGTCGAACTGCCCAAATAACGTGAAAATCGGGTCGGTTTCCGGGGGATATTTGCACGTTTCCCGGAGATATTTGCTAGTTTGCGCCCCATGATCGAGGTCACCAGCCGAATCCAGCTCGACGAGCGCGAGATCAAGGAAAGTTTCATCCGTGCCTCTGGCCCGGGTGGGCAGAATGTCAACAAGGTCTCCTCGGCGGTCGAGCTCCGCTTCGACGCCCGCAACTCACCCAACCTGCCGGAGGGGGTGAGAGAGCGGCTGATGAAGCTTGCCGGCCGCCGCCTGACGCTGGGCGGCGAGATCGTCATCACAGCGCAGAGCCATCGCAGCCAGGAGATGAACCGGGCCGATGCGCTGGAGAAGCTGCTGGAGTTGATCCGCGCCGCCACCATCGTGCCCAAGGCAAGGCGCAAGACCAAGCCGACCAAGGCATCGCAGCAGAAGCGGATGGAAAGCAAGGCCAAGCGCGGCGGCGTCAAGCGCCTGCGGCAATCCCGACCGGATGACTAAAGATTTCTAAAGGTTTCTCAATCAGGCAGGGCTTCATCCGGTTGGGCTTCGACCAGGGTGACGGTGGCGAGGTCGAGCACGACCTTGCCCAGATGCTCGAAGTTGACGGTGACGCGGCTGCCCAGCACGGTTTGTATGCGCCCCAGACCCCAATCCGGCTGGTTCGGGTTGCGTACGAAGCCGCCAGGGGCGAGAGTGGCGGGTATCAGAGATTCGCTCATCATTAGAGCCTATACGGACCTGGCCCATGAAAATAGATCTCGCCATCCTTGAACTCACCGTGTCGCGCTTCTGCCACGATCTGATCAGCCCGATCGGGGCGGTCAATAACGGCCTCGAATTGCTGGAGGACGAGCAGGATCCGGAACTGGTGGCGGAAGCACGGGCCTTGGCCGCCCGTTCGGCCCGGCGCGCCAGCATCCTGCTGCAGGCCTATCGCTGTGCGCTGGGCAATGCCGGCAACCAGGCGAGCTTCGGCTTCGGCGAGGCGATCAAGCTGGCCCGCGATTTCCTGGAAGGCTGGCGGGTGATCCTGGCCGGCGTGCCGGCGATGTCGCCCAGCGACCTGCCGACCGGTTTTTCAAAACTGCTGCTGGTCAGCATCATCCTGATGTCGGAGACCCTGGCGCGGGGCGGCGACCTGCTGCTGGTGGTCGATGGCGAGGGTCCGGGCGCCGGCTTCCGGCTCATCGCCGAGGGCCAGCAGATCGTTTTGGCGGATGATTACAAGCCGCTGCTCGCCGCCAACGCCAGCACGGCGAACCTCGATGCGCGCAATGTGCTGGCCTACCTCACGGGGCTGCTGGCAGCGCGCATCCGGATGAAGATCGACCTTGGCCAGAGCGGTCCCGGGCGCCTGGAATTTCTGGCCAGCGCCCATGCCTGAGCCGTGGCAACCGGTCGCAACAGACCTGGATTGCCTAAATAAAACATGATCTTGCCCAAGCGTTACCAGCTTCACGCAATATTAATCCTTTTGGCCAAGGATTAGCCTCGCGAAATCGGCCGACCGGCTGAAGATTCGCTGGCCATATTGGCAAACGGAGTGGGGCAGGCGCCATGGACGATCTGTTGAGCGAGTTTCTGACCGAAACCAACGAGAATCTCGCCGTACTCGATGTCGAGCTCGTGAAGCTCGAACAAAATCCCAACGACATCGATCTGCTGTCGAATATTTTCCGACTGGTGCACACCGTGAAGGGCACCTGCGGCTTCCTCGGCCTGCCGCGACTGGAATCAGTCGCCCATGCCGGCGAGAACGTGCTCGGCAAAGTGCGCGACGGCGAACTGGTGGTCGATTCCGAAGCGGTCACCCTGATCCTGGCCTGTCTCGATCGCATCCGCACCATCATGGGCGATCTTGAGGCGACCGGCACGGAACCCGAGGGCGACGATTCGGTCCTCATCAAGAGCCTCAATGCCTTTGCCGATGGCGGCAAGGCCGCGGCACCCGCCGCAGCCGCCCCCGCACCAGCTGCCGCACCGGCTCCCGCCGCGAGCGCACCCGCTGCCGCCCCGGCCAAGTCCGGCGCCACGATCTATGAGCAGATCGGCGGCATGGGCACGGTCGATGCCGTGGTCGAAGTCATGTTCATGCGCATCGTCGGCGACCTTCGGGTCAAGAGCATTTTCGAAGGCGAAAGCATCGACCACCTGCAAGGCCATATGCGCGAGTATCTCGCCAAGCTGTGCGGTGGTCCGGATTCCAACACGCCCAACCCGCTGGCCGGCAGCGCCTTGTCGGACACCCAGTTCGATGCCTTCTGCGGCCACCTGCAGGCGGCCCTCAACACGCTTGAAGTGCCGCAGCAGATCGCGGCGATGGTGATGGGCATGATCTATGCCGGCCGCGAGTAAGCGACCGGCACCGCCGCGCCCGCCGCTGCTGCCGCCGTGGTCGAAGAAGCGCCGCCGGCGGCAGCGCCGAAGCCCGCCAAGGCCGCCGCGGCGAAGAAGGATGCGCCGGTCGATGGCGAGGCCAAGGAATCGGCCATCGCCAACCAGAGCATCCGAGTCAATGTCGAGCTGCTTGAAAACCTGATGACAATGGTCAGCGAACTGGTGCTGACCCGCAACCAGGTCCTGCAGATCCTCAGGAAGCACAAGGACAGCGAGTTCGCAGCCCCCTTGCAGCGCTTGAACCATGTGACGTCGGAACTGCAGGAAGGCGTCATGAAGACGCGCATGCAGCCGATCGGCAATGCCTGGGCCAAGCTGCCGCGCATCATCCGCGACCTCAGCCACGAATTGAAGAAGAAGATCGATCTCATCATGATCGGTCAGGATACCGAGCTTGATCGCCAGGTCCTGGAGATGATCAAGGATCCGCTCACCCACATGGTGCGCAACTCGGCCGATCACGCGATCGAAATCCCGGAAGAGCGCCGCCGCGCCGGCAAGCCGGAAACCGGCAAGATCACATTGAACGCCTATCATGAAGGCGGCCATATCATCATCTAAGTGAATGATGACGGCAAAGGCCTGGCCCTCGACAAGATCAAGGCGAAGATCATCCAGAACAACCTCGCCTCCGAGGCTGAGCTGGAGAACATGTCGGATCAGCAGATCCAGCAGTACATCTTCAAGGCCGGCTTCTCGACCGCCGCCAAGGTGACCTCGGTCTCGGGTCGCGGCGTCGGCATGGACGTGGTGCGCACCAACATCGAAAAGATCGGCGGCACCATCGAGCTCCGCTCGGTTGAAGGCAAGGGCACCAGCTTCTCGATCAAGATCCCGCTCACCCTCGCCATCGTCTCGGCCCTGGTGGTCGAATGTGCCGAGGAACGGTTTGCCATTCCGCAGATCAGCGTCGTGGAACTGGTCCGTGCCAGCCCGACCGGCGAGTTGAAGGTCGAGCGCATCAACGACACACCGGTCCTGCGCCTCCGGAACAAGCTGCTGCCGCTCGTTTCGCTGCGCGAGAAGCTGAAGCTGGAAGCCAAGTCCGACCGCAGCAGCGACGATACCTTCATCGTCGTGACGCAGGTCGGTACCTATCAATTCGGCATCATGGTCGACCGCGTGTTCGACACCGAAGAAATCGTGGTGAAGCCGGTGGCGCCGACCCTGCGCCATATCGAGGTCTTCTCGGGCAACACCATCCTGGGTGACGGGTCGGTCATCATGATCCTAGATCCCAACGGCATTGCCGCAACCTCGGGCCAGATCAGCATGGGCGACGCCGATGCCGCCGAGAAGCAGGCGCTCAGGAGCCGCGCCCATGGCGACGAAGCCGTGCCGCTGCTGCTGTTCCGCGCCGGCCAGGGTGCGCCCAAGGCGGTGCCGCTGGCACTGGTGGCGCGTCTTGAGGAAATCGAACGTGGTTCCATCGAGCGTTCCAACGATCGACTGGTGGTGCAGTATCGCGGCCAGCTGATGCCGCTGGTGCCGCTCGAAGGCTATCCCGATCTCACCGTGACCGAAGGCCGCCAGCCGGTGCTGGTGTTCTCGGATCGCGAACATTCGATGGGCCTGATGGTCGACGAGATCGTCGACATCGTCGAAGCCAAGCTCAATGTCGACCTCACGGCCGACACGCCGGGCCGCATCGGCAGTGCCATCATCGCCGGCCAGGCGACCGATATCATCGATACCGGCTTCTTCCTGGCCCAGGCCTTTGCCGACTGGTTCGGCTCGCGCCGCGCCGATGCGACGGGCGCTGCCGTGAAGCGCGTGCTGATGGTCGATGACAGTGCCTTCTTCCGCAACCTGCTGGCACCGCAATTGACCGCCGCCGGCTTCTCGGTCACCGCGGTCGACAGCGGCGACAAGGCGCTGGAGCTGGCCGAGGCGGGCGAGGAATTCGATCTCATCATCTCCGATATCGAGATGCCGGGCATGGATGGCTTTGCCTTCTGCGAGGCGGTCAAGAAGAGCGGGCGCTGGCAGACCACGCCGATGATTGCGCTCTCGTCCCATGCCAGCCCGAAGGAGTTGGCAAAGGGCCGTCAGGTCGGGTTCGACGATTATGTCGCCAAATACGACCGTGAAGGCCTGGTACACACCCTCAACGAAGCTCTGTCCGAAGTGCGAGGTGCCGCATGAGCGGTATGAAGAATGGTGCCGACAGCGAGTTCGGAGCAGCGAGCAGCCCGACCGCGAACGGCGAGCAGCGCGACTATGTGACCATGTCGATCGGGGACCAGATGTTCGGCATCCCGGTCCTCACCGTCCAGGACGTATTGGGGCCGCAGAACATCGCCCGCGTGCCGCTGGCGCCGCCGGAAGTTGCCGGCAGCCTCAACCTGCGCGGTCGCATCGTGACAGCGATCGACGTCCGACCGCGCCTGGGCCTTGCGACACGCGAAGGCGGCAAGGCGGCGATGTCGGTCGTGGTCGAACATGAAAACGAACTCTACAGCCTGCTGGTCGACAGCGTCGGCGAGGTGCTGAGCCTCAATTCGCGCGACTATCAGCGCAACCCGCCAACCCTCAGCCCGCGCCTGCGGGAGTTTTCGGACGGCATCTATCGCCTCAACGGTTCCCTGCTGGTGGTTCTCAGCGTGGGGTCGCTGCTTGATTTCGGCAGCCGGTCGGAAGTTGCCTGATTGACGCGGACGTGCCGGTGGCCGGGTTTGCCACCGGGCCTGCCGCAGAGTCTGCTACGGGGTCTGTTGCCGGAGTTGTTACCGAAGTTGTTACCGGAGTTGCTACTGGGGTCGTCAGAGGTATCGCTTTCGGGTCTGTGACCGGGGAAGAATCTCTTTCGATAGAGGGAATTCGGCTAAAAAACCTGGGACGGCGATTGACGGACCCAGCCCAGGCTGACTATTGATAGAGAGAAGCTCCGGGGTCGCTGCTACAGGTTCCGGCCAAAGAGTTTCCAGTGGTCGCAAGTGCATACGTTCGACGAACGGAGTTTCTGAATGAAGTCTTGCCTGGTCGTTGACGATTCGAAAGTCGTCCGCATGGTGGCCCGAAAGATCCTCGAAGGCCTCAATTTTCAGATCGTCGAAGCCGAGAACGGCAAACTGGCCATGGAAGAATGCGCCAAGGCCATGCCGGACGCCATTCTGCTGGACTGGAACATGCCGGTCATGAGCGGCATCGATTTCCTGCGCCAGCTGCGCAAGATGGATGGCGGCCAGACGCCGATCGTCGTCTTCTGCACGACCGAGAACGATATCCAGCATATCCAGGAAGCGATCACGGCCGGCGCCAACGAATACATCATGAAGCCCTTCGACAGCGAGATCATCGAGTCCAAATTCTCCCAGGTCGGCTTGCTGTGATCGCCTTTTACGCGGTGACTGCGGGCGCGCTGTGACGGCAGGCTGGGATAGGTTCGCGGCATGACACCCTTCAAGGCAGCGGCGGTGAGCACCAGTGGCGGCAAGGCAGGACCTTACCGTGTGATGGTGGTCGACGATTCAGCCGTCATTCGCGGCCTGCTGACCCGTGCCCTTGAATCGGACCCGACCATCAAAGTGGTGACCACTGTCGGCAACGGACAATTGGCGATCGATGCGCTCGGTCGCCCGGACAATGATATCGAAGTGATCGTGCTCGACATCGAAATGCCGGTGATGGACGGGATCACGGCTCTGCCGCGCCTCCTGCAGACCAAGCCCGGCGTTGCCGTCATCATGGCGTCGACGCTGACCTTGAAGGGCGCCTCGGTCTCGATGAAGGCGATGTCGCTGGGCTCTTCCGACTATGTGCCCAAGCCGACCACGACGGGGGCCATTTCCGCAGCCACCGATTTCAAGGCGGATTTGGTCGAGAAGGTGAAGTCCTGGGCCCAGGCCGGGCGCCGCAAGCGCGGCATCGCGGCACCCTCGGCCACCGGCGAACCTGGATCCGCGACACCGACCGCGCCAAAGCAACTCTATGGCGGCCAGCCGATCAAGCTCCGCGACATGCCGCCCTTGCTGCGACCGGAATGCCTGGCGATCGGTTCGTCGACCGGCGGGCCGCAAGCGCTGTTCAAGGTGTTCCAGGCGATCGGCAAGATCACCCATGTGCCGGTCTTCGTGACCCAGCATATGCCGGCCACCTTCACCACCATCCTCGCCGAGCATCTCGGCCAGGCGGCGGGCATGCCGTCGGCCGAGGCGAAGGATGGCGAGCCGGTCGTGGCCGGCCGCATCTATGTGGCGCCCGGCGACTTCCACATGGTCGTCGAAGGCAATGCGGCGCAGCGCGTCGTGCGCATCAACAAGAATCCGCCTGAGAATTTCTGCCGCCCCGCAGTCGATCCCATGCTGCGTTCCATTGCAAAGGTTTATGGCAACAAGACTTTGTTTGTCATGCTAACTGGAATGGGGCAGGATGGTTTGAAGGGGGCGACGGAGCTAACAAATGTCGGGGGAACGGTGATCGCTCAGGACGAACCAAGTTCCGTAGTCTGGGGCATGCCCGGCGCCGTGGCGACAGCCGGTCTGTGTTCAGCGGTGCTGCCGCTCGCGGATATCGGCGCGTTCGTCAAGAAGGCTATCACCCGCAGCGTGGCATGAGGCAAACGTCGATGACGATCACGGACTTCGACTTCATTTGCCAGATCCTGAAAACCAGGTCAGGCCTGTTGTTGACCAACGACAAGGCCTATCTGCTGGAAATCCGGTTGCTGCCGGTCGCCCGCAAATGGAAGCTTGCGACCTTCGACGATCTCGTGCGCCTCATCCGCACCAAGAATGATGAAGCGGTGATCCGCGACGTGGTCGAGGCGATGACCACCAATGAATCCTTCTTCTTCCGCGACACCAAGCCGTTCGACCAGTTCAAGCAGATCTGCCTGCCGGCGATGATCAAGGCGCGCGCCTCGTCGAAAACGATCCGCATCTGGTCGGCCGCCTGCTCGTCGGGGCAGGAAGGCTATTCGCTGGCGATGATCCTCTCGGAAATGAGCGCGCAGCTCGCCGGCTGGAAGATCGAGATCATCGGCACGGATCTCTCCGGTGAAATCCTGCAGCGCGCCAAGGACGGGCTCTATTCCCAGTTCGAGGTGCAGCGCGGCCTGCCGATCACCCTGCTGGTGAAGTATTTCCAGCAGACCGGCGATCGCTGGAAAATCTCCGATGCGATCCGCTCCAAGGTGCAGTTCCGCGAATGGAACCTGCTCAACGATCCGGCACCCTTGGGCAAGTTCGACATCGTATTCTGCCGCAACGTGCTCATCTATTTCGACCAGCCGACCAAGACCAAGGTGCTGGCGGGGATCGCCAAGCAGATGCCGGACGATGGCTATCTGTTCCTCGGCGGTGCCGAAACCGTGCTGGGCATTTCCGACAAGTTCCAGCTGCTGGCCGGCCAGCGCGGCATCTATGGCCTGACCGGCGGCATCAAGGCGCCGACCGCCTTCGGCACGCCGGGTGCCGGCGCCAGCCCGGCGGCGCCGCGGTAGCAAAGCTTCCGTCTTCATTGGATTGCCTGAATCGCCGGATACTTGTTCGGTGACGATCTTCTGCGCCTCCTTGAGGGCAGGGCTATCGCATATGACGTGTTGAGTTTAGTCATCCCCGGGCTTGACCCGGGGATCCGCCCGCAACTGAGGGACAGAGCCCGGTCAAGTCAGATGCCCGGGTCAAGCCCGGGCATGACGGCGTAAAAAAAACCATTCGATATGAGACTGCCCTGTCCTCAAGGACGGAGGGAAATAGCTATTTCCGGCATTCCACAGCGCACCACAAAACGAAAATGCCCTAGAATGACCCGGGCATTTTTTCTAAAGGCTTTGTCGAGCGAAACCTTAAGCACTCTCCGCCGTCTTGGCCGGGAGGGTGCTGTCTTCGGGATCGCGCAGCACATAGCCGCGGCCCCAGACGGTCTCGATGTAATTGTCGCCGCCGGTCGCGGTGCTGAGCTTCTTCCGCAGCTTGCAGACGAAGACGTCGATGATCTTCAATTCCGGCTCATCCATACCACCATAGAGGTGGTTGAGAAACATTTCCTTGGTGAGGGTGGTACCCTTGCGCAGGGAAAGGAGTTCGAGGATGCCGTATTCCTTGCCGGTCAGATGCAGCGGCTGGCTCTCGACCTCGACGTTGCGGGTGTCGAGGTTCACGGTGAGGCGGCCGGTCTTGATGATCGAATCCGAATGGCCCTTGGAGCGGCTCACGATCGCCTGCAGCCGAGCGATGAGTTCGCGGCGGTCGAAGGGCTTCGTCAGATAATCATCAGCACCGAAGCCCAAACCCTTGATCTTGCTGTCGAGCTCGGAGAGGCCGGAGAGGATCAGGATGGGTGTGTTGATGTGCGCGGCGCGCAAACGGCGCAGCACTTCATAGCCGTCGATATCCGGCAACATCAGATCGAGGATGATGATGTCGTAATCGTAAAGCTTGCCGATTTCCAATCCGTCTTCGCCGAGATTGGTGGTGTCGACAATGTAGCCCTCGGCTTTCAGCATCAGCTCGATGCTTTGGGCGGTGTTGGAATCGTCTTCGACGACGAGCACGCGCATGGCAAGGACCTCATTCGGTTCTCGACCGCAGCCGATTGATATGTGAATCTTAACCATTAATACAGCTTATGTAAAGCGCTTGGCGTTAACTTTGAAGAAGATGGGTGAAGGATTATGAATCAGGAATTAAAGCTTAAATCCTAGCAAGAACAGGCTGTTAACGAAATTCCGGCACCTGGCGCTGGCATAAACACTGTCTTAACCACTTATTTAACGAGCCCGCGCTAATCTATTCCATCGGTGCCGGTGGCATTCTGAGCGGCCCGCAAGAATGAGGAAGTCCGATCCGTTGAGCGTTCCATTGCACGAATTCGACGCCTTCCACCGGGAACTCGCGCGCATCCCCGAGACGCGCATCTATGGCCGGGTCGCGGCCGTGGTGGGCATGCTGGTGGAGATCAGCGGCATGGAAAGCGCGCTCTCGATCGGCGCGCGCTGCGCGCTGGTCGATCGCAACGACCGCCACGTGCCGTGCGAGATCGTCGGCTTCCGCGAGGGCCTCGCCCTTGCCATGACCTATGGCTCGCTCGAAGGGGTGGGGCTCGGCAGCAAGGTGGTGCTGGTGGATGGCGAGCCGGTGGTGCGCCCGACCCGCGCCTGGCTCGGGCGCGTGGTGAATGCGTTCGGGGACCCCATCGACGGCAAGGGACCGCTGCCGCAGGGGATCGAGCCCTGCCGCATCCGCAACCAGCCGCCGCCCGCACACACGCGCAGGCGCGTGGGGGCCAAGATCGATCTCGGCGTCAAGGCCATCAACACCTTCACGAGCGTGTGCCAGGGGCAGCGCCTCGGCATATTCGCCGCGTCCGGCATCGGCAAGTCGGTGCTGATGTCGATGATGGCGCGCTATACCTCGCTCGACATCAATGTGATCGGCCTCATCGGCGAGCGCGGGCGCGAGGTGCAGGAATTCATCGAGGACGAATTGGGGCCGGAAGGTCTGGCGCGCAGCGTGGTCGTGGTGGCGACCTCGGATGAATCGCCGCTGCTGCGCCGGCAGGCGGCGCAGATGACGCTGGCGCTCGCGGAATATTTCCGCGACCAGGGCGAGAACGTGCTGTGCCTGATGGATTCCGTCACCCGCTTTGCCATGGCGATGCGCGAAATCGGGCTGTCGATCGGCGAGCCGCCGGCCTCGAAGGGTTATACGCCGTCGGTCTTTGCCGAACTGCCGCGTCTCCTTGAGCGCGCTGGCCCCGGTGTCGCGGGATCGGGGTCGATCACCGGCCTCTTTACCGTGCTGGTCGAGGGCGACGATCACAACGAACCCATTGCCGATGCCTGCCGCGGCATCCTTGACGGGCATATCGTGCTGGAGCGCTCGATCGCCGAGCGCGGTCGCTATCCGGCGGTCAATATCCTCCGCTCGCTGTCGCGCACCATGCCGGCTTGCAACAGCGATTTCCAGAACAAGATCGTGCGCGAGGCGCGGCGGCACATGTCGACCTATGAGGACATGGCGGAACTGATCCGGCTTGGCGCCTATCGCCGCGGCACGGACCCGGCGGTCGACCAGGCGATCCTGCTCTATCCGGAGATCGAGAAATTCCTCGGCCAGCAGCGTGGCGAACAATCGGATCTTGCGAGCGGCTATGCGCAGCTGGCCGCCATCCTCGGCATGGTCGACGATACGCCGGCACCGGCCGCGGCAGAGGAAGAGGTCGCTGATTCATGAACGGCCTCAACCAGCTCCTCCGCTTGCAGAAATGGACGCTCGACGAGAAGCGGCGCCAGGCTTCCGACCTCATGGCGCTCATCGAGCGGCTGCAGGGCGACATCGCCAAGCTCGATGAGGATGTGGCGCGCGAGATCGAGGTGGCGCGCAGCAATCTCGAAGCCAGCCGCCATCTGCCGCCCTACCGCGACATGATGGGCAAGCGGCGCGAGCGGCTGGAACAGTCGGTGGCCGACGTCAATCTGGAGCTGGAGCGGGTGCGCGACGAGATCGCGGAAACCTTCGGCGACATCAAGAAGACCTAGCAGACGATCGAGAACCGGCTTGAGCGCAAGCGCCAGGCGATCGCGCGGCGCGAGCAGATCGAGACCGACGAGATGGGCCTGGAGCAGCACCGCCGCAAGGCCAAGCGCGAAAGCTAGAATGACGTGGCGCGCGATCTCCCGAACCTGCTGGCCCTGCGCGCCTTCGAAGCGGCCGGCCGGCATCTGAGCTTCACGCTGGCGGCCGAGGAGCTGTCCCTGACCCAGGGCGCCATCAGCCGCCATGTGCGCGGGCTGGAGGAAGAGCTGGGGCAGAAGCTGTTCCACCGCCGCGTCCGCAGCCTGGAACTGACCCCTCAGGGCGAGGCCTATTTGGGCACCGTCCGGCAGGCGTTCGACCTACTGGCGTCGGGCAGCCGGCAGGTCCGCGCGGCGCGGGCGGAGCGGCGCCTCAAGGTGGCGCTCACGGCCTCGTTCGCCGCCAACTGGCTGCTGCCGCGCCTTGCGCGATTCACCGCGGCGCATCCGGAGATCGGGATCGATTTTGAGCCGGGGGTGCAGATCATCGATCTCTCGGCCGAAGGCATCGACGCGGCGATCCGCTATGGCAGCGGCACCTGGACGGGCCTCGATGCCACCGCCCTGATGCAGGAAGAAGTCTTTCCGGTGTGCAGTCCGGCCCTGCTCGCCAAGGGCCTGCCGCTGGCCAAGGTGGCGGACCTTGCGCAGCACAATCTGCTGCTGTCGGGACCGCGTTCCGATTGGGAGGATTGGGCGGCGGCGGCCGGCCTCGATCTCAAATCGGTGCCGCGCCAGACGATGCTTTACGATTACAATCTGGTCCTGCAGGCGGCCCTCGACGGGATGGGTGTCGCACTCGGCCGCCGCATCCTGGTCGAGGAGCGGCTCCGATCAGGCGAGCTGGTGCAGCCGCTGGCGCAGACCCTGCGCAATGCGATGGGCTATTACCTGGTGACCCTGCCGGCAAGGCGCGGCGACCAGGCGATCGACGCGTTCCGCGCCTGGCTCCGCGCCGAAGCAGGCGACGCATGAGTCTCACTCACCGACCCACGGCCAAAGACTGATTTGTCGGGCTGATCTCCGCCCCCTAGCGTGCCCTTCGTTCTGACAACGGAGGAAGCTCATGGCTGATCGATATCTCGCACGCCTCAGGGAACTGGGGTTCGACCTGCCACCGGTAGGCGGCAGCGGCGGCAATTACGTGCCCAGCCGGCGCACCGGCAACCTCCTCTATATCTCCGGCCAGATCTCCGCCATCGGCGACGAGATCACCTTTGCCGGCAAGCTAGGCGCCGAGGTCACGGTGGCTGAGGGACGGAAGGCCGCGGAACTCTGCGCGCTCAACCTGGTGGCGCAGTTGAGCCATGCGCTGGGCGGCAATCTCGACAGGCTGAAGGCCTGCGTGCGCCTGGGTGGCTTTGTCAATTGTACCCCAGGCTTCGATCAGCAATCGGAGGTGATGAACGGCGCGTCGGATTTGATGGTGGCCCTGTTCGGCGAACGCGGCCGCCATGCGCGTACCTCGATCGGCGTTGCCAACCTGCCGGTCAATGCGTCGGTCGAAGTTGACGGCATCTTCGAGATCGCCGATTGATCGTCGGCGACCGTGCAAATGAGGGGAGATGCGTGATCATGGCGATGGATATTGACCGGCTGCGCGCCGAGACGCCGGGCTGCGAGCTGGTGCGGCATTTCAACAATGCCGGCGGGTCGCTGCCACCGCGCGCCGTGCTGGAGGCGGTCATCTCCCACCTGCAACGCGAAGCCCTGCAGGGGCCGGTCGAAGCCGGACTTGCCGCCACGGCGGCGATCGACGATTCTTACGCCGCGGCGGCCCTGATGTTGAACTGCCAGCCCCATGAGATCGCCATCACCGAGAGCGGCTCGCGCGCCTGGAGCCTGGCGTTCAGCCATTTTGCCCTGGGCAATGGCAGGTTCCGCGCCGGGGACCGCATCCTCACCTCCGCCAGCGAATGGGCCGGCAATTACATCGCCCTGCTGGATGCGGCACGCGCGGCGGGTGCGACCGTCGAGCTTATCCCCACCAGCCCTGACGGGACGCCTGATATCGCGGCGCTGCGGACCCTGATCGACGACCGGGTCCGGTTGATCGCCCTCACCCATGTGGCGGCCAATGGCGGCATGGTCAATCCGGCGGCGGAGGTTGGGGCCATCGCGCGCGCGGCCGGCATTCCGTTCCTGCTGGATGCCGCGCAATCGGTCGGGCAGATGAAGGTCGATGTCGCGGCGATCGGCTGCGACATGCTGACGGCACCCGGCCGGAAGTTCCTGCGCGGCCCGCGCGGCACGGGCCTCGTTTACATCCGCCCATCGCTGCTGGAGAAGATGCGGCCGGTGCTGGTCGACAATTCGTGCGGCACGATGTCGGAGAGCGACGAGATCGTCTTTGCCCGGGATGCGAGGATGCTGGAGACAAACGAGAATGCGCGCGCCCTCAAGCTTGGCCTGGGCGTTGCCATCCGCTATGCGCTGGCGCTCGGGTTGGACGCGATCGAGGCGCGCATCACGGATCTGGCGGCCACTCTGCGGCGCCAGCTGGCTGGCATCGGCCGCGTGACCCTGCGTGACCAGGGCCGGCGCCGATCCGGCATCGTGTCCTTCACGGTCGAGGGATTGACGGCGCTCGACGTGCGCAACCGGCTCCATGGCCGGCAGTTCAACATTTCGGTCGGTGGTGCCGCCTACACGCCGCTCGACATGAAGGCGCGCGGCCTTGCCGAAATCCTGCGCGCCTCGGTCCATGTCTACAACACCGAGCAGGAAATCGACGCGCTGTGCCAAGAGCTGCGCGACATCGCGCGGTAACAGGGTTTCTGAAGGGACAAGAACAATGGATCTCGGATTAGGCAGGCGCAACGCCTTGGTCGTGGGCGGCAGCAAGGGATTGGGGCAGGGCGTTGCCGAGGCGCTGGCCGGCGAGGGCGTGTCGGTCGCCTTGCTGGCGCGCGATCCCGCCGCCTTGAAAACGGCCACAAAGGCGATCAATGGCCGGAAGCAGGGGCGCGCCGTGGCACTTGTTGCCGACCTTGCTGATCCCGCCGCCATCGCCGCCGCCGTGGCCAAGGCTCAGGCGCAGTTGGGGTCGATCGACATTCTCATCAACAATTGCGGCGGGCCGCCGCCGGTGACGGCGGCCGGTGCCGACGCCGCTCTGTGGCAGGCGCAGTTCCAGCAGATGGTTCTCTCGACATTCCAACTGACGGATCTGCTGCTGCCCGCGATGCGGCAACGTGGCTGGGGCCGCATCGTCAACATTGCCTCGACCAGCGTTGTTGAGCCGATCGCGGAGCTGGCCATCTCGAACGGCCTGCGGGGCTTGATCGCCGGCTGGTCGAAGACCTTGGCGGGCGAAGTTGCCGGCGAGGGCGTCACCGTCAACATGCTGCTGCCGGGAAGTTTTGCGACAGCCCGGACAATCTCGATCAACCGCCGCCAGGCCGAACGCGACGGGGTCGCGGAGGCGGTGGTGGCACAATCGGCGGCGGCCGCCATTCCGGTCGGTCGCTATGGCGATCCGGCCGAGTTCGGCGCCGTCGCGGCGTTCCTGTGCAGCAAGGCGGCCGCTTATGTGACGGGCAGCATGATGCGGGTGGATGGGGGGGCTTCGCGGAGTTTGTAGGGGGTTTCACTTCTTTGGCGGAGATGCCGGTCGAGGGAGTCTCATCCTGAAAGGGAGTATCACAATGATTTAAGGTGCACATTTTATAGGACTGTTGGCAATAGACCGACCCTTTGATGGACTTACGGTTTAGCTATGGATGCGCGGGGCCGGCGGCTTCATGGTAGAATACTTAAGGATGTAATGAAAAAATTCACCGACGTGCACTTAGCAATTTGCTCGATTGGGCTGCTGGTCGCTTTATAATTTCGACGGAGGCTTTACATGACGGTGCCATCCGCGACGCCACTTGATTATCTGCTGGCTGAAATTGAACGGGCCATACAGGCTAGGTTCTATTTTTTGGCCCTTACTATGGTTTTGGCGCTGCCAGATTTATGTGTGTCTCTTGTGTCCCCTGATGGGCGATGCAACGGGGAGCGGTATAGAAAATGGTGTAAAGAGAACCTCACAAAAGGGTTTGAGTTCGTTACCGGCGATGATCTCTTTTCGATGCGATGTGGCGTCGTCCACAATGGGCGGTTTGGGGATATGAAGAACAATGTTGCAAGAGTGATTTTTGCTCTTCCAGGCAGTGTCACTTTCACCAACTGCAAGATAGATGATTCCTACGTTTACAGTGTTGCTGATTTTTGCAGTAACTTCATCGCCGCCGTGCGGTGCTGGTACTCAGCAAATGCCGCTGATGCAAATGTCACGGCTAATTTGCCGAGAATGATGACGCTCTACCCAGACGGGCTGGCGCCGTATATCAAAGGAACTCCCATACTGGCATGAAAGGTTAGGAAAACTGGCGTAGCCAGCCATAGTTTGTAGGCTGTTTGGCCTTTGGCGGAGGTAACTGTGCAGCCAGTCAGCCGCCTATGTGACGGGCAGCATGATGCGGGTGGATGGGGGCGTCGCGGAGTTTGTAGGGGGTTTTGGATTTTGGCGGGGATGGTGGTCGAAGGAGCCACATCTCGTGATGGGGGAAGTTCCGTCGGCGCGGTGGGGAATGGCGAGCGCAAGTCAGGCAACATCGGTGGTCAGGGCAAAATGGGTTGCTTTCGGCTTAGCCTTAAGCGGCACATGCGCCTAATGCGGCGCATACGACATGCGTTTTAGCATTTCATCGCGACGATTTTCGTCGTCCCGTTCATTGCTTGATTGGCTCATGCTCGCAGGCGCTCCAGTGCTGGGTGCGCGTGGGAAAAGGCGACTGTTTGTGCTCCAAGTTCCAGGAGCTTTAAATCGGATGATTTCCATCGCAAGCGATCATCGTAAACAATCATTTGCCTGATAAGTGGATTGTCGTTCATTTTGACATCTAGGTTCGCAACCAGTCGGGCATTAATTGACGATGATTCATTGATCTGTAAGCGCCGGAGCAATAATCCCTCACTGAAGCGGCCGGATAATCTGGTTGCGCCGGAGTAAAAGTCCGGCAGCAGATAGCCTTTTGCCTGATTGGCGGAAGGCGGAGGGATGAAGGGCGTGGAGTTATATGGACGGGTTCGCCA
>NZ_CAMDRA010000055.1 GCF_945906275.1 Dongia mobilis
TTACCGGTCTTCTCAACCGGCGCGGCTTCGAACACACCTTGGCGCGCATGGTCGACCGGGCGCGCCACGACCAGCATGGCGGTGCCCTCATCTATGTCGATCTCGACAATTTCAAACAGGTCAATGACCGCTTCGGCCATGCCCAGGGCGATGCCACCCTGGTCGCCACCGCCGACATCCTGCGCACGCAATTGCGCGCGCGCGATCCCATCGGCCGGCTTGGCGGCGATGAATTCGTGGCCTGGCTCGATGATATCGACCGCGACGAGGCTGTGGTGAAGGCGGAAGCCCTGCAGGATGCGGCGAAGTCGCTGGCGCGCTTTGCGCCCGGCTGCGAAAAGCCGCTCGGCTTCTCGATCGGCATCGCCATGCTGCACGGGGCCGAACCAGATTCGCTCGAAGCGCTGATGGCGCGGGCCGATGACGCCATGTACCGGATCAAGCATGGTGGCAAGGGCGGCTTCGTGCTGGTGGAGTAGAGATAGAATACGAAGAAGCCAAACGGCTGGCGGCGGCCGGCAGTGATGCACAGCGCCGCGCGCTTGCTGCCCGCAACGATCTGCGGCCGGAAATCCTCTATTTCCTGGCTGAGGACAAATCAGCCGATGTGCGCCGTGCCATCGCCGGAAATGAGACGACGCCGCGCCAGGCCGATCTGCTGCTGGCGCGCGATAGCGATCTCGGCGTACGCGAACTCCTGGCGCAGAAGATCGCGCGCCTGGCACCGCAACTGTCCCAGGAGGCGCGCACCCAGATCCGCGACCTCACCATCGAGGTGCTGGAGACACTGGCCCGCGACCAGGCATTGAAGGTGCGGCGCATCGTGGCTGAGGCGCTCAAGGATCTCACTGATGCGCCGGCCCATCTTATCCAGGAACTGGCCCGCGATCTCGAGATCAAGGTGGCGGGTCCGGTGCTGCAATATTCGCCGATCCTGACCGATGACGATCTCATGGAGATTATCAGCAGCGGCCCCATCCGCGGTGCGCTGACCGCCATCGCCAAGCGCCGCCGAATCGGCGACCGGCTGGCCGATGCGATCGTCGCGGCGGCGGTCGAGGTGCCGCACGAGACCGACACCATCACCGATCTGCTCAACAACAAGAGCGCGCAGATCCGCGAAGAGACACTCGATCTCATCCTCGACAAGGCCCCCGCGGTCGAGGAATGGCAGGAACCGCTGGTGCGCAGGCCCCTGCTGCCGATGAATGCGGTAAAGCGTCTGGCGGAATTCGTCTCCTCCTCGCTGTTCGATCTCCTGACGGCGCGGCCCGACCTTGACAAATCGACAGCCAAGGCTGTCGCCAAGGCAGTCAAGAAACGCCTGGCCGCGGAAGCCAAGCAGAAGGATGCCGGCGACAGCCAGGCGACGCCGCCGGCCGGCGACGAGGAAGCGATGAGTGCCGCCATCGCCGGCGGCAAGCGCGATCAGGTGATGGCGGCCCTCGGTCGCGATGCCGGTCTCAATCCGGTCATCGTCAAGAAGATCATGTCGTCGATGAGCGCCAAGGCGGTGACGGCCTTGGCCTGGAAGTCCAAGCTCACCATGCGCCAGGCGCTGCAGCTGCAATTGAAAATCGCCGGCATTCCGCCCCATCAGGCGTTGAATCCGCGCGGCGGCACCGACTATCCGCTGACCACTGCCGAGATGGAATGGCAGCTGGAACTCCTCACCGGTTGAATTCCCGGAATCTCGTTCCGCCCAGGGCTGCGGTTACTTGGCCTTCCGCGGCAACAGGAACCGCGCGATATCCGGGGGTGTCGCGTCGTGCTGCATCTTGCCGTCGGTATAGAGATGGGCAAAGCCATGGGCCGACGACCAGACCAGCTTCTCCAACTCCTGCCGCTCTGCCTGCGTCTTCAGCCCGAGCTGCTCGGCAAGGGGCGCGGTGATCTCGACCAGGTGCTGGAAACTGGCAGCGGCCGCCTGCTTCAGCTCGGCATTCGACCAGTCGAGCTGGCCTTCCTGGAACATCAGGCGGAAGAGCGCCGGATTGGCGCGCGCAAAGGCCAGATAGCCATCGGCCGCCGCGCGGATCTGGCTGGCCGGATCCTTCTTCACGCCTTTGCGCGCCGTCGCCATGGCATCGGCAAAGCGCTGGAAAGCGATGATGGCAAGCGCCGTCAGCAACGCCTTCAGGTTGGGAAAATGATGCGCCGGCGCCGCATGCGACACGCGCGCCTTGGCTGCCACCTTGCGCAAGGTGAGCGCCTGCAGGCCTTCCGCCTCCAGAATGCCGAGCGCCGCCGCCAGCAGGGCAGCGCGCAAATTGCCGTGATGATAGCTCGCCTTCCTGGCCATGGCCTTCCTCGCTTGCCGCTCATACCGTGCCGGCCGGATTCCCGTCAAACACTATCTTGACGATGCCTAGATTGCCTGATAGACAAATCTAGTCACTGTCAACATTATCGCTGGAGACGGAATGTGACCTGGGAATCCTGGTTCAGCTTGTCGAGCAGCCTCGCCATGGCGGGCTGGGCTTCACTCATCCTGCTGCCGCGCTGGGCCTGGCTGCGGCAAGGCCTCAGCTATGGTCTCGTCAGCCTGCTGGCGATGGCCTATGTCACCCTCATCCTCGGCTATTTCTTTCAGGTCGAGGGCGGTGGTTTTGACAGTATCGCGGCGGTCCGCACCCTCTTTGCCAGTGATCCCGTGCTGCTTGCGGGTTGGCTGCACTACCTCGCCTTCGATCTCTTCGTCGGCCTGTGGATCGCGGCGCGCGCTGACGCTTTGTCGTTGAGTCGCCTGCTGCAGGCGCCGATTCTTGCCGCGACCTTCATGTTCGGGCCATTGGGCCTTCTTCTGTTCCATGCCGTTCTCGCCGTGCGCCTCCTTGACCGGCGCAGCTTTCAGGGGGCTTGGAGCAAATGCTGATGACCTTGCTGGCAGTCCCGGCTTCGCTGCCGGCACCCCGTACCATCGACCAGGCGCCGGTGTCGCAGCCGCGCGTCCTTGCGCTGCAGATCTGCCTGATGATGCTGGTCCTGCTCGTACCCAGCCTGCTGCTGTTGGCAAGTGATCCGCGCCAGCTCAACGGCATCAGCGTCTGGATCAAGCCGATCAAGTTCGACCTGTCGCTGGCCCTGCACTTCGCCACGCTCGCGATCCTGGTCGACCTGGTGGCCCCCGCGGCCCGTGCGCGCCCCTTCTTGCGTCAGGCCTTTGTCGTGGCCGGGCTCGCTGGCCTGTTCGAGGCGGGCTACATCACCTTGCAGGCAGCGCGCGGTCGCGCCTCTCATTTCAATGGCGGAACGCCACTTGAGGCAGCGCTTTATACGGCGATGGGCGTCGGCGCCGTGCTGCTGGTCCTGGTGGCATTCCATCTCGGCCGCGTCATTCTCGTGTCACCCCGGCCGAATCTCGGGCCTGGCCTTCGCCTGGGCGCAGGGCTCGGCCTCACCTTGGGCGCTGTCGCCACCTTGCTGACCGCCGGCATCCTCGGCTCGGGCGCCATTCCCGATGCGCTTGGCCAGCCGGTCGGCCATTGGATCGGCGGCGACCGATCGGACGCCAGCGGCTTGCCGCTGCTCGGCTGGTCGACCAGCGGCGGCGATCTGCGCGTCCCGCACTTCTTTGCCACCCATCTCATGCAGCTCCTGCCTCTCCTGGGCTGGCTGGCTGATCGCTATCGCCCGGCCTCGGCACATGCCGTGGTGCTGACGGCGGCCACGATCCTGGGCTTGGTGATCCTAGCCACCTTCGGACAGGCGGTGCTTGGCTATCCGTTCCTTCCAGTGTGACCGATACAGGAATATCTTCAGCGCACACTTACGTATGCGCACGTTAATCTCTGATTCAGATTCTCCTGTTTATAACGCAGGACTGGCCCGGATCTGACCGGGTGGCCAACCGGGATGGACCCGGGGAATCAGAGAAGGCCCTAGATGCTTCGCGTCCTCGAGACACTCGGCGAGCACCCGATCCAGCTGTCGGTCGGATTGGCCGGATTGCTGGCGTTGCTTGGCCTGGGCTTTGCCGTGCTGCGGCTGCTGCCGCGCTCGGCGCGCGCTGCGGCCGAAGCGGCTGAGCTGCGCGAGAGCGAGGCCCGGCTGCGGGCGAGCGAAGCACGCTTCCGTCAATTGGCCGACGCCACCTTCGAAGGCCTCGTCATCCACCGCGACGGCATCGTCATCGACGCCAACACCGCCATGGCTGCCATTGTCGGTTGGCCCCAGGAACTGCTGATCGGCCGCAACCTCTTTGACCTGTGCGCCACCTCCAGCCATGACCAGTTGCGGGCGCAATTGGCGGCACTCGGTCGAGGTGAAGCACCGGCTATTGGCGACCCGCCCATCGAAATCAACCTGCGCCATGCCGATGGCAGCGCCATTCCAGTTGAAATCCATGCCCGCACCATGCCGTTCGAGAATGGCGATGCCCGAGTCGTCGCCGTGCGCGACATTCGCGAGCGGAAGGCGGCGGAACAGCGGATTCTGCATATGGCGCATCATGATGCGCTGACCTCGCTGCCCAATCGCAACCTCTTCCGCGACCGCCTCGGCCAGGCGATGGAGCGCGCCAAGCGTGGTGGCAACACGGTCGCCGTCCTCTGCCTCGACCTCGACCGCTTCAAGCCGGTCAATGATCTGCTTGGTCCCGAAATCGCCGATGAATTGCTGCGCCAGGTGGCGCTGCGCCTCACCGAGTCGATCCGCGCCGACGATACCGTGGCGCGTCTCGGCGCCGACGAATTCGCCCTCATCCAGGTCGGCCTCTCGCATCCTGACGGGCCGGCCGTCATGGCCGACCGATTGGTGAAGGCGATCGCCGAGCCGTTTTGCATCTGCGGCCATCACATCGTCATCGGCACCAGCATCGGCATCGCCCTCTATCCCAGCGACGGGATCAGCGGAGACGAACTGGTGCGCGCCGCCGATACGGCACTCCACCGTGCCAAGACCTCCGGCGGCGGCACCTTCCGCTTCTTCGAATCCGAGATGGATCTGCGGCTGCAGGAACGCCGGCATCTTGAGCGTGATCTGCGTCAGGCCCTGATGACCGAGCAGCTTGAACTTCACTACCAGCCGCTGGTCGATTGCGATCAGCTGACTGTGCTGGGCTGCGAGGCGCTGCTGCGCTGGCGGCATCCGGAACGCGGCCCCATCTCGCCGGCGGATTTCATCCCGCTGGCTGAGGAATGCGGCCTCATCATGCAATTGGGCGCCTGGGTCCTGCGCACGGCCTGCCGCGAGGCAGCCGGCTGGCCCGATGACAAGATCGTTGCCATCAACCTCTCGCCCATCCAGTTCCGCCAATCGGATCTCGCAGAGCAGATCCTCGCCATTCTTGCCGAAACCGGCCTCGCGCCCAACCGTCTCGAGCTCGAAATCACCGAAGGTGTGCTCATCGAGGATACCGAGCGCACCCTGGCAACCCTCACCATTCTCAAGAAGGCCGGCATCCACATCTCGCTCGACGATTTCGGTACCGGCTTCTCTTCCCTGAGCTATCTGCAGCGTTTCCCCTTCGACAAGATCAAGATCGACCGCTCCTTCATCTGGGCGATGGAGAAGAATCCGGATTCGATGTCGATCGTGCGTGCGGTCATCGCGCTCGGCCGCTCGCTGCGCATCACGGTGACGGCGGAAGGTGTCGAGACGTCGACCCAGCTTGCCTGGCTGCAGAACGAGGATTGCGACCAGGCCCAGGGCTATCTGCTCGGCAAGCCGATGCCACGGGCCGATATCGCCAAGCTCTGGGCGATGCCACCCCAGCGCGCACAGACTGAACTTCCGCTCAGCCCCGCGAAGGCTGCGGAGTAGGCGTTTCAGTAGTAGCGGATGGACTGCGGCCACTAGGTTGCGAGTCGCCCGCGAATATACTATGTCTTTTCGCATTAGTTGAATGCGAAGGCAGTCCCTCCATGTGGCGATGTATCGTAATGGCATTGGCCCTGTTGCTGGCCAACACGACGGCAGCTGCGGCTGACACCGGTACTGAAATGATCATTACCGCCAAGGTTTGGGGCTGGTACCAAGAATATTTGCAACTGATGGGTGCCAGCGGCCGAGGGGCCTTCGCCGTAACACCCGATGGCACAGGGTACTACGCAGTCTATTGCGAAGATATTATCTGTGTGGGCGGCGCCACTTACAAGCAGTCGGCACTCAGGAATTGTCGCGATATCTCAGGACAAGAGTGCATTGTTTTTGCCTACGGCGACAGCATCCTTGTGGCCTACAAGGTACTTCCACCGGAACGGTCTGCTGCTCCCGCAACGAAGCCCGTACCCAAGGTCGAAGAGCCGCCGTTTGAAAGCCCACTCTCGGACGGCACGATTGTCTTGTCCTGGCGGGTCACGGATGCGCTGGAGGATTATCTGGCCTATGCCGACAGCCGGGCCAGCTTGGCCTATTTCTATGTCTCACAGAATGGCCGCGCTTTCGGCGCCTATGGCTGCATCATCAATGGTTCATCGGCGAGTGATCTGCCGCCTTGTCCAAGTGCGACGGGTTGGACTAACGATCATCCGGATTATCATAAGGCGCGCAGCAAGGCGCTGGACGCCTGCACAAATGGTGGCGGCAGTGGCTGCGTGCAGCTGTTTTCCGGCGGGACGCGTAAGGCGGCCTACAAATTGCGTGAGCCGGATCCGGCTGCGAAACTACCGGCAATCAGTGCGCCGACACCCGTGGCGGCCAAAGTTGAAGAGCCGCCCTTCGAAAGCCCACTCGCGGACGGTACGATCGTCCTCTCGCACAAGGTCACTGCGGCCCTGCGCGAGTATCTCGATTACATCGATCCCGCCGCAAGCATCGCCTATTTCCACGTTTCGCCAAACGGTCGCCAGTTCAGCGCCTATGGCTGCATCGGGAACGGACCGACGAACGGTGTGCTGCCGGTATGTCCTGCGACGACCGGCTGGACCACTGACCATCTCGATTCTCAGAAGGCGCGCAAGCTTGCCATTCAAGCTTGCCAGGCAACCGGCGCCGGCGAATGCATTCTGCTTTATTCGGGAAGCAGCAAAAAGGCGAGCTACAAATTGCTCGATTGAGTCAGGCGCGCCGTGCCATTGCGCCTGCGGACATCTCTCGGCGAGCTTTCCTTTCTCAGCACCACCATGGTGTTCGGCACACCCGTCGACGTCACGCTCGCCGAACTCGCCATCGAAACCTTCCTGCCGGCGGATGCGGAGACGGCTGCCAAACTGCGGCAGCTAGGCGCCATGCAGGCTTAGCCCCTTCACCACCTTGTCGACCTCCTTGCGCGGGGCATGGATGGCGAGCCCCACGAGGTCGAGGGCCTCCGTCGGCACCGCGGCCACCGCGGCCCGGTTGTCCTGGTCGTTACCGGTCGCAAACAATTCCCGGGTATAAATCGAAACCTGCAGGTTGCGGTCGCTGGCCCGCTGCCGGGTGCGTGCGAGTTCCGCGGCGCTGGCGGCAAAGATCAGGATCGGCTGGCGGATGAGCTTGCCGTAATGCTTGCCCGACCCGTCGCGATAGAAATCGCCGGGCAGTTCCGGGTAGGATCCGGGCAGGCCGCCGGCCAGGAAGCAGGCGACATTGAGCTTCTGCCAGGTGGCGAGGTCATCGCGCAGGGCGATGGCGATCTTGGTGTCGAAACGTTGAGGCATGTCTGTCATGGGGCGGAAACTAGCCCAGCCGAAGCCTGAGGGTCTTGAACGATCCTGCGGAAATGTGCGCAGGGACTGGCTGCGCTATGCCCCGGCCGCGCCGGGCCTCGGGCGGTTGGAGGCCTATTTCGCCGGCCATGCCTATGACGATCACCGCCACGACACCTATGCCCTGGGGCTCACTTTGTCCGGCGTGCAGAGCTTCGACTATCGCGGCGCGCGGCAGGACAGTGCGGCCGGCCAGGTCATGGTGCTGCATCCTGATGAGGCACATAACGGCCGCGCCGGCGTGGTGGAGGGTTTTCGCTATCGCATGATCTATGTGGCACCGCACCTCATCGCTGCGGCGCTGGGTGGCCGTGTCCGCCATCTCCCCTTCCTGCGCGAGCCAGTCTCGCGCGAACCGCATCTGGTCGCCGCGTTACGTCTTGCCCTGGGCGATATCGACCAGCCGCTGGAAGAGCTGGCCGCCGACAATGTCATAGCCACCCTGGCCGAAGCGCTCGTCGCCAATGATCCCTCGGCGCGCAAGGCAGCCCGTGGCCGCCCGCAGAAGAGTGCCTATGGCGAAACCGACCGCGCGCGACAGTTCCTCGATGCCCATTGCACCGAATTGGTGACCTCGGACGCGCTGGAGAAAGTAAGCGGCCTCGACCGCTTCTCGCTGACGCGCCAGTTCCGCACCCATTTTGGCACTGCGCCCTACAATTACCTGGTCATGCGGCGCCTGGAACGGGCGCGTGACTTGCTGGTGGCGGGCGACGGTTTCGCCGAGGCGGCGCTGCAGGCCGGCTTTGCCGATCAAAGCCATTTCATCCGCCAGTTCAAGCGCGCCTATGGCGTCACACCCGGGCATTGGCGGCAGATGATCCGTGCTGCGGGCCGCGGCGCCAACGGTTCCGGGCCGGCCGCCTGACCGGAGGAATGACCTGTCAGCTGCCGCCGCGGGCGGCGGCCCGGGCCAGATAGTCGCGCGCCGCCGCATCGATCTTTGCCCAGTGCGCCAGCAGGTCGCGGCGGAACAGCACCCGGTAGCCGTAATCCCGCCCGATCTGCCGGTGCAGCGAGCAATAGCTGCCGGTGCCGGTCGAGGGCGGCACGTGGGCGCGGCAATCGATTGATGTGTCGACGATCTTGCCGGACCGCCGCAGGTAGAAGATCGGGGCGGTCTCGTCCGGCTGCGCCGGCTCCAGTGCCTCGAGTCCTGCCTCTGCGACATTGCGCCTGACATAGACCGCGCGGCCACCGTCGGGCAGCAGCTTGGAGTGCGGGTCATAGTGATATTGGGTGCCGGCAATGCGCACCTCGCGTCCGGGCCAATCGGCGAAATTGACAAACAGTGGCTGGTCCGCCGCCGGATTTCCTTCCGGTGCCAGGACATCGATCTGGACGACGCTGCCGGCCGCGTCGGGCAATCCTGCCATCAGCCTGCCCGGCTGCATCTGCAGGGCCACGCGGGCCAGATTTGGTGGCGTCTGAAACGGCAAGACCGGCCAGATCTGCAACACCTCGGCGCCGGCAAAGTCAAACGTGGCACCCCCGACGCGGTAGAGTTCTGCCTTGGGGGATGGCGGCGGCGGCGTCTGGCTGCAACCGAGCAGGGCGGCGCAGGCGCCAAGCAGCAGCGCTACCCCGAAGGTTCTGCAAAGATCGCGCATGACGACATCTCCCTGCCGGGCATGAGGATTAGCCGATACCAACATAACATAGCCTTGGTCGATTTATGCCGCCAGCCGTCCGCGAATAGGGTATCTCTGCCGCCATTCAGCCACCGCCAAACCCGGAAAGAGGGAACCAGCCATGATCCATAAAATCGTCGTCTCGCAATTCACCAAGATGCTGGGCAATCTCAGCGCCATCCTCGACAAGGCCGCGGCGTTTGCCGAACCGAAGAAGATTGACATGGATGTGCTCTTGAACGCGCGTCTCGCTCCCGACCAGTTCAACCTGCTGCGCCAGATCCAGATCGCCTGCGACACCGCCAATCTCGGCGCAGCACGCCTCACCGGCAAGGAAGCGACCACGCCGAGCTTCCCGGACAGCGAAAAGACCCTGGCCGAGATCAAGGCGCGCATCGCCAGCACGATCGAAATCCTGCGCAAGCTGAGCGAAGCCGATTTCGCCGACTCCGCCACGCGCCGCATCTCGCAGCCGCGCTGGGAAGGCAAGACCCTGTCGGGCGAGGAATTCCTCATTCAGCATGTCGTGCCGAACTTCTATTTCCACCTCACCACCGCCTACGCGATCCTGCGCCATAACGGGGTCGATGTCGGCAAGAAGGATTATCTCGGCGCCATGCCTTACCGCGCCGCGTAAAGTCGAAGAAGTTGGGTTCGCAGCAAGAACGACGTCATCCCCGGGTCCTCTTGATTCAAGAATGACCCGGGGATGACGATATGAGCGGGGACTAGTACCGCTCGAGCCCCAGGCCGCGCACATCGACCTCGGGCTTGCGGCCGGCAATCAGATCCGCCATGACGCGGCCGGAGCCGCAGGCCATGGTCCAGCCCAGCGTGCCGTGGCCGGTGTTGAGATGGAGATTGGAAAAGCGCGTGCGGCCGATGATCGGTGGCCCGTCCGGCGTCATTGGCCTGAGGCCACACCAGAATTCGGCGCGCGATGCGTCACCGCCCTGCGGAAACAGGTCGCTCACCACATGTGTCAGCGTTCCGCGCCGACCTTCACGCAAAGCAAGGTTGTAGCCGGCGAGTTCCGCCGTGCCCCCCACACGAATCCGATCGCCGAGCCGGGTGATGGCGACCTTGTGCGTCTCATCCATCACAGTGGATTGCGGCGCCCCATCATCCGCCGTCACCGGCAATGTCAGCGAATAGCCCTTCACCGGATAGATCGGCAGCCTCAAACCCAGCGGCGCCAGCAGCAGCGGTGAATAGCTGCCCAGCGCCACGACATAGGCATCGCCGGTGATGGTGCCGCTTGCCGTGGTGACGCCGCTGATCCGGTCACCCTCGCGCATCAGGCCGTTGATGGCGACATTGTACTTTAACATCACGCCCGCAGCTTCGGCGAGGCCGCGCAGCGCGTTGGTGAATTTGAAGCAATCGCCGGTCTCGTCCTGCGGCAGGCGCAGGCCGCCGACGAACTTCTCGCGCACATGCTTGAGGCCCGGCTCGACCTTCAGGCAGCCTGCGACATCGAGCACTTCATAGGGAATCCCGGTCTGCGTCAGCACCCGCGTGTCGGACTCGATACCGTCCATCTGCTTCTGCAGGCGGAACAGCTGCAGCGTCCCCTGCATGCGCGCGTCATACTGGATGCCGGTCTCGGCGCGCAAAGCTGCCAGCACCGCGCGGCTGTAGCTGGCGATGGGCAGCATCAGCCCCTTATTGTGCGCATAGCGTTCGGCGGTGCAGTTGCGCAGCATGCGCAGGCCCCACAGCCACATGGCGGGATCGGGCTTGGGCCAGATAACCAGCGGCCGGTGTCGCATGAACAGCCATTTCAGCGCCTTCAGCGGAATGCCGGGTGCCGCCCAGGGCGCCGAATAGCCGGGCGAGACCTCGCCGGCATTGGCAAAGCTGGTCTCCAGGGCAGGTCCGGCCTGGCGGTCGAGCACCACCACCTCATGCCCGTCGCGGGCCAGGAAATAGGCCGTGGCGACACCGATGACACCACTGCCCAGGACGACGATCTTCACGATGAACTTCTCCGACAAACAAAGACTGATGGGCTCCTTTTAGCCGATTGTGGGGCTCGCGCCCAGTTGCGCGGCAATCTCTCAAGGCTGTTCGCGTCACATGACAGGCATGCCGCAGCGTGAATTGTGGCCTAGCCGCCATTCCGCTACCAAGGACGGCAACAAGTCGGGGAAGAAAGCCAATGAGCCATCTACCGGGCGCGCGTGCGATCGAGGCGCCGGACAGCCGCTATGCCTGGTTGCGCCTGCTGGCAGCCCTCGCCATTGCCACAATCGGCGGTATCGGCCTGTGGTCGGCGGTGGTGATCCTGCCGACCATCGAGCTCGAATTCGGCGTCGGCCGTGGTGGCGCGTCGCTGCCTTATACCGCCACCATGATCGGCTTTGCCGCCGGCGGCGTGATGATGGGGCGACTTGCCGACCGCCGCGGCATCATGGTCCCGTTGCTGCTCGGCACCTGTCTGCTCGGCACCGGTTTCGTGGCCGCGTCCTTCGCGCAAAGCTACTGGCAGTTCATCATCGCCCAGGCCCTGCTGATCGGCATGCTGGGCAGTTCCGCGACCTTCGGCCCGCTGGTGGCCGATGTCTCGCTCTGGTTCCAGCGGAAGCGCGGCATCGCCATCGCCATCGTCGCCAGCGGCAACTATCTGGCCGGCGCCATCTGGCCACCCTTGCTGCAGCAGGCGATCACCAGCTTCGGCTGGCGCCATGCCTATGCCGGCATCGGCATTGTGTGCGTGGTGACCATGCTGCCGCTGGTCCTGCTGTTGCGCCGCCGCCCGCATATCGAACCCGCGCCGGCTCTCTCCGCCGATACGCCCGCCAGCGCCTTGCCCAGCACCACGCCGCCTTTTCTCCAGGGCCTGCTGCTGTTCGCGGGTATCGCCTGCTGTGTCGCCATGTCGATGCCGCAGGTCCATATGATCGCCTATTGCGGCGACCTCGGCTATGGCGCGGCGCGCGGCGCCGAGATGCTCTCGATCATGCTGTTCATGGGTGTCGTGAGCCGGCTTGTGTCCGGACTCATTGCCGACCGCATCGGCGGCCTGGGCACGCTCATTCTCGGCTCCACCCTGCAATGCCTGGCGCTCATCTTCTATCTGCCGTTCGACGGGCTGACCTCGCTCTACATCGTCTCGGCCCTGTTCGGCCTCAGCCAAGGCGGCATCGTGCCCAGCTACGCCCTCATCGTGCGCGACTATTTCCCGGCGCGCCAGGCCGGCATGCGCGTCAGCATGGTGCTGATGGCGACTGTGGTCGGCATGGCGCTGGGCGGCTGGCTGTCCGGCGCCATCTACGATCTCACCGGCTCCTATGATGCGGCCTTCCTCAACGGCATCGCCTGGAACCTGGCCAATATGGCGGTCGCCTTGTGGCTGCTGCTGCGCCGCGCGCAGATGCAGCGCGTGCTGGCCTGATGCCGCGGGTCAACGGCCAGCGGCTGCTGGGCGATCTCCGGCGCCTGCGCGCGTTCGGCGCGACCGGGACCGGTGTCGTCCGCCTGGCACTTTCGCCGGTCGATCTTGCGGCCCGGGAATGGCTGGCTGGCCGCATGAACGAGGCGGGGCTCGAGGCCGCGATCGATGGCGTCGGCACCGTCTATGGCCGCGCCCGCCAATCCGGGAGAGCGCTCCTCATCGGCTCCCACACCGACACGCAGCCGAGCGGTGGCTGGCTCGACGGCGCTTATGGCGTCATCTGCGGGCTCGAGATCGCGCGCGCCCTCCGCGAAGATCCCGCCACCAGCGACCTTGCCATCGACGTTGCTTCCTGGATGGACGAGGAGGGGACCTATGCCGGCTATCTCGGCAGCCGCAGCTTCGCGGGCGAGATGGTCGACGATCTCATCGCCAGCGCCAGCAACGCAGAAGGTGAAAGCCTTTCAGCGGCACTCACGCGTGCCAGCTATGCCGGCCGGCCGCGCGTGACCTTCGATCCCCACCGCCATGCCGCCTATCTGGAGCCGCATATCGAACAAGGCGGGCGCCTGGAAGCTGCCGGCAAGTCGCTCGGCATCGTCACCACCATCGTCGGCATCCGCGAGATGCGTGTGACCTTCACCGGCGCCCGCAATCATGCCGGCACCACGCCGATGGCGATCCGCCGCGACGCTGGCGCGGCTCTTGTCGATTTTGTGCCCCGCCTCGATGCTGCCTTCCGCGCGCTGGCCGATGCCGACACGGTCTGGACCATCGGCCGCATCACACTCGATCCCGGTTCGCTCAGCGTCATTCCCGGCCGGGCGGAAATTCTCCTGCAGTTCCGTGATGGCGATCCCGCGCGCCTTACGCGGATGGAACAGGCCCTGGCCGATCTGGTCCGCGCCGTTGACGCCGCCGGCCCGGTGCGGGTGACCCTCGACGAACATGACCTGCCGGCCGAACCGGTCGCCATGGATAGCGCCCTGCAGCAGCATCTCAGCGACGCCGCCGCGGCGCTGGCACCCGGCAAATGGCTATGCATGCCGAGTGGTGCCGGCCACGATGCCCAGGTGATTGCCAAGGTGATGCCGGCCGCCATGCTGTTCGTGCCCAGCATCGGCGGCATCAGCCATGACTTTGGCGAGGATACCGGTGATGATGATCTGGTGCTGGGATGCGCGGTCGCGGCGCGGGCGGCCGCCGCCATCCTGCGCGGAAGCTGACAAGGAGATTGCTGATGGCGACTGAGCCCTTTGATTTCAAAAGTGCCGATGGGCATCAACTGTCCGGGCGCCTCGATCTCCCCGACGGCTCGCCGCGCGCCTACGCGCTTTTTGCGCATTGCTTCACCTGCACCAAGAACTCGATCGCCGCCGTGCGCATCGCCCGCGCGCTCACCCAGCGCGGCATCGGCGTGCTGCGCTTCGACTTCACGGGCCTCGGCGAGAGCGAGGGCGATTTCGCCGACAGCACTTTCAGCGGCAATGTCCGCGACCTGGTGGGAGCCGCCGCGCAGATGAAAGCCGCCGGCATGCCGCCCAAGCTGCTCATTGGCCATAGCCTCGGTGGCGCTGCCGTGCTGGCCGCAGCCGGCGACATCGCCAGCGTCACCGCCGTGGCGGTGCTGGCTGCTCCCTTCGACGTGCAGCATGTCACCCAGCAGTTCGGCGAGGGCCTCGCCACCTTGATGGAACAGGGCGAAGCGCGGGTCGATCTCGGCGGCCGGCCCTTTAACATGCGCCGCTCCTTCATCGACGATCTCCGGCAGCATGACCAAGGTGCCCGCATCGCCGATCTCAAGCGCGCGCTGCTGGTGCTGCATTCGCCGACCGACCAGACCGTGGGCGTCGAACATGCCGGCGCCATCTTCCAGGCCGCGAAGCATCCCAAGAGTTATGTTTCGCTGGCCGATGCCGACCATCTGCTGACGCGCCCCAGCGACGCTGCCTACGCCGCCGACGTCATCGCCGCCTGGGCCTCGCGCTATCTGGGGTCTGACCAGGAACTTGTTGCGGAAATTCCGGACAGCCGCATCGTGGTCGAGGAAACCGGCGGCGGCAAATACCAGGTGGTGGTGAAGGCCGGGGCGATGCGTTTCATCGCCGATGAGCCGGTCTCCGTGGGTGGCCTCGGTTCCGGCCCGTCGCCCTTTGACCTGCTGGCCTCGGCCCTTGGCGCCTGCACCACCATGACCCTGCGCATGTATGCCGAACAGAAGGGCTGGCCCGTCAACCAGATCCGCACCAGCATCGGCCATGAGAAGGACAAGGAACAGTCGCCACCGGACCTCTTCACGCGCGAGATCACCGTCGCCGGCGACCTCGATGAAGCGCAGCGGGCGCGCATGATCGAGATCGCGGAACGCTGCCCGGTGCACCGGACCTTGACGGCGGGTGCGCGCATCGCGACTTCGGAACGGCGCGGCGGATGACGACCGATCCCAGGCGCCATGCCCCGGCCACGCAACGCAACCGCGATGCCATCCTCGCCGTCCTGCGCGATGTCCTGCCCTCGACCGGCATCGTGCTCGAAGTGGCAAGCGGCAGCGGGGAGCATGTCATCCATTTTGCCCGCCATCTGCCCGACCTCACCTTCCAGCCGAGCGACCCGATGGCCGAGAGCCTGGAGAGTGTCGCGGCCTGGGTGGGGTCAAGCGGCGTCGCCAACATCCTGCCGCCGCTCAGGTTGGATACAACCGAGCAGCCCTGGCCGGTGCTGGAGGCCGACGCCATCCTGTGCATCAACATGATCCACATCGCCCCCTGGGCGGCGGCGGAAGGGCTGCTGGCGGGTGCTGCCGCCCTGCTGCGGCAAGGCGCCCCGCTTTATCTCTACGGCCCCTACAAGCGCGGTGGCCGGCATACGGCCGACAGCAATGCCGCCTTCGACGACCAGCTGCGGGCGCAGAACCCGGCCTGGGGCGTGCGGGATCTGGAAAAGGTCGCCGATCTGGCGGAATCCCTTGGGTTTTCAGCCCCCAGGATCACCGAAATGCCGGCCAACAACCTCAGTGTCGTGTTTCGCCGCCGTTAATCCCTGGCGGGTCAACTTTTGGCGGATCAACTTTTGGCGGGTCGGCTAAGCCGGTAAAGCAGATGCGGCCGCAGCCAATGCCCCTCGGCAAATCGGGGGTCCTGGAAATCGCCGGACGGATCGCGCTGCATGCCAAGCTTTTCCATGACCCGGTGCGAGGCGGTATTTTCGACATGGGCCGCAGCCACGATCTCCGCCACATCATGATCCGCCCAGGCCTGGGCGAGGCATCCGGCGGCGGCTTCCGTGGCATAACCCTGGCCCCAGAAGTCGCGACCGATGGTCCAGCCGGCTTCCACCAGGGGTGCGCCGCGCATCATGGCGCGGGAGGGTTCGTCGATGAGGCCGATGCCGGCATCACCGATCAGCGCGCCGTCGGATTTCCGTTCAACGGCGCGCCAGCCGAAACCGGTCTCTGCCAGTTCCTCGATATAGCCATCGATCCAGCGGCTCGCTGTTTCGGCATCGATCACGCTGCGGAAGAATCTGCGCAGGACCGGGTCGGCGAGGAAGGACGCATAGGTTACGCGGTCGCGGTCTTCCCAATTGCGGATGATGAGGCGTTCGGTTTCGATCGGCGCAATCTCGCGCACGTCAGCGCGGCTGTTCGATCAGGCGCTCGACGGCGGTGAGGACCATGAGCGAACGGCGATGCATTTTCCAATCGCCCGCACCTTCGAATTGCGCGACGCGGCTCTTGGCGATCTGCAACGCGCTGTCGCGATAGCGCGCGACCAGTTCGGCGGCGGCAGTGTCATAAGCTTCGACAGTGTCCATCATGATTTTTCTCCACCCCCAACAACCGAATTCAGTCTTCTTCTTCTGGCCGGACACTGCGCCGGAACTGCCGGTCGCGCTTCAAATGCCATTCCCGGCTCATCGCTTCCCGCCGTGTCGCATATTGCTCACTATAGAGCAATGTCCAAGCGCCGCCACGAGTCGACTTGGCCCCAGAGCCGTTATTATGTTGCGCCAACCGTCGGCCCAGATCGAGCGTCCAACCCACATAGGTTCGGTAGCCACGCGCGGTTTTGCACCCTAGAATGTAGACGAAACAAGGCGATGGCTGTTCCTGATCGGGCATGACATCACTTGACGACCTTACCGCTTGGGAGGGCATATCTAATATGTTTTGGCCAAAGTGCAACAGGGGCCGGTTATCTTTGCCGGAACCGATTGGATGACACCCCGTTATGCTCGCAGCAGAACAAGGATGTCGCAGCTTGAAGACTGAGCCACCGCCCGCGCAATCCGGCAGCGCGTCATCACGGTTGGACCAAGATGCCCAGAAGAAAAGATACTGGGCGGAAGTTGCGCAAACGGACGATGCCCTGGCAGAAGATGCCTTGGCGGAAAAGAATATCGAAAAACTGATCGCGCGTTTGCCGAACTGGGCGGCGAAAGCAGCACACTTCATTCGCAGACCCCGCGCACGTTGGGTGCGCCTGCCGGTGGCGATCTGCCTCATTCCAGGTGGCCTTCTTGGCTTCCTGCCGGTGCTCGGTCTGTGGATGCTGCCGCTGGCGTTCCTGCTGCTCTCGGTCGACGTGCCGATCCTGCGCCGTTCCACGCACCGCTTCATCAACTGGCTCGCAGCCCGCCATCCCGCCTGGTTCCGATGATCGAAGGTCTCGCCTTCCTCGCGGCCGAATGGCTGACGATCCTGCATGTGCTTCTGGCCGCGGCGGTGACTTTCCATGTCCTGCTGTACAAGCGCGATGTGCGCTCGGCCGCCGGCTGGATGGGCCTCGCCTGGCTTTCGCCGGTGATCGGCAGTGTTCTTTATGCCCTGTTCGGCATCAATCGCGTGCAGCGCAAGGCCGCCCGCATCCTGCGCCGCCGCCGCGCGCTCCACCAGCACGTCTATGAAGAAGGCGCTGCCCGGGGCGACTATCTTGCACCGCTGCAGATTGCCGTGGGCAGGATCACGCGTCGCCCGACCCAGGCCGGCAATGCCGTCAAGCTGCTGCGCAATGGCGACGAAGCCTATCCCGCCATGCTGGCGGCAATTGGTGCGGCCAAGACCAGCATCGCGCTCTCCAGCTACATCTTCGAAAATGATGCGGCCGGCGCGCAGTTCATCGCAGCCCTGGTCACAGCCCAGGCGCGCGAGGTCGAAATCCGGGTCATTCTCGACGGTATCGGCAGCGGTTACATCCGCGCTCCGGCCTTTGCCCGGCTGCGCCGCGAGGGCATCAATGTCGCGCGCTTCATGCATTCCTTCGTGCCCTGGCACATGGCCTTCCTCAATCTGCGCAGCCACAAGAAAATCCTGGTAGTGGATGGCAGGGTCGCGTTCCTCGGCGGCATCAACATCAGCAGTGGCAATCTGCTGAAGGAAAAGCCCCGGCACCCGATTCGCGACGAGCATTTTGAAGTGAAGGGTCCGGTCGTCGCCCAGATCATGGAAGCCTTCGCCGCCGACTGGATCTTCACCACCGGCGAGGAACTGAGAGGCAATATCTGGTTTCCGCCACTGACGCCGGCCGGCGGCGCCGATGCGCGAATCATCACCTCCGGCCCGGATCAGGACATCGACAAGATCGAATTCATGTTCCTGCAGGCGATCGGTTGCGCGCGGCAATCGATCAAGGTGGTGACGCCCTATTTCCTGCCCGAAGACCACCTCATCACCGCCCTATCTCTCGCCGCCATGCGCGGTGTCGCCGTCGAGGTGGTGGTGCCGGCCGATTCCGACCATGCCTTCATCGACTGGGCGACGCGGGCCCATGTCGAGCCGTTCCTGCAGGCCGGCGGCCATATCTGGCGGGCGCCCAAACCGTTCGAACATTCAAAGCTTTTCACCATCGACGGAAACTGGTCCCTGGTCGGCAGCGCCAATTGGGACGTGCGCAGCATGCGGCTCAATTTCGAGATCAATATCGAGATCTATGACAGCACCTTTGCCCGTGAAATCGAGGCTGAGGTCGAACGCAAAAAAGGCCGCGCCTTCACCCTGAAGCGGCTGAAGCAGCGCCCCTTCCTCATCCGGCTGCGCGACCGGGCGGCGCGCCTGTTCCTGCCCTATCTCTGATCAGCGGCGGGTGAGGTGCACTTCGATCGGGTGATGGTCGGAGGGGCCGCGCGCCAGTACCCGTGCCGCGGTGCAGCCGAGCCCGCGGACCAGGCAGCGGTCCAGCCTGGTGCGCAATTTGTGCGTGGGATCGAGCGGTCCCACCTCGGTGAAGTCCGGCAGGATGATGCGTCCCACGGCATTGCAATCGCCGATGATGGCGGTGGGACCGCTCGTTGCCTGGGCGATGGTGAGCAGTTGCCGCCGGTTCAGCATCTGGCCATGGGAGAGATGCACATTGGCAAAGGAAATGCCGTCAAATTTCAGCAGCTGCGCCAGGCGCGGCGGCACCCGCAGCGGCAGAGGCGAGACGGGCAGCGGAATTGAATGCGCCTCGCCCAGATCATGGGGTGACCAGAAGGCGAGGCCATAGACCCGCCGCTGCATCTCCTGCCAATGAAACGTCCCGCCGACGAAATGCGGCAAGGCTTCCAGCGGCTGCTTGGCTTCCTGCATCAGCAGCAGATCCGGCCGCTCCGCCTCGATGAGCGCGACGAGATCGCCCACCACGGCACCACCGCGATGCCACAGGTTCCAACTGATGATCTTGATCGTATCGGTTGTAAGCGCCGGAGCAATAATCCCTCACTGAAGCGGCCGGATAATCTGGTTGCGCCGGAGTAAAAGTCCGGCAGCAGATAGCCTTTTGCCTGATTGGCGGAAGGCGGAGGGATGAAG
>NZ_CAMDRA010000056.1 GCF_945906275.1 Dongia mobilis
ATCCGCGCCGACCTCATGGCGCGGATGCAGACGGCGTCCGACCAGGTGCTCGATTTCGCTCTCGACCATGCCGCCCTGGTGCATGATCTGGTCGACCTCATCGAAGCCGCCTTGATGCGCCTTGAGGCCTCCAGTCCGGCACAGCGCCAGGCCACGCGCGATCGTGCCAAGAAATGGGAAAGCCAGGCCGACCGTCTGGTCAACCAGGTCCGCACCCTGGTCGCGCGCAACGGCGCCGACATGATCTGGCGCCAGGTGCTGGTCCATGCCGATGATGCCGCCGACGGGTTGGAGGAGGTGATGTTCAACATCAGCCTGCTGCCGGCCGACGGCCGCCTGGTGGCGCGCGAACCGATCCTGCGCCTGGTGCGGCAACTGGTGGCGGGGGTCGAGGATTACGTCCGCGCCCTGGCCTTGACCGTCCATCTCCATCGCGGCGCCGCGCGCGAGGACGTGCGCGATCTCCTGACCTTGGTCGACCAGCTGCGCGACATGGAACATGCCACCGACGCCATCGAACGTGAAGCGATGGCGTGCCTGGTGGCGGCGCCGACGGAGCCGCGCAATCTCCTCATCGAACATGAGATCGCCAGCAACCTCGAAGCCGTCGGTGACGCCCTCATGCATGCCGGCTTCACCTTGAGCGATCATGTCCTCGAAGCGCGGTTGAAGGGGTAACGTCATGAAGCCGAAAATCTATCCGATCGACCACGATACCGCGCGCCCGGCCGAGCAGTTGTTGCCGGAGGTCGGCAACAAGGCCTTCAATCTCATGCGCCTCGCAGCCCTCGATCTGCCGGTGCCGCCGGCCTTCGTGCTCTCGACCGGCTTCTGCCGACATTGGCTCGAACATGGCCATGCTGCCGGCCATGATCTGCCGGACCTGCTGGCGACCCATGTCCGCCGCCTGGAGAATCTCTCCGGCCTCGCCTTCGGCGATGTGCGCAAGCCGCTGCTGCTCTCCGTGCGCTCGGGTGCCGCCGCCTCCATGCCGGGCATGATGGAGACCCTGCTCAATATCGGCCTCACCACGCGCACGCTGCCGGGCTTCATCGCCGTCACCGGCAAGCCGCGCCTCGCCTGGGATTCCATGCGCCGCCTGGTGCAGAGTTTCGCCGAGGTGGCGAAGGGCGTCGCCGCCACCGGTTTTGACGAGCTGATCGACGATGCCGTGCATGAGGCCGGTGTTGCCGCGGTGGGCGAGCTCGATACGCTGGCGCTGCGTGCACTCACCCGGGCCCAGCTCGATCACTATCGCGAATCTGTGGGCGAGCCGTTCCCGGAAGATCCGATGGACCAGCTGCGCCAGGCGGTCGAGGCCGTGTTCCGGTCCTGGGAAAGCGAACGCGCGGTGACCTATCGCAACCTCAACAACCTCACCGGCCTGCCCGGCACCGCGGTCACCATCCAGCGCATGGTGTTCGGCAATGCCGGCAGCGGATCCGGTTCCGGGGTCGGCTTCACGCGCAACCCGGCCAGCGGCGCCAACGAACTCTACATGGAATTCCAGTTCAACGCCCAGGGCGAGGATGTCGTCTCCGGCCGCTTCCCGGTCGACGCCGCCGACACGTTGAAGTCGGCGCTGCCAGAAGCCTTTGCGCGTCTCCTCACCATCCGCGATCGGCTGGAGCGCAACTTCGGCGACACGCAGGATTTCGAATTCACCATCGAGGCCGGCAAGGTGTTCCTGCTCCAGACGCGCCGCGCCAAGCGGACCGATTGGGCGGCCTTGCGCATCGCGGTCGACATGGCACAGGAAGGCCTCATCGAACCGACCGAGGCGCTGGCGCGGCTGTCCGGGATAGATCTCGACAAGCTGGTCCGCTATAGCCTGCAGGCGGATGGCAGGCAGAAGTTGGCAGACGCCAAATCGGCCGGCATCGGCGTCGCCTCCGGTCGCATCGCCTTTACCTCAGCCGCTGCCGTCGCGATGGCTGGGGCCGGCGAGGATGTGATCCTGGTGCGCAGCGACACCACCACCGACGACATTGCCGGCATGAATGCCGCCACCGCGATCCTCACCGCCCATGGCGGTCGCACCTCCCATGCCGCCGTGATTGCAAGGCAGCTCAACAAGGTCTGCCTGGTCGGCTGCAGCGCCCTGTTGGTGGCGCCGGACAATGCCAGTTGCCGGATCGGCGGGCATCGCCTGGCCGAGGGCGACCAGTTGACCCTCGATGGCGATGAGGGGGCGGTCTATGCGGGCAGGCTCGACGTCGTCGCCGAACGGCCAACCCATGAGATCGAGCAGGTCACGGGATGGCGGCAGGCGCCGGCCAGTGCCGTGAGGGAGAGCCGCGAGCCGGTGCTGCAAGACTGACATCGGCGCAAGGCAGCAGCCTACGATCGCCGCCTCGACAGCGAGGATCGATCGCGCGGCAGCGATATGATGCAGCAAAATGATCCTGTGCCCGCTGTGACGGCGTCACGGAGTCGTTGGCATGCCCGGAAGGTTCGCCATGCCGATGCTGCATCGCAACAAAAGACTGACATTCGTTTTGGCGCGCCGGGCAAGTCTTGGCGGCCGCTTGTATAGCCCTATTTTAATTGTGTTTCTGGCCGTTCTTGGCGCCGCGCCGGCAAGCCCTTCGGGAGCTTCGTTTGCTTTCGCCGTGCGCCTCGAAAATCGCATTTTTGTGAAAAGCTCCAGTGACTTCCGGAAAAATTTTGGTTAGGGTTCCATCCGTCGGCTGGGGAGCCGGCACGTTCGACAAGAAGCAAGAGACCGCACGGTCCAAGTTCTGGGACGACACGAGAAGAAATGATTTCGGTGGGGGAGGGACCGTCTTCGGTCCATTAAGAGGCAGGCCCGCAATGGTCTGCCTCTTACCATTTGTGCGGCAGCCTAAGCGCATTCGGGCTAATAGCGCATCCCGGCCTTCTGGGCGGTGAGCCAGGGCGGTTGCAGCCGGGCGATCTTCCTGAAGACCGGGCAATCCTCGGCATGGGTCCCCGGCAGGTAGCCGATCGACATCAGGAACTCGCCGACGATCTCGCCGCCGGTAAAGACGAACTGCTTCTTGAACAGCTTCACCCAGTCGCTCTTGGGCAGCGGGTGCTGCGCCGCCAGCCAGTCGGCGAACGAGCCATGGCTCTTCTGCAGCGCCTGGATCCGCTTGGCATTCTCGATCGCGGCGTCGATCTTCAACCGGTTGCGGATGATGCCGGCATCATTCAGCAACCGCGTCCGCTGCTTCTCGCCATAGCGCGCCACCTTGGCGATGGCAAAGCCGCTATAGGCCGCGCGAAACGATTCCTGCTTCTTGAAGATGGTGAGCCAGGAGAGGCCCGCCTGGTTGATCTCCAGCACCAGCCGCTCGAACAGTTCATCGTCATCGGCGATCGGGAAGCCGTAATGCTTGTCGTGATAGGGGCCGTGGAACTCATGCCCCGGCGCCACCTAACAATAGCTGCTCATGGCTCGTCTCCGGATTCCTAAAGGCGCGTGATGTCGAGGAGGTCGAGGAGCGAGACGCCCAGCACATGAAACGCCAGGAACGCCGTGCCCCAGATGGCAAAAGCGATTCCCGTGGTGATCAGCGCCTTCTTCAGCAGCATGGGATTGGCGGGTGCGCCCGGATCATGGCCTTCCTCCTGATGCTCCGAGCGGCGGACGCCCCAGGGCAGGACCACGAACAGGGTTAGCCACCAGATCACCAGGAACATGAACAGCTGCGTAATGACTCCGGACATCGTTCTGCGCTCACGCCTGCTCGAGTTCGATCAAGGTACCGAGGAAATCCTTCGGGTGGAGGAACAGCACCGGCTTGTCATGGGCACCGATCTTGGGCTCGCCATCACCCAGCACCCTTGCCCCCGTCGCCTTCAACTTGTCGCGCGCGGCCAGGATGTCGTCCACCTCATAGCAGATATGGTGGATGCCACCGGCCGGGTTCCGGGCCAGGAAGGCGGCAATCGGCGAGTCAGCGCCCAGCGGATGCAGCAGCTCGATCTTGGTATTGCCAAGTTCCACAAACACCACCGAGACACCGTGCTTGGGCTGGGGCGAGGGTGGGGAGACCCGGGCGCCCAGGGTCGTGCGGTAAAGCTCGGCGGCCTGATCCAGATCCGGCACGGCAATGGCGACATGGTTGAGGCGGCCGATCATCGAAAGTCCTTTCAGGCGGAGATAGCTGTGGCGGCGATAGCTGTGGCGGCGACAGGGTGAGTCGCGGCGGATGGTGCGGCGCAGCGTGAATTTGGTCAAGCGGGCCGCCCGCGACAACCAAACGCAGCCCGAAAACCCACAGCCAACCCTAAAAGAATGTGAAAATGGTGGGGAAACCCGCCAGGACCACAAACTGGTGTGCAGTCGGAAGGGGGCCTGCCCTGGATTTCTGGCGGGCGCTTGACTAAAATTCGTTATCAATTCGTTAAAAATTGGAACGCGACGATCCGGCCCGCCCCGGGGCCCGTTCCGCCATGAATGGAAGGTAAGTCATGACCAGCCGACCCGGTACCATGCTCAATGACCGCCCCGAAAATCGCCCCAATGACCGTCGCTGGTCGGCAAAATCAGTGCTCCGACCGGGAACCTTGCTGGTCGCCTTCACCTCCTTCGCCGCGATGCTGGCCTCGAGCGCCTCGGCCGACGTGATCGGCAATGTGATCCTGCAGGATTACCGCGGCGCGACCGCGACCCCGGACGGCGCCCAGGAAGCCAAGCCGATCTATTTCCAGGACCAGGTCTCGGCCCTCGACACGGTCGCCACCGGCGATGGCGGCGCCACCTCGATGCGCTTCCTCGACGAGACGCGCTTCGATGTCGGCCCCAATGCCATGGTGAAGCTCGATGATTTCGTGTTCGATCCGATGAGCGCCATCGGCGCCGGCAAGATCTCGATGGCCGTCGGTGCCTTCCGCTATGTCGGCGGCAAGATGAAGAGCGACGAGAACGTCAAGCTCATCACGCCGACCGCGACCATGACCATCCGCGGCACCGAACTGGTGATCTTCGTCGGCCTCGACGGCACGACCGAGGTCAATGTCGTTGACGGCGCCATCGACGTGCAGGTCTGCGACAAGGCGGAAGTGGTGCCGGCCACGATCGGCCAGCGCGTCATCATTCCGCCGACCTGCGAAGCCAGCGTCACCGTGGCGCGCCCGGTCGAAGACGATCTCGCGGCCCTCGAAGTGCCCGACGACCTCGGTGACTTCTCGACCGCCGCCGGTGGCGACGAAGGCAGCTATGGCGGCGATGGCCCTGGCGAAGGCCCCGGCGATCGCAGCCAGGGACCGGAACGCGAACCCGATCCGGAACCCGCGGCGGCCCCCGATCCCGGCCCCGAGCCGGAACCTGAGACCGAAGGCGGCGACACCTGGCTCCGGTGACAACGGCTCTGGCGACAACGAGATTCCCGACAATCTCTAAGCAGTAAGTTCGGTCGGCCTGAAGGCCAATCAATGCAATAGGGCGGAGCTGGGGGAAACCCTGGTTCCGCCCTTTTGCTTTGGCCTCGAATGCGCGCCAAATTCCCCCCATCTGTGGCCTGCATCACAGCCCTTTGCCGCGGCCTGACCTAGATTGACCCTCGAAGCCGACGCCTGAAAACCGGCGCTGGGCACCACAAACGGGTCACGCACATGTCACGCTCGACAATCCGCCGCAACGGCTCCTCCTGGCTCCTGATCGTGCTCGCGATCGGCCTGCTGGTGGCAGAAAACCTGCCCGGCGAAGCGACCGCCGCCCTTGCCACGGTCGCTGCCGATGATCTGGCGTCGCTGCCGGTCATGTACGAATAGGGCTATTGCCCGGCGGTGAACCGGAAGCAGCGCTCGGACGACTTAGCTGCATTGGACGGTCGGAACACCTGGAACATCATGAACAACAGAATTGCCACCTTTGCCCTTTGCGCTGCTGCCCTGCTTGTCACTGGGCTGAACACCGGTCGTGCCGCGGCGGTCGAACCGCGCATCGGCGCCGTCGTGCAGCGCGACTATCGCGGCGCCGTTGCCGCGCCACATGGCGCGAGTGCCGCCCACGCCATCCAGTACCGCGATGCCGTCTTTGCCCTCGATACGGTGAAGACCGGCGCCAGCGGTACGACAGCCCTTGAATTCCTCGACGAAACCACGGTCCAAGTCGGTGCCGGCGCCGAACTGCGCCTCGACAATTTCGTCTATGATCCGGCGACCACCGTGGGTGGCGGCCAGCTTTCCTTCGCGGTCGGCGCCTTCCGCTATGTCGGCGGCAAGATGACCACCGAGCAGAACATCCAGCTGCAGACGCCAACCGCCACCATGGTGATCCGCGGCACCGAGCTGGTGATCTATGTCTGGCCCGATGGCCGCACCGAGGTCAACGTCGTCTCCGGCGCGGTCGAGGTGATGTCCTGCGCCGGCAATGCGAGCCAGCTCGCCATGACCGGCATGCAGATCACCGTGATGCCCGATTGCATGACCCATGTCGCCGCGGCGCCCACCTTGCCGGACGATCTGACGGCGCTCACCCTGCCCACCCGCGAGACCGGCGACAAGGGCGACAGCGATGACGACGACGGCGGTCGCGGCGGCGAGCACTCGCGCCCCGAGCCGGAGTCGAAGCCGAAAGACCACAACCGGAACAACAAGACGCAGACCTGACCGGCCCCAATACTCGGCCCCAATTTTCTGCCCCACTATTCGACTGGCGCGCGATCTTCCCTTATGCAGGTGGACCAGGACCTGCAGAGGGATTCCACCATGCCGCTCGAAACTGATTTTGTGGCCGCCAATGACGCCTTCTACCGCGCCTTCGCGCGCGCCGATTTCGGCGCCATGAGCCGGCTGTGGGCGGCGGATCTCGCCGTCTCCTGCTGCCATCCGGGGGCGGCACCCATCCTCGGCCGGGCCGGTATCCTCGATTCCTGGCGCCAGATCTTCCTCCACGGCCAACCCAGCGACATCACCTTCCTGCCGCAGCAGATGACGGTCATCGGCGGCGTCGGCATCGCCTGCGGGCTGGAACGTTTCGGCCAGGGGCACATCGCCTGCACCAACCTCTTTGCCCAGGAAAACGGTGCCTGGCGGATGATCCATCATCAGGGCGGTCCGATCCTGGGGAGCGCCCAGCGGCCACCGCAAGGTCGTCCGGATCCCGGCCAGGCGACCCGCCACTAGGCCGGGCCTGCCGCCCAGGGGCCTGCCGCCTAGGGACGCGCAAACGGCCCCGGCAAATACCCTTGTACCGAAACGAGGTTTCGTTGCGCCTTCAGTCCGCGGACGGCATATTAACCCCATGCACCTGAGTCGGATCATCTGGCGCGCCCTGCTGGGCCCCACCCTGGCAACTGTCCTCCTGGCGGCGCCCGGGGCGGCGCTGGCCGACTATGGCACCGGCCTCGACGCCTTCAATGCCGGCGCTTTCGAGCAGGCTCTGGTGGAATGGCAGAAGGCGGCCCTGGGTGGCGACAAGCGCGCCCAGCATGCCCTGGGGCTGCTGCTGGAAAGCGGGCGCGGCACCAAGCCGGACATAGAACAGGCCCTCAAATGGTACGAAGCCTCGGCCGAACAGGGCTTCGCGCCGGCCATGAACAATCTCGCCATGCTCTATGCCGATGGCCGCGGCGTGAAGAAGGACCAGAACAAGGCCATCGCCTATTGGACCAAGGCGGCCGAGGGCGGCAATGCCACGGCGGCCTTCAATCTCGGCGTCCAGTACATGCTGGGCAAAGGCGTCCCGCTCGACAAGAAGCAGACCGTCACCCTGTGGACCAAGGCCGCGGAAGCCAAGAGCGTCCAGGCGCAATACAATCTGGGCCTGCTCTATGACCGCGGCGACGGGGTCGAGAAGGACGAGAAGCAGGCGGTGCGCTGGATCGCCATGGCCGCAGAGGCCGGCCTCGTCGAGGCGCAGATCGACCTGGCTGAGTTCTACCGCACCGGCCGCGGCGTCGCCAAGGATCCCGACCAGGCCTATTTCTGGCTCGAAAAGGCAGCTGCCGGCGGCAGCCTCAAGGCCAAGCAGAAGCTGACTGAACTGCCCAAGCCCAAACCCGCCGCCGCCACAGCAGCGGCCCCCGCGCCGACCGCAGCGCCAACGCCAGCCCCGGCGCCGGCCCCGACGCCAGATAGTCACGCAGCCCCGGCCGATACCGGCCATGCCGAACCAGCGGCCGCTGCCGGCCATGCCGAGCCCGCGGGCAACACCGTTGCCGCCGCCCCAAGCGGCGATGCCGCACCCGCCCCGGAAAGTCACGCAGCCCCCGATGCTCACGCGGCACCTGAACCGGCTGCCGATGCCCACGCGGCTGCGGAGCCGGCCGCCGACAGCCATGCGGCCGATGCGCCGGTCGAAACCGTGGCGGCGGAAGATCACGCCACCGACGATCACGCCACCGACAATCATGCCGAGGCCACGGTCAACGGCGCCGCCGTGGCGCAGAATGCCACGACCGCCCTTCCGCCACCCCAGGAAGCTCCTTCCGAACAACAAGCCGCCGAGGACCATGCAGCCGACGCGCCGGCAACCGATGAACATGCAGCCGAAGAACAACCGGTCGAAGAACAGGCTGCGGACGCAGAACATGCCGATGCGGAACATGCCGCCGCACCTGGAACCGAGGAGGAGATTGCGGCCGATGGCGTGACCCCCTTGCCACCGCTGGCGGAGACCTTGTCCTCGCACGAGAAGGTCTATCGCATCTGGCTGGGCGACAAGGAGACGGCTGAATCGGCGGCGACCGAGTTCGCGCGCCTGAAGCTCGCTTTCAAGCCGCTGCTCGACAAGATCGGCATGGACCCGCGCGCCTTCGTCAATGATCGCGGCACGGTCTACCGCCTCTATCTCGGCCCGTATCCCTCGCTCAAGGATGCGCAGGAGAAGTGCGACAGCATTCGTGAGCGCGACAGCGGGCAAGCCTGCCGCACCGTCATCAACTGAAAACCGCGGATGACCAATCCACAGGCCATCGTCAGCACCGCCGGGATGCGCGCCGCGGAGCAAGCCTACTTCGCGCGCGGTCATGACAGTTTTGTCCTGATGCAGGCGGCGGGCGCCGCCGTCGCCGCGTCGATCATCCGCGATCATCCCGGCCGTGATCGTGCGGTGCTGGTACTGTGCGGCCCCGGCAACAATGGCGGCGACGGCTTCATCGTCGCGGATCTGCTGCGCGCTGCCGGCTATGCCGTGACAGTTGCGGCGTGCCGCCCCGTGGACGCCTATCAGGGCGATGCCGCCAAGGCGGCCCGCCTCTGGGCTGCGACCGGTGCCGTGCTGCCCCTCGACCGCGCCGCCCTCTCATCTGCCGCGCTCGCACCGGCCATCATCGTCGACGCCTTGTTCGGCATCGGCCTCGACCGGCCGCTCACGGGCGAGATCGCCGCCGCGATCGACTGGGCCAACGGTACTGGCGCTGCGATTGTCGCCGTCGATATCGCGAGCGGTGTCAACGCCGACGATGGCAGCGTCCTGGGAACTGCCATCCAGGCTGGGCACACCATCACCTTCGGCTGGCCCAAGCCCGGCCATCTGCTGCTGCCCGGCAAGGCAAGGTGCGGCCGCCTGGAGGTGGCGCCGATCGGCCTTGAGCGCGACCTTCTGCCGGCTGACCACACGCTCTGTCAGAACGATCCCGGCCTGTGGCTGGAGGCGCTCCCGGAACCGGGTCTCCTCGACCACAAATACAGCCGCGGCCATGCGCTGGTGATCGGCAGCAGCGACATGCCGGGGGCAGGGCGCCTTGCCTCCCTGGCCGCCCGCCGTATTGGCGCCGGCATGCTGAGCGTGGCGGCGCCGGCTGCCATCCTCCCGCTTTTCATGGCCGACCAGCCCGGCATCATCGCCCGCCCGGCCGGCCGCGCCGAGGATCTGGTCGAGATTCTCATGGACCGGCGCATCTCCGGCGTGCTGGTGGGCTCCGGCCTCGTTCCCCATGCAGCCTCCCGCGAGGCGGTGCTGACGGCGCTCGCTGCCGGTCGGCCGGCGGTGGTCGATGGCGGTGGTCTCACCGCCTTTGCCGACCGGCCCGAGGATCTCTTCACCTCCGGGCGCGGCGATGTCGTGCTCACCCCGCATGAGGGCGAATTCGCACGTCTCTTTCCCGAGCTTGCTGCCGGTACCGGCAGCAAGCTCGACCGCGTCCGGAAGGCCGCCCGCCGCGCGCGCGCCGTGGTGGTGCTCAAGGGCGCCGACACGGTGGTTGGGGCCCCCGACGGCCGGATCGCCATCAACCCCGAGGCCAGCCCCTATCTCGCCACCGCCGGATTGGGCGATGTGCTGGCCGGCTTGATCCTGGGTCTGCTCGTCCAAGGAATGCCGGCCTATCTTGCCGCCGCCGCCGCCATCTGGCTGCATGCCCAGGCCGGCCTCAATCTGGGTGCCGGCCTCATTGCCGAGGACCTCGCCGGCGAGATCCCGGCCCTGCTGCGGCGCCTGGGGCGTTGAGCCGGGCACTGGGCAGACCGGTGGCGATCCGCCGGGCCGGAGCGGCCGACCAGGCGGCCTGTGCCGCGATCTTCACCGAGACCATGGCGGCGACCTTCCCCCATGAGCCGGCCGCTGCCCGCAGCATCGCCGCCTATGACGCAAGCGTGGTGGGCGAGGAGCAATGGGTGGCCTTGGCCGGCTCCAGGATCATTGGTTATATATCAGTCTATTGGCCGTCTAACTTCATCCATAGTCTCTACATTTTGCCGACATGGCAGGGGCAGGGTGCCGGGCGCCAGCTGGTGGAGACGGTGCTGCACCAGGCCCTGGGCGACATGGAACTGAAGACCGACAAGGTGAACAGCCGCGCCTTCGCCTTCTACCGCCATATCGGCTGGCGCGTGGTGGGCGAGGGCATGGCCGCCACCGGCCCCTGGTGGCGCCTGCGCCGCAGCGGCGGGGTTTTGTGAGGGTTCGCATGTCACAATAACCTGTCACAAAAATTAGCCGTCATCCCCGGGCTTGACCCGGGGATCTGGCCCCGCCGCCGAGCCGTTGCCAGCAGATCCCCGGGTCAAGCCCGGGGATGACGGTCGTTAAAAGGGGTGTCGGGCGGCGCAACTCGCGTCCCGACCGGCCTTTTTCGCTTGTCGCTCAGGCCGGGGTGGGATACATCCCCGGCCCGGAACCGGTGCAATCCCGGGGCCACGGGCTATTGCTATGGCGCGGCTCGGAACGACCTTTGCGGGCGTGGCGAAATTGGTAGACGCGCAGGATTTAGGTTCCTGTGACGCAAGTCGTGTGGGTTCAAGTCCCTCCGCCCGCACCAATTGACCAGAAATTGGTCGTTTCGTGGATGCCGGCAGGCCGTGACCTGGATTTTGCGCCCACAATGTTTTCGTTATCTGAACCCTTAGTCTGAAAGAGTGCTGCCATGCAGATCACCGAAACCCTGAACCAGGGCCTCAAGCGGGAATACAAGATCGCCGTCCCCGCCGCCAAATTGCGCGAGAAGGTCGATGGCAAGCTGGTCGAACTGAGCCACAAGCTGAAGATCCCCGGCTTCCGTCCCGGCAAGGTGCCGATGTCGCTGCTGAAGCAGCGCTACGAGCAGTCGGTGATGGGCGAGGTGCTCGAAGAGAGCGTGCAGCAGAGCTCGCAGCAACTGATGACCGAGCGCAATCTGCGCCCGGCCGGCCAGCCCAAGATCGAACTGGTCGGCGAATTCAAGGACGGCACCGATCTCGAATTCTCGATGACGATGGAAGTCATCCCGGAAGTGACGCCGATGGATTTCACCACGGTGAGCCTCGAGCGCGTCGGCGTCGAGGTCCCGGAATCGGAAGTCGAAGACAGCCTGAAGCGCATCGCCAAGCGCCAGCGCGCGTCCGAACCGGTGGCTGACGACGTCGCCGCGGCCAATGGCGACATCGCCGTCATCGACTTCGTGGGTTCGATCGACGGCGTCGAGTTCGAAGGCGGCAAGGCCGATGGCCATTATCTCGAACTGGGTTCGGGCAGCTTCATCCCCGGCTTCGAAGAGCAACTGGTCGGCGCCAAGAAGGGCGACAAGAAGACCGTGAAGGTCACTTTCCCGGCCGAATACGGCAATGCCGAACTCGCCGGCAAGGAAGCAAGCTTCGGCGTCACCGTGCAGGAAGTCCGCCGCCTGAAGGACGTGCCGGTCGATGACGAACTGGCGAAGTCGCTGGGCCTCCCGGACCTGGCCGAGCTGAAGAAGCAGGCGCGCGAGCGTATCGAAAAGGAATATGGCGCCGTGGCGCGCGCCCGCGTGAAGCGCAAGCTCCTTGACATCCTCGCCGACAATCACAACTTCAACTTGCCTGAGACCTTGGTCGAAGCCGAGTTCGGCGCCATCTGGCAGCAGATCGAAGCCGACCTCAAGGCCGACCGTCTCGACGAGGAAGACAAGGGCAAGTCGGAAGACGAGCTGAAGAAGGAATATCGCGACATCGCCGAGCGCCGCGTGAAACTGGGCCTCCTGCTCTCCGAAGTCGGCCGTCAGAACAATATCCAGGTGCCGAACGAGGAATTGAGCCGCGCGCTCATCCAGGAAGCGCAGCGTTATCCCGGTCAGCAGCAGCAGGTGATCGAATACTACCAGCGTTCGCCGGAAGCCTTGAACCAGCTGCGCGCGCCGCTTTATGAGGAAAAGGTCGTCGACTACATCCTCGAGCGCGCCAAGGTGTCAGAACGCAAGATTTCGCCCGAGGCATTCGCTGCCGAAGGCGAGGCGGAGCTCAAAGGCCGCCGCGACTAAGTGACTGCGAGATGGCAATTCGTTCTGGCGAATCCGTCAGAACGAATTGCCAGAATCCCTCCGCTCGCTAAGATCGCGCTTTAAGCAGTTGGGTGAGTCGCCATTCGCGCCGCGGATGGCCGCTTGGCCATATCTTGAGAGTGGAAGATGAGAGACAGAGATCCCGTCGAGATCTACAACAACTACCTCGTGCCGATGGTGGTCGAGCAGACCAATCGCGGTGAACGCTCCTACGATATCTATTCGCGCCTCCTCAAGGAGCGCATCATCTTCCTGGTCGGCCCGGTCAATGACGGCATGGCGAGCGTTGTCTGCGCCCAGCTGCTGTTCCTCGAATCGGAGAATCCGAACAAGGAAATCTCGATCTACATCAACTCGCCGGGCGGCGTCGTCTCGTCGGGCCTCGCGATGTACGACACCATGCAGTATATCCGCCCCGAAGTGTCGACCGTGTGCATCGGTCTAGCGGCATCGGCGGGTTCGCTGCTGCTGACGGCCGGCGCCAAGGACAAGCGCTTCAGCCTGCCGCATTCCAACATCATGATCCACCAGCCCTCGGGCGGCTATCAGGGCCAGGCGACGGATATCGAGATCCACGCCAAGGAAATCCTGCGCACGCGCGACCGGCTGAACAAGATCTATGTCCGCCACACCGGCCAGGACCTTGCCACCATCGAGAACGCGATGGAACGCGATCGCTACATGACCCCGGAGGAGGCCAAGGAATTCGGCCTCATCGACGTGGTCGTCAGCGAACGCCCGATCCCGGCCGACCTCAAGGACAAGGCCTGAGCGCTAAGACTGACACCGCTGGCGCGGCTCATGTTCTCGTGATGTTCAGGGTCCGGATCGTCGGCGGAGGACGGTCCGGACCTTAACCTTTTATGGACGAAGGCCAGCTACAATAGGCTCGAACATTGTGCCACCGGGTGCTGGTTTGTTCCCGGCCTGTACCAGAGAGCCACCGCATTGCCAGAAACACGTTGTACTGGGTCGAACCGGGGGGCTAGATTGAACAAGAACGGGGCGATTCAGCCAACTGAATCAAGGCCACCCGAAGCTCGAATGGATCGGAAATGAACAAGTCCGCCAGCGGTGATTCCAAAAATACCCTCTATTGCTCGTTCTGCGGCAAGTCGCAGCACGAAGTGCGCAAGCTCATCGCCGGTCCGACGGTGTTCATCTGCGACGAATGCGTCGAACTGTGCATGGACATCATCCGCGAGGAACACAAGACCACCCTGGTCAAGTCCCGCGACGGCGTGCCCAGCCCCAAGGACATCTGCAAGGTCCTCGACGATTACGTGATCGGTCAGGCCCACGCCAAGCGCATCCTCTCCGTGGCGGTCCACAACCACTACAAGCGCCTCGCCCATCTCGGCAAGAACAACGACGTCGAATTGGCAAAGTCGAACATCCTGCTGGTCGGCCCCACGGGCTGTGGCAAGACTTTGCTTGCGCAAACTTTGGCACGCATTATCGACGTGCCCTTCACCATGGCGGATGCGACGACGCTCACCGAGGCCGGCTATGTCGGCGAGGATGTCGAGAACATCATCCTGAAGCTGCTGCAATCGGCCGATTACAATGTCGAACGCGCCCAGCGCGGCATCGTCTATATCGACGAAGTCGACAAGATCAGCCGCAAGTCGGACAATCCCTCGATCACCCGCGATGTCTCGGGCGAGGGCGTCCAGCAGGCGCTCCTGAAGATCATGGAAGGCACGGTTGCCTCGGTTCCCCCGCAGGGTGGCCGCAAGCATCCGCAGCAGGAATTCCTCCAGGTCGACACCACCAACATCCTCTTCATCTGCGGCGGCGCTTTCGCCGGGCTTGAGCGCATCATCGGCGCGCGCGGCCGGTCGGGTTCGGCGATCGGCTTTGGTGCCGATGTGCGTGGCCCCGATGAACGCGGCACCGGCGAGATCCTGAAGGAGGTCGAGCCCGAGGATCTGTTGAAGTTCGGCCTCATCCCCGAATTCGTCGGTCGTCTGCCGGTCGTGGCGACGCTCGAGGATCTCGACGAGCCGGCCTTGATCAAGATCCTGACCGAGCCCAAGAACGCGCTCGTGAAGCAGTATCAGCGCCTCTTTGAAATGGAAGATGTGCGCCTGGAATTTGCCGAGGATGCGCTGGGTGCCATCGCGCGCCGTGCCATAGCCCGGAAGACCGGCGCCCGCGGCCTGCGCTCGATCATGGAATCGATCCTCCTTGAATCCATGTTCGAACTCCCCGGCCTCGACGGTGTCGAAGCCATCGTCATCAGCCGCGAAGTGGTCGATGGCAAGGCCAAGCCCCTCTACATCTACACCGACCGCCGCAGCGACGCCTCGACCGGCGCGTAAAGCTCCGTCGGCATCAACGACGCAAAGGCCGGGCAGCGATGCCCGGCCTTTTCATTGCCCGGCCTTTTCATTGCCGCAAAGTCACCGCGCCGGCCCCCTGGTCACAGCTTTGGGGTTTTACCGGCGGCAGGCCCGCGCGCACCGCGATGCCGTCGAAGATCCTGCCCACGGCCAAGATCCTGCCCTTCGCGCGGCCGGGCCTGTTGCTGCCCGCGGCGCCGGCGCTGGACGCCGAGGCGATCGCCGCCACCATCGGCCATCCGGGCCTGGCACGCCTCTATCAGCTGTGGCTGGCCTGGGCGGTCGAGGCGGGGGCGGTCGCTTCGGGCGGCGTGCCGGACCGAAGCGAGATCCGCCCGGAGGCCCTGCGCCCCTGGCTCGGCCATCTCGCCATCGTCGAGATCGAGCGCAACCCGTTCCGCCTCCGCTACCGGCTGGTCGGCACCAGCCTCACCGAGCTCATCGGCCACGAGCTCACCGGGCGCTATGTCGACGAGCTCTACTCCCGCCGCGTGCGGCGCGAGGCGATCCAGGCCTATCGCAGCGTGGTCGAGACGCGGCGGCCGCATTACCGCCATGCGCGCTACTGGCTGGTGCTGCGGACCATCGGCTATCACCGCCTGATCCTGCCATTTGCGCGCGATGGCAGGCTGATCGACACCTGCCTGCTGGCGCTCTATCCCGACCGGCCCGAGATCGCGCGCGCGGCCGACTGGCAGGGTACGCTCAGCCGCGCCGACATCGCCGCCTGGTTCGGCCGCAGGAAGGTGGCGCAGGGCCTTGAACCGGTCCCCGAGCGCGAACGCGCACCGGGGAAATAGACAAGCCCGCCCCCGGAGGCACCGCGAAGCTTGTACGCGGGTCGCCATCGACGCTATAACCCCGCCAACATCACCACACGGACATTGCGGGAAAGCATCATGGAAGACGTCAAGGACAGCAACGGCACCATCCTCGCGGACGGCGATTCCGTGACCCTCATCAAGGACCTCAAGGTGAAGGGCCTGGTGCTGCGGACCGAGTTCCTCAAGAAGGCATAAGCGGCGGCGCTGTAGCCCCCCTCCCTACCTCCCCCCTGTCGGTGGGAGGCCTTTTCACCGAGTTCGCACCAATACCTCGCTGGCACTCCTCCCCCCTTCAGGGGGGAGGTAGGGAGGGGGGCCGCTAGTGACGGGTCTCTCTCACCACCTCACATGTCCAGGAACGGTGCCACCACGGCGCGCGTCTCGGCGCTGCTGACCACCGGCACGATCTCGAAGGTGACGCCGCAGCCGCGCCAGGACAGCACCCATTCCTGCAGCAGCCTGAGATCGTCGGTTTCCATCAGCTGGAAGCAGCGCGCGAAATTGGGCTCGACCCAGCTGTCGACATAGCGCAAGCCCGCGGGCAGCGCGCGCCCCGCATCGCGCACGCGGCGATAGACCGGCACCATGTCATTGTCGGCGAACCGCTCGATCACCATGAACAGCATGAAGGCTCCCTCCGGGGGGTGGCGAAGCAGCCACTCTGCCCGATCGCGCGCGCGCCGTCATGCCCCGGATATCAGAGACCGGCAACTAAACCTCGCTTGGCGTGATGGTCGGGGCCGCGGCATTGACCCCCGGATCGTGCCGGGCGTCTAATCGAAAAATCATCGCTGGTGGGTGGGGTCGATCCACCCGTGCATCAAGGGGGGGGACGGCATGGCCAAGCATGACTTCCTGAAAGGCAGCAAGGCATCGCGCATCATCTGGCATCAGGCGCAGGGGATTGCGGGGCAGCCGGGGCGCTCGCTCGATGCGGCCCTCTTCAGTGGGCAGGTCGCGTTTGCGAGTGGCGAACGCGGCACCTACATCGGCTGTGAGATCGTCGGCACGATCGAAGATCCGGGCGCCTTCAGCGGCAATGCGATCATTCTCCTGGCAGACGGGTCCGTCTCGACGCAAACCTTCGTGGGTCGGAGCGAGACGGCGAACGGTCCCGATCGTTTTGCCGGCACCGGAACATGGCGCATGGAAAGCGGCACGGGACGCTTCGCCGGCCTGCAGGGTTCCGGGCCGTTCAGATGGTCAATGATCGGCGACGACTATGAGGAGGAATTCAGCGACTAGCGCGTCCTGAAGCTGCCGCCGCTCACGGGCGACAGAATCAGAAACGATCGGCTCGGCACGCGCGTCACATCATGCCGCTATGTCCCATCAGCAACTCGTCGGCGAGCTGCTTCTGCTCCGGGGTGAGCACACCATAGAGATCCAGCGTCGGTTCCTTGATCGCCTGCAGCATCTCCATATGCGCCGCCATATGCTGCTCCATGAGGGCGAGATGCTCGGGCAAGGGCAGGGTCGCGCCCGGATGCATCATCATCCCGCCCTGGTTCATCATGCCCTGGCCCATACCTTGGCCTTGGCCTTGGCCTTGTCCCTGGCCCGGACACATCATGCCGTCCTGCATCATGTCGCTCACGAGCTCATGCATGCGCTTGGCATTGGCGCGGCGCGCCTCGGCATAGGCGTTCCATTGCGGTGCCTGGGCGTCGGTGATCCTGAGCTCGGCTTTGAGGAAGGCGAGTTGCCCCTCGATATGCCGGCTCCCGTGCATCATGCCACCCTGCATCATGCCGCCATCCATCATGCCGCCATCCATCTGGGGACAATTCTGCGGCATGGCCTGCTGGGCGATGGCGGGCGAGGCGGTGAGCATGGCGGCGACGAAAGCGCCGATCATCAAAGCGCGCATGGATACCTCCTATCGCAGCTTAAGAAAAAGCGTACCCCGTCCCGGTTTCAATGCGTTGATGTGGATCAACCCTTCGGCCCGGCGCGGATGGTCAATGGAGGAGATTTCGCCGTCGAACGATTTCCGAGGATATGAGAAACTGATTTCAACCCAAATCGCGCCGTGGGTATGTGGTCCTGATGGCGGGATCGACCGGCATCTCCCGGACACAAGAGGAAGCGATGATACCCAACATCTCCAATGAGGAAATGCGGGCGGCGCTGAAGGAACTCGAGCAGGCATCCTACAATCACGAGCAATGGGCCGAGCTGCTGAACAGTACCTTGATCTGTCGCCTGCCGCCGGATCGGCGAGATATCGGTGACGATGCGCATCGCCTGTGCCGCTTTGGCCAATGGTATTACAACGCCGCTGGCGTCGCCTTCGAAAACAATCCCGGCTTCGTGGAGATCGGGATCGAGCATCAACACATGCACCAGGCGGCAGCGCATCTTCTGCGGTCGGCCGTCGATGGCGCGCCGATCCTGATGGAGGATTACGAACGGTTCGTGTCCGCGCTCAAGCGCCTGCGCCTGGAAATCGCCACCGCGCAGCATGAACTCAAGGATGCGCTTTATAATCTGGATCCGCTGACGGGCACGCCCAGCCGCATCGGCATGCTGACCAGACTCCGCGAGGAACAGGAACTGGTCAAGCGCAAGGTGCATCCCTGCGTGATCGTGATGATGGATCTGGATCACTTCAAGGTGGTCAATGACACATACGGCCACCTCGTCGGCGACAAGGTGCTGGCCAGCGTGGCTGGCTATGTGATGGGGCATCTGCGCCCTTACGACAAGGTGTTCCGATTTGGCGGCGAGGAGTTCCTGATCTATCTGCCCGACACCGACCTGCAGACGGGCTACAATGTCATTGACCGGTTGCGCGCGGAACTCGGGGCCATGCCGCATGAAGCGGAGAGCGAGGGAGTCTTTCACGTGACGACGTCGTTCGGGCTGACCCTCCTGGATCCCGACATACCGGTGGAACTTTCCATCGACCGCGCCGACAAGGCGCTCTATGCCGCCAAGGCCGGCGGCAGAAACCGCACAGCCCTCTGGGAGGCGTCGATGAACGCGGCTCCAAACAAGCCCGGCACATCAGCCTGACGGCATAGAACGCCGCGCGAAAATCCCGCTCCCTTCAGGGGAGGTCATCGCATTTGGCCCAGTCGTGGATGCCCGGGCATGACGGTGAAATTACACCCTCGGTGCAGTCCCTCCCACCTTCAGGGGGGAGGTTAGGTGGGGGGCCTCAGCGATGATTGTGTGGGAGCGGAACCGACACCGCCCCCCTCCCGACCTCCCCCCTGAAGGTGGGAGGAGAAGCACCGCACCGCCCCCCAACGTCATCAACTCTGTTGTGCTTTGAGGTCGTCTCTGAGGCGCGCATTGAGGATGACGATCATTTTGCGCATGAGGGCGGTAAGAGCGACTTTCTTTCTTTTGCCGCGCTGTAGCAGAGAATTGTACCAATCCTTGAGAGGACCGTTGGT
>NZ_CAMDRA010000057.1 GCF_945906275.1 Dongia mobilis
ATTCGGTGCATCGCTCGGCCTATGGCTGGATCCCTGTCCCGATCGCCTGCATCCGCAATGGCGACGGCCCGGTGATGTTCCTCTCCGCCGGCGTCCATGGCGACGAATATGAGGGCCAGATCGCCCTGTCGCGCCTCATCCAGGATATCGACGTCAAGGATGTGCGCGGCCGCATCATCATCCTGCCGATGGCCAATTTCCCGGCCGGGGTGGCGGGCCTGCGCGTCTCACCGATCGACGATGTCAACCTCAACCGCAGCTTCCCGGGCGATCCGGCCGGCACACCGACCCAGATCATCGCCCATTACATCGAGACCGTGCTGATGCCGGGCACGGATCTCCATATCGACATGCATTCCGGCGGCTCATCCCTGTTCTACCTGCCGTGCGTGATGCCGGATTGGGCGGCCAATTGCGTCATGCCGCAGGCGCGCATCGCCGAACTCTGCCGCCTGTTCGGCGCTCCCTACCAGATCACCTTCGACGAAGACAAAGAGGGCCGCTATATCTCCGCCGCGGCCACGCGCCTCGGCATCGCCTCGATCGGCGCGGAGCTCGGCGGTGGCGGCAGGCTGACCGGCGCCTATGCCGACATCGCCTATTGGGGCATCCTGCGCATCATGCGCGCGATGGGCGCCTATGCCGGCAGCCTCGACCATGCGCCGGCACCTGCCGAAACGCTGGTGCTGCCAGTCAAGGCCAACCAGTTCGCGTATGCGATGGATGGCGGCGTGCTGGAACATTTGGTGGCGCTGGGCGATCGCATCGCCGACGGCGCGCGGGTCGCTCTCATCCATCATCCGGAAACGCCGGGTCTTGCCCCGACGCCGGTTCAGGCGATCAAGGGCGGCCTCGTCGTGTGCCAACGCGCCATGGGCCGCGTCGAGCGCGGCGATTGCATCGGCCATTGGGGCGGCCCCAGCGCGTAAAGATCAGGCAGCCGTCGTCCGCGCCGCGAACATCTCAGTGATCCTGACCGCCTGGCCGAGGCGCTTGTCGATCTCGGCCATGGTTTTGGCGAGATCCGCGCTGTCGTCGCGCCGCCAGGCATTGAGGCCGGCAAGATAGATCGCCATCAGCCCTTGGAGCCGCAGCAGCCCCTTGAGGCCGGAAGCGCTGATCCCCGCCGTTTCCAGCATCAGCCCCATCGAGCGACGCAATTGCCGGCTGAGACAGGCCGCCTCGAACGGCGTCTGCGGCAGTTCGCGCAGCAGGGTGAGATAGGCATCGCGGCTCTGCTGCAGATGATCGAAGCGCCGCATCAGGAGATCGAACAGCCGGTCCTTGGCATCGCCCTCCAGCGGGTCGTATTTCAGCGACCGCAGGATGTCATTGTCGGTTTCGCGCGCAAGACCCAGCAGCAGGGCGCCCTTGGTCGGGTAGATGTCATGGGCCGCTTCCATGTCGAGCCCGGCTTCCTCGGCAATCGCCGCCAGCGACAAATCGCGCCAGCCGTGCGTTGCGATGAGATGAAGGAGCGCTGCCCGCAGCCGCGCCGCATTGTCACCGGCGGCTGCCGCCTTGCGCGCGGCAGGCTTTTTCTTCGTCGCCGATTTTGGCTTGGCTGTTGTCTTCCTGGTTGTTCGACTGGTCTTGGCCATCATCGCCTCCCATTACCCAGGATTCTATACGGCGATGATATAGGTTTGGATGCCGCGGCCGCAAGCTGCCTCAATCCCCCGATTCTCAATCCCCGAGCGCCACGGGCCCGATCTCGTGATAGACGTCGCCCGGCCCCGGATTGTCGGGGAATGTATGCCCGCCGAAATGGGTCATGACGCCCCAGACGGCGTTGAGTGCCGTCTGCACCGCGCCCTCGACCCAGGCCGGAATCCACGCTACGTCGTCGCCGGCCATGAAGATGCCGCGCTCGGATGGCGGCATGTCCTTCTGCATGAAATGGCCGAACATGCGGTGGTTGTAGCGGTAATGCCCCGGCAGGGCGCCCTTGAAGGCACCCAGGAAGTGCGGGTCCGCTTCCCAAGAGACCGTGATCGGGTCGCCGATGATATGTTCGGCGATATTGACCCTGGGATAGATCTTCGCGAGTGCCGACAGGGCCAGCTCCACCCGGCGATCGACGGGCAGCGGCAGCATCTTCAGCGCATCGGACATCCAGCTATAGGTAAGGCAGATGACGCCGGGCTTGTCCGGCCCATTGTCGAACAGATAGGTCCCGCGCGTCAGCCGGTCGGTGAGCGTCATGCTCATGACATCGCGCCCCGTGACCGGGTCCTTGTCCTTCCAGAACGGCCGGTCGACCATGACGAAGGTCTTCGAGGATTGCATGTAGCGCGTACGGTCCAGCGCCATCCAGATCTTCTGCGAAAAGACCGATTCATCAGTATCGATGCTGGTGGTGAGCAGCCAGCTCTGGCAGGTGGAGACCACCGCGTCATAGGTCCGGGTGCGGCCCCAGCGATCGGTGATATCGAAGCGCTGGTCCGCACGCCTCTTGATATGTGTCACACCCGGCAGCGGCGCCCCGCCATGCAGTGACGAGAGCGACGTGCCCTTGGGCCAATGCTGGAGGCGTTCCGGCGCGCGGCGCCACAGGCCCTGCGGCACCTGTTCGACGCCACCCACGATGAAGCGCTGGTGATCGTCGCATTCGGTGACGTTGACGCGCAGGATCTCCAGCATCGAATTGGGAAAGTCGGAATCCCAGCCGCCGGTGCCGAAACCCACCTGGCCGAACACCTCGCGGTGGCGGAAGCTCAGTTTCGCAAAGGCCGAGGAGCGCGTCACGAAATCATAGAAGGTGCGCTCGTCCCACTCCTTCACCAGCGGATCCCAGATCGCCTTCACAGTTCTGACATCGCGGTCGCGGATCGCCTGCTGCAGCGCCGAATAATGCGCATGTTCCTCGAGTGCCGCGTGATAGGCGTCGGCCACTTCGCGGAACATCACCGGCAGATCGGCGAGCGTCCGGGCGTAATAGGTCTCGCCCTCAAGATTGATCACCGTGCTGCCGGCGGCATCGGTCAGTGGATTGGGAAAGGGACGCGATTTAAGGCCCAGCCGGTCGACATAGTGATAGAAGGCGGTCGAGGAGACCGGAAAGCGCATGCCGCCCAGTTCGGCGATGATGCCTGCGGGCGCCCCCTCGAAGGGCTGCGAACGCAGGCGGCCACCCAGTTGCGAGGCTTCATAGACGACCGGCTTCAGCCCCAGCTTCATCAGCTCATAGGCGGAAACGAGGCCCGAAATGCCAGCACCGATGACCGCCACCTCGGTGCCGTGCTTTTCCGCCGGGATCGCGCCGATACCCGCCGGATGCTTGATCCAATCGTCGAACGGAAACGGAAAATCGGGCCCGAAAATCGTGACCGGCTTCTTGAGTGAATTGTGCGTTTCGGCCATGGCCGCGATCTTTCCCCTGGAATCGACTGCTGGTGGACTTTCGCTTAAGGCTCAATCTCGATGGAATCAACCTTGTTCGGATAGAAGGCGAGGTGCCCCGCAATCGCCGCCACCGCCGGGAAAGGCTGTTCATAGCTCCACACCACATTACCGTCGTGACCGATGCCGTAATAGCTGGCATCGCCCTTATAGGGGCAATGCGTCTGCTGGGCGCTGCGGACAAGCGCACCCATCTGCGCGTCTTCGCGTGGGATATACTGCACCGGCGGATAGCTTCCCTCCAGCAGCGTCAGCGCCCTGCGGCTGTCGGCAATCACCTTGCCGCCGGCCTTCACCACGACCCGGCCCGCCGTCGGCGTGATAGTGATGGGATGATCCGGGCCGGGCATTTTCACGGGCGCACCTGCAGATGAAATCGGGAGTGGCTGAACTCTAGGAAAGTGCCGGGGTCCTGTCGAGCATTGTCGCGGTCGGCAGTGCGCTGCTAACCTGCCACCGCCTCTACATCCCTAAAAAGCCCATCCCGGCAGCGGAGCCAGTCATGTTGAAACTGTTCTATTCCCCGCAATCCTGCGCCCTCGCCTCGCACCTCGCCCTGGCTGAAGCGGGTGCCGCCTTTGAAGCCGTACGCGTCGACTTTGCCCGCCAGGAGCAGCGTCAACCGGACTATCTCAGGATCAACCCCAAGGGTCGCGTCCCTGCTCTGGTGACGGATCGCGGCATTCTCACCGAGACGCCGGCCATCCTGTTCTATGTCGCCCAGACGCATCCGGCGGCAGGACTGGCACCGCTTGACGATCCATTCGAGCTTGGCCGCATCCAGGCTTTCAACAGCTATCTCTGCTCGACTGTCCATGTTGCACATGCACATCGCATGCGGGGCTATCGCTGGGCCGACGATCCGGCGACGTTTGCCGACATGGCGCGCAAGGTGCCCGGGAATGTGCGGGATTGTTTTGCGCTCATCGAGGCCGAGATGTTCAAGGGGCCCTGGGTGATGGGTGGGACTTTCTCGATCTGCGATCCCTATCTCTACACACTCGCCACCTGGCTCGAAGATGATGGCGTCGACCCGGGGCAATTTCCCCGAATTCTGGATCATCGCAATCGCATGTCACAGCGGCCGAACGTGGCACGTGTCCTTGCACTGCATCAATGAGACCGCCTAGGTAAAAAACCCGACCGCAATCTTACAGTTGTAGAATTCATTCCTCACGGTATCTCCGCTTGCAGATATCTCGATTTGCGCGGCACTATTCAGATCGTGCTTTCGGACGGCAGCTTGCCGCGCAGGAGAAGACGCATTGTCGGAATTGCGAGCTCTCTCGGCGGATGGCGATTCGCGCTTCCGCCGTGTCGTTGAAGCATCCCCCAGCGCGATGGTGATGATCAATGCGGCCGGCCGCATCGAGATGGTCAACCTGCAGGCCGAGCGCGTCTTCGGCTATGCCCGTGAGGCGATGATCGGCCAACCGGTCGAAATGTTGCTGCCGGCCCGCTTCCGAGTTCATCACCCGGGTCTGCGCCAGTCTTTCTTCACCGATCCGCAATCGCGACCGATGGGCATCGGGCGCGATCTCTTCGGCCTGCGCGCCGATGGCACCGAATTTCCGGTCGAGATCGGCCTCAATCCGATCGAGACCGAGGAAGGGCCGATGGTGCTCTCGGCCATCGTCGATATTTCCGAACGCAAGCATCTCGAGGAACGATTCCGCCGTGTGGTCGAGGCAGCGCCCAATGCCATGGTCATGATCAATGCCCGCGGTCATATCGAGATGGTCAACGCGCAGGCCGAGCGCGTGTTCGGCTATGCCCGCGCCGAGCTGCTGGGACAGCCGGTTGAAATGCTGGTCCCGGATCGGTTTCGCAATCATCATCCAGGCCTGCGTCAGGCCTTCTTTGCCGACACCAAGGCACGTCCCATGGGCGCCGGACGCGATCTCTTCGCCCGCCGCAAGGATGGCAGCGAGTTTCCCGTTGAGATCGGCCTGAACCCGATCGAGACCGAGGACGGAATCATGGTGCTCTCCGCTATCGTCGACATTTCCGACCGCAAGCAGAAGGAACGCAGCATCGAACTGGCACTGCAGGAAAAGGATGTGCTGCTGGGAGAGATCCATCACCGCGTGAAGAACAATCTGCAGATCGTGCACAGCCTCCTGGATTTGCAATCAGCGCAGATCAGCGATGCCAGCGTCATTGCCATGCTGCGTGACAGCCAGAACCGCATCCGCTCGATGGCCCTCATCCATCAGACGCTGTACCAGTCCAAGGATTTCGCCAAGGTCGAATTCGGCACGTTCCTGGATTCTTTCGTCCCCATGCTGGTCTCCTCCTACACCGTCAACGCAGAGAGGGTCGTTCTCCACGTCGCGGCCGACGGCATCCATCTGCCGATCAATGCCGCAATTCCTTGCGGCCTTATCGTGAATGAACTTATTTCCAACGCCCTCAAGCACGCTTTCCCCGACGGGCGGCACGGGCAATTGCAGGTCGAACTGACAGAAAGCCCTGACGGGCAGCTCGTGCTTGCCGTCAGCGATGACGGCGTCGGCCTGCCGGCCGGGCTCGACCCCAGGACATCGACGACGCTCGGCCTGCAACTGGTGACGCTGCTCACGGATCAATTGCAGGGCACGCTGTCGATCAGCCATGGCAATCCGACCCGCTTTGCCATACGCTTTCCCTTGACCGGCTGACGAGGTAGACGCATGAACGCACCTAGAGTCATTGTGGTCGAGGATGAGCGGATCGTGGCACTCAACCTGTGCCGAACACTCACCCGTCTTGGCTACGACGCAACGACGATCGTCTCCACGGGTGCCGATGCCTTGCGCTGCATCGTTGAGCAGAAGCCGGACGTGGTCCTCATGGACATTCACATCGACGGTGACATCGACGGCATCGAGACAGCGGCCCGCATACCACCCGGTCTGATGCTGCCGGTCATCTATCTCACGGCCTATTCGGAAGATGCGACGCTCGACCGCGCCCGGACGACGAAACCCTATGGTTTCCTGGTGAAGCCTTTCTCCGAGCGGGAACTGCACGCCACCATCACCATGGCCCTCCACCGCCGCAGCAGCGATTTTGCTGTGTATGAAAGCGAAGAACGTCTGCGCCTGGCGCTGGCGGCGGCCGAACTGGGTTCCTGGGAAATCGATGCTGAAACCGGGCAGATCATCTGCAAGGATCATGTCGGGTGGCTATCTGACGCGGCCCCCCGACTGGTCGCCGAAAGTTTCCGCGACTTTCTGCCTAGTGTGCACGCAGCGGATCGCGCCAAGGTCGAAGCAGCCTTTGAACAAGTGTCCGTCACTGCAGAATTGTGCGAAGTGGAGTTCCGCAAACCGGTTGGCGACGGCAACGAGCGTTGGCTGCGCGTCATCGGCAGGACCTTCACCAGCGAAATGGAGCGCCGGCGGCGGTTGCTGGGCGTGGTGCGCGATATTACGGCGCTGAAGCAGAGAGAACGGGAGCAGCGTGCCTCCGAGCAGAACTATCGCGACCTCATCTCCAGTATCGACGGTATCGTCTGGGAAGCTGATCTCAGTCGCAATCTCATCACCTATGTCAGCGACAGCGCTCAACGATTGCTTGGCTATACGCCGGAACAATGGATGATCGAGCCCCTGTTCTGGGAGCGGCACCTCCATCCGGAAGATGCCGCCCAGGCGATCGCACAGCATTGTGTCGCCAGCGCCGCCGCCCAATCCTATGAATCGACCTACCGCATGATCGATGCTAAGGGCGACATCATCTGGATCCACGAAGTGGTATCCAGCATCGCCCGGGAAGGCCACGCCCCGCTCCTGCGCGGGGTGATGGTCGATATCAGCAGCCTCAAGAAGGCGGAGACGGAAATTGCCACGGCGTCGCGCCGCCTGATCGAGAGTGAAAAGCGCCTGGCGGCCATCCTCGACACGGCAGCCATCGGCATCGTCACCGTGAGCGAGGATCTGCGCATCATCTCGTTCAATCGTGAGGCGGAACGGATCTTCGGCTACAAGGCCGAGGCAATGATCGGGGAGACCCTCGACCAGCTCATCCCACCGCCCTTGGCCGCCCTCCATAGCGCCCACATGCAGTCGTTCCTGACGGCCGACAGTGTCAATCGTGAAATGGGGAACTGGCGGACCGTGAGCGGCCGTGCCGCCGATGGCCGGATCATACCGCTCTCCACGATTCTCTCGCGTGTTTCAGTATCCGGTCGATCGACCATGACCGCCATCATGCGCGACATGACGGAAACGCAGAAGGCGGAACAGGAACTGCTGCGCCTGCTGAATGACCGCGAGCGCGCCGTGGAGGAGGCCGAGGAGGCCAACCTTGCCAAATCAAGCTTTCTGGCGATCATGAGTCATGAGTTGCGGACACCGCTCAACGCCATCATCGGCTTCTCCGAGCTCATGGAACACGAACTCATCGGCCCGATCGGCAATCCGACCTACGCTCAGTACATCAGGGATATCCACCAGAGCGGTACCCTGCTGCTGAACCATGTCAATGGCATCCTCGACCTGTCGCGCATCGAATCCGGCAAGCGCGATCTCAGGATTTAGCGCCTGCCGCTGGCCGACGCCTGGCTGCCCATTGCCAACACACTTGGCGTCAATGCAGCAAAGAAGGGTGTCATCCTGCAATTCAACGAGCCGGCATCGCCACTTTTCTTCTCGGCGGATCTGCGCGCCGTGTCACAGATTCTGACCAACCTTGTCTCCAACAGCATCAAGTTCTCCAGTGCCGGCGGAACGATCGAGATCGGCAGTATCGTGAGGCCGATCGGAGTCGCCTTCTATGTCCGCGATTATGGTCGCGGCATCCCCGCAGGGCGGCTGACCGATGTCCTGAAACCCTTCGTTCAGGTGTCCGATCCATTTGTCAGGGATGAGGGCGGCGTCGGTCTCGGCCTTGCCATCTGTAAGTCCCTCATCGACGCGATGTCAGGTACAATCGACATCGAAAGCGAGCTCGGCAAGGGTACCACCGTCTACGTCATGCTGCCGGCATGGCCTAGAAGCTCTGTTGCCAAGTGACCTGCATAGCTGATGAGAGGGCGTCAGTGTTCCGACTTTGCCCGCCGCAGCTCATGGGCGAGACGGATTTTGGCGCCCAAGGTGAAGAACGGGCCGCTCGGCACCCAGGCCGGCTGTTCCTGCGCCAGCGCGGTCTCGATCAGCGGCGAGGTCGCACCGCTGGCATATTCTGCCATCAGTTTCCCGAGCAGCGTCCCGCGCGCAACGCCGGCGCCGTTATAGCAGCCGGCTGCGAACATGCCCGCTCCCACTTCCTCGAACACGAAGCGGCCGTTGCGGCTGGCACACATATGGCCTGACCAGGTGTGCTCGATCGCATCGGATCCGAGGAACGGAAAGCGATGCTTGAGGCCCATTTCATGCCAGGCGCGGCGCTTGCCCAGCATGGCAGCACTGATGCCCGCCGGTTCATATTCCGCCGTATTGCGCATCAGGATGCGTCGGTCCGCCGTGAGGCGCACGGTGGCGCCACCTTCGATCGGACAGAGCGTGCCCCAGGGCAAGGCGCGGCCGATTTGTGCCTCTTCCTCTTCACTGAGCGGCCGTGTCAGGCTGGCGGTGAGCGATATCGGAAACACCTGGTTCCGCTTCAATCCCAGCCGCGGCATGAAGGCATTGAGACCGACGATCACATGCGCTGCGTCGATCGAGCCCTTGGGCAGCGCAACCAGGGCGCCGCCGCCGGCGCGTGGTGACAGTTTCACCGCATCGGTGTTCTCGTAGACCTCGATCTGCGGCGGCAGGTGGTCGATCAACCCCTTGGCGAAACGCGCCGGCTGCAGCAAGGCATTGCCGGCGCCGATCCACAAGCCGTGGCGATAGAACGAGATCCCCAGCCGAGCCTGCAGTTCATCGGCACCCAGAACCCGCGCTTCGCCACCCAGGCTGTTGATCGCCTGCGCGATCGCTGCGCGCCTGGCAAACTTGCTCTCCTCGCGCACCGCGAAGAAATAGCCGTTGGGATCGTAATCGCACTCGATCCCGAGCGATTCCACCAGCCGCTTGACTTCGGCCCCTGCGGCGCGGTGGACGTTCCATTGCGCCTGATAGTCGGCACGTCCCGCCACCGATTTGAGATCGCTTGGATTGGGCATTTCCATGGCGACGCTGAAGCCGGAATTGCGGCCGCTGGCACCCTGCCCCAGAAGCTGTCGATCGATCAGCATGATGCGCGCCTCGGGGCGCAGTTCCGCCAGCCGCCGTGCCGCGGCAAGGCCTGTGAACCCGCCGCCGATCACCAGCCAATCGGTCTTGTGGTCGCCGCTGAGCGATGGGAATGCGCGGTAGGTGCCGGCCTGTGCCACCCAGCCGCTGCGGTCGGTTACTTGTGCCATGGTCATGCTTTCACATCAGCCATCTGCCCGCCCGTCACAGCCACCAGCTCGGCGAGGGTGAGGCGAAAAACGGCGTTGGGGGCGCCGGCGGCTGCCCAGATTTCGGGATAGGCAGCGAGGTCGGTGTCGATGAAGATGTCGACGTCGCCACTGTGCCCGATCGGCGCCACGCCGCCGATGGCAAAGCCGGTCTCCTTGCGCACGAAATCGGCATCGGCCTTGGCAATTGCCTCGCCGAGCCGGGCGCCGAGCTTCCTTTCATCGACCCGGTTGACGCCGGAAGCGATCACCAGCACGGCGCGGCCGGATTCCTTGGCGCGGAACACCAGTGACTTGGCGATCTGTGCCACAGTGCAGCCGATGGCGGCGGCCGCATCGGCCGCGGTGCGGGTCGAGGCGTCGAATTCCTTGATCTCGCCCGCAAGGCCAGCAGCAATGAGGGCCGCGCGCACGCGCGCCACGCTGCCGATCTCGGTCAATTGGCCAGCTCGCGCGAGCGTTTCGTGGCGGCCGCGATGGCGCGGTTCATCAAGGGCTGGATGCCGTCCTCGGCCATCAGCACATTGACCGCTTCCAGCGTGGTGCCCTTGGGGCTCATCACTGCCTGTCGCAAGGCCGTGGCGGATTCAGCTGATTGATGGGCGAGTTCGCCCGACCCGCACACCGTCGCACGCGCGAGCTGCATCGCGAGATCGGCCGGCAAACCGCTGACCCGGCCGGCTTCCGCCAGCGCTTCGATCAGCAGGAACACATAGGCCGGGCCGCCGCCGGAGACCGCCGTCACCTGGTTGAGGAGCTGTTCGTCATCGACCCAGGCCACCTCGCCCACAGCGGCCAGCAACTGCCCGCAGAGATCGAGAATATCGGCGGGAACCTTCGGGTCGCGGCAGATCACGGTCATGCCGCGGCTGACCGCCGCTGGCGTATTGGGCATCGAGCGCACGATGAGCGCGTCTTCGCCCAGCATCTTCTTGAAATAGGCGACCGTCTTGCCGGCTGCGATGGAGAGGAAGGTCGTCTTGGGACCAGCCATTTTTTTGTAATGACCGAGCGCCTCGTCCATGAATTGCGGCTTCACGGCAAGGAGGATGATGGCGGGTTCGAGCCCCCCCGGCAGCTGGTCGGGGCTGGTCAGGATGTGAACCCCGGCCGACTGCACATCGTCCAGATCTTTGGGTGCCGGATCAACGACATAGACCTGCTTGGGATCGACCCCCTGGCGCAACCAGCCGCGCAGCAGGGCACCGCCCATCTTGCCGCAGCCGACCAGCAGCAAGGCACCCGGTAGTGTCAACTTGGCCATGTCGAACCGCCCCTTACATTTGCGGGCGGTCGATGATGATCAGGCCGTGCCCACCGTGTCGAGCAAAGCCGCCTCAACCGCCTCATGCGGCTTCTTACCGCCCCACAGCAGGAATTGGAAGGAGGGGTAGAAGCGTTCGCATTCGTGGATCGCGGCTTCCATCAGATCTTCGAGCTGTTCCGAGGTAACGCCCGCCGTGCCGCGCAGCAGAATCGTGTGGCGGAACATCGGCGCGCCTTCGTCGGAGCAGAGATCGAAATGGCCGAGCCACAGGCGTTCGTTGATATGAGCCAATAACTCGGCGACTCCGGCGCGTTTGGCGACCGGGACCTTGGTGTCGAAGAGGCAGGAGAAATAGAGGGCGCCCAAATCTTCCTGCCAGACGAAGAACATGCGGTATTCGCACCACTGGCCGGTGAATTCGACGATCATCTCCTCGTCGGTCGAACGGTCGTAGCGCCATTCGTTGGCGTTGACCAATTCTTCCATCATATCAAGGGGGTTAGCGGTCGGGGCCAGGGTCGATTCGTGGTTCAGCTGCATCGAAAGCGCCCTCCAATGCGAGTGAGGAGCCGCCCCGGCTGGGGCGCGCGACCCCTAAGGATTGATAGGATCGGTTATTTTCCCACCAGATTTAGAGTCGCAAATTTGCGGGTGCAGTGCAAGAGACATTTACGAAGTTTAATGCCTCTGTCTCAAACCGCGAAATTCCGTCACGGAGCGGGGGGATAATGGCGCGTTTTCAGGGGATATTGGCGAGTTTCCGCTCGATCTCCTGGAGGCGGCGTTCGAGCTTGATCTGCTCGGCGCGGGCTTCCTGGGCGACCTGCTTCATGGTCTCGAACTCCTCGCGGCTGACCAGGTTCATGCGGCCGAGCAAGCGCTCGAGCTGCTGCTGCACCTTGGCCTCGATTTCCGCCCGGAGGCCCGTGAGCGACCCTAAGGTCCCCGTCGCCACCTTGGCCATGTCGTCGAGAATGCGGTTGTCGCTCTGCATGATGGTCGTCCTAAGCTTGTGGGGTTGGCTTGTGGCCTTATATAACCGAGCCGCGCCCCGCTGACGAGAGTGCCCATCATGACCCCGGATACCGGCTATTTCATCTTCCCGAATTTCGATCCGGTGGCGCTGGCCCTCGGCCCCATCGTGATCCGCTGGTATGCGCTGGCCTATATCGCCGGCATCCTGCTGGGCTGGCGCTACATGGTCTATCTCGCCAAGAAGCCGCCGGCCATCGTGAAGCCCAGCCATTGCGAGGACATGATCACCTGGGCGACGCTCGGCACCATCATCGGCGGCAGGCTGGGGCACGTGCTGCTGTGGGACCCCGGCTATTATCTCAGCCATCCCATCGAGATCCTCTTTGTGTGGCAAGGCGGCATGGCGTTCCATGGCGGCCTCATCGGCGTCATCGCGGCGATGGTCATCTATGCGCGCCGCGCCGGCATTCCGTTCTTTGCCCTGGCCGACCTCGCCGCCGCCGCGACGCCGATCGGGCTTGGCCTCGGACGTCTCGCCAATTTCATCAACGGCGAGCTGGTCGGACGGCCGACCGATGTGCCCTGGGCGGTGATCTTCCCCCATGTCGACAATCTGCCGCGCCATGCGAGCCAGCTCTATGAGGCGCTGACCGAAGGCGTGCTGCTGTTCGTGATCCTTGCGATCCTCGCGCACCAGCAGAAGATCCGCGAGCGGCTCGGCACGATCAGCGGCGTGTTCCTGATCGGCTATGCCTGTGCGCGCATGTTCTCGGAAATGTTCCGCGAGCCGGAGACGCTGACCGGCACGCTGGTCGAGACCACCTGGGGCCAGTGGCTGAGTGTCCCCATGCTGGTCTATGGCCTCTATCTGGTCTGGCGCGGCCGCAAACCCGTCCACGCCTGACAAACATGCACCCTGTCGAGCGCAGCATCCGTGACCGCATCGCGCGCGAGGGGCCGCTGACGGTCGCTTCCGTCATGGAGCAGGCGCTGGCCGGCCGTCATGGCTATTACCGCGACAATGATCCGCTGGGGCCGGAGGGCGATTTCATCACGGCGCCGGAAGTCAGCCAGATGTTCGGCGAGCTTATCGGCCTGTGGTGCGTCGATACCTGGCAGCGCCTCGGCAGCCCACCACACTTTCATCTGGTCGAGATCGGCCCCGGCCGCGGCACGCTCATGGCCGATGCCTTGCGCGCGGCGCGCGTGGCGCCAGATTTCCTCGCCGCAAAACAGGTCAACCTCATCGAGATCAACGACACGCTGAAGCACAAGCAGGGCGAAAAGCTGCGCGAGCACGCGCCCATCTGGCATGCCACCTTCAGCGATGTACCGAGCGGACCGATGATCCTCATCGCCAATGAATTGTTCGATGCGCTGCCGATCCATCAACTGGAGATGACGGCGCAAGGCTGGCGCGAGCGCGTCATCGGCCTTCAAGGCGATGCGCTGCAATTCGGCCTCGCCGCACCTTCGCCGGCATTGGGCCTGCTTCAGCCCGCCCATGCGCTGGCCGAACCGGGGGAGATCGCCGAGGTGTCGCCGGCCTCCATCGCCCTCATCGACGGTATCGCGCGGCGGCTGGTGCAGGAGCGGGGTGCCGCCCTCATCATCGATTACGGGCCGGGGACAAGCGGCCTGGGCGAGTCATTCCAGGCCTTGAAGAGCCATCGCTATCACGCGCCGCTCGAAGAACTGGGCACCGCCGATCTCACCGCCCATGTCGATTTCGGCGCCCTCATCAAGGCGGCGCGGCAGGCCGGCGCGCTGGTGTTCGGTCCCGCGACCCAAGGTGACTTCCTGCGCGCACTCGGCATCGAGCTTCGCGCCGACATGCTGGCCAAAAGATCGGACCTTGCCACCACGGAGATCCTGCGGCGCCAGGTGCACCGCTTGATTGCGCCCGAACAAATGGGCAGGCTGTTCAAGGTGATCGGCCTCGCCGGGCCGGATCTTGAGATCGATGCGCTGGGAGGATTGGCGGGATTATGATCGTGACCGTGGAGTCGCTGGCGCGCCTCAAGAATATCCGCCATGGGTTCCTCACGCGACGCGGCGGGGTGAGCGACGGCATCTACAACTCGCTCAATTGCGGATTGGGCACGACGGATTCCCGCGAACATGTGCTGGAAAACCGGGCGCGTGCAGTGAAGGCCGCAGGCCTCATCGACGGCCCGCTTAGCACTGCCTATCAGGTGCACAGCGCCAAGGTGCTGGTGGTGGATGCGCCGCTTGATCAATCGAACCGGCCGGAAGTGGACGGGCTGGTCACCAAAACGCGCGGCATCAATCTCGGCGTGCTCACCGCCGATTGCGGGCCGGTGCTGTTTGCCGACGCCGAGGCGGGCGTGGTGGGGGCAGCGCATGCCGGCTGGAAGGGGGCTCTCAACGGCGTGCTGCAGGAGACCGTGCGCGTGATGGAAACGCTGGGTGCGCGGCGGGAGAATATCGTGGCGGTGGTCGGTCCCTGCATCGGGCAGGAATCTTATGAAGTCGGCACCGAGTTTCCCACACCCTTCATCGCGCAGGATGCGGACAATGCGCGCTTCTTTGGGCCCCCGTCTTCCAAGAGGGCAGACGCCTGCCGCAAGTTTCATTTTGATCTTGCCGGCTATTGCGCCCATCAGCTGACGCAGCTGGGCTTGGCCGACGTGACGGTCAGCGGCCACGACACCTGCGCGCTGGAGGATGATTTCTTCAGCTATCGCCGCAAGACCAAGCGGGGCGAGCCGGATTACGGCCGCCAGGTCTCGGTGATCGGACTTGTGTGAAACATGAAACGGAGTGAGCCATGTCCAAGACACATGAGAACGTGACACCTGGAAGGCGCATCATCCATACCCGGACCGCGCCCATGGGTCCCTACGACTATGAGGGGCCGGTGCAGCCCGACATGTGGTCGATCGACCTCTCCTATGACCGCACCACGCGGCAGGGTTCCTACCTGCTGCGCATGGCGCCGGGTACGGCAACCATTCCGCACGAACATCCCTTCTGTGAGGAGTATATCATCCTGGAGGGCGAGGTGATCGAGAGCGATGGCACCGTCCTGAAGCCGGGTGATTATGTCATCTACGAGCCGGGATCTCACCACAACAGCCGAACCGAGACCGGCTGTCTGGTGTTGGGGATTGATTGGACGCGGCGGGAGTAGTTGTTCTTCGGATAAAGTGAGGGCGTCAGCCCCCCTCCCAACCCTCCCCCCTGAAGGGGGGAGGTCCCGTCGGCGAAGGCCGACCTTCGTCGGCGGTGGGGGGCCGCAAGTGACGGGTGCTGCGCCAGCCTGCTGCGCCCTCATATTGCCGCAAAGTACCATCGAAACGCCATGACTCCGCGCGCATGCCGCCACAGCGATGCGCCGTAATCGCGTCGTCGATCACGCGATCGGCCGTCGGTTCTTGCCGACGGTCTTCTCAGGGGCACCTCATCATGTTCACATTCCTTCGTTCCGTCACGGTCCCGGACTGTGGCGGACGCTTGTTGCCGCGCGCTTGGGGCGCGGCGGCGACCATCCTTGCACTGCTGATATCACTTCTTCTGGCGACGCCCGCGGCCCATGCGCAGTCGCGTGAAGAGACCCCGAAGGGCGGCTTGTTCTTCAAGTCGGACAAGGCCGGCGAGTTCTATGAGGCGCCGATCCTGCAAACGGAAGTGAAACTGTCCGTCTCGGGCACGATCGTGCGGGCGACCGTGCGACAGCATTTCGTCAACCCGTCGAACGCTTGGCTCGAGGGCATCTATGTGTTTCCGCTGCCCGAGCAGTCGGCGGTCGACCATCTGGTGATGGAGATCGGCGAGCGGCGGGTGGTCGGCCAGATCAAGCCGCGGGAGGAAGCCAAGAAGGCGTATGAACAGGCGGTTGCCGCCGGGCAGCATGCCAGTCTGGTGGAGAGCGAGCGGCCCAACATCTTCACGACCTCGGTGGCCAATATCAGGCCGGGCGAGCAGATCGTGGTGGAGATTCAGTATCAGGACCGGGTCGCCATCGACAACAGCACCTATAGTCTGCGCTTTCCCATGGTCGTGGGCCCCCGCTACATCCCGGCTGACGCGATCAGCCTGGTCTCGGACGGCCTAAATTCGGATGGGCCGCGCAGCGCCAATAGTGGCGGATGGTCCGAGGACACGACCCGCGTGCCCGATGCCAGCCGGATCACGCCGCCGGTGCTTCATCCACGCGAGGGCAAGATCAATCCGGTCACGATGAGCATCGATCTTGCGCCGGGCTTCCCCGTTGAGCGCGTCACCAGCCTCTACCACCCGATCGTCACGACCGACGCCAACGGATCGAAGACCATCACGCTGGCCGAAGGCGACGTGCCGGCCGACCGTGACTTCGTCCTCGAATGGGTTCCCCAGGCGAGCACGACGCCGGCCACCAGCCTGTTCGCCGAGCAGCGCGGCGACGACGTCTACCTCTTCGCCGTGCTGACGCCAGCGACGGCAGAGAAGCCAAGGGCAACGCGCCTGCCGCGCGATGTCGTCTTCGTGATCGACACCTCCGGCTCCATGGGCGGGACCTCGATCGGCCAGGCCAAGGCCGGGCTGCTGCTGGCGCTGGACCGGCTGACGCCGGCTGACCGCTTCAACGTCATCCAGTTCAACTCCGTCACCGATTCACTCTTTGGCGCGTTGCAGCCGTGGACCGCCGAAACGCTGCGGGAGGCCAAGGCCTATGTCGACCGATTGGTGGCCACAGGCGGCACGGAGATGCGGCCGGCCCTGCAGCTGGCGCTTGACGGCGAAACATCGCCGGGTCGCCTGAAGCAGGTGATCTTCCTGACCGATGCCGCCGTCGGCAACGAGGCCGAGATGTTCGACGACATCGCCCATCGGCTCGGCGATGCCCGCCTCTTCACCATCGGCATCGGCACGGCGCCGAACAGCTATTTCATGCGCAAGGCGGCTGAGCTCGGTCGCGGCACCTTCACCTATATCGGCGATGTCACCGAGGTGGGCCAGCGCATGACCGAACTGCTGCGTAAGCTTGAACAGCCGGCGATCACGGATATCGCCGTGCGCTGGCCGGTCGGTCTGCAGGCCAATGCGGAGATGTACCCGGCGACCGTGCCGGACATCTATGCCGGCCAGCCCGTGACCTTCAGTGCCCGGCTGCCGGGGACGAGGCTGGGTCAGTTGAACGGCGTGCTCGCAATCGACGGGCAGGACGGCATTGCGGCTTGGCACCAGGGCGTCGACATCGGCCAGCTCCGCACCGGCGCCGGCGTGGCCGCCATCTGGGCGGGCGCCAAATTGTCCGCCATCGAGGACGCGCAATGGCGGGGTGTCGACCCGGCGCGCGTGCGCGAGACGGCGATGGCCCATGCCCTCGCCTACGACCTGGTCAGTTCCTATACCAGCCTGGTCGCTGTCGACGACGTGGTGGCGCGGCCACGCGACGAGTCCCTGGCCACGACACAGGTCCCCACCAATCTGCCGCAGGGCTGGGACTATGAGAAGGTGTTCGGCCCCGAAGGTGACGGTGCGACCACCCTGCCCCAGCCTGGCCAGCTGATGCGCAAGATCAACTTTGCGGGCACGCCGCTCGACGGCCTGAGCCTGCCGAAAACGGCGACGCCAGCGATGGTGCATCTGCTGATCGGCCTGGCGCTGACGGTCGCGGCGCTGACGGCCCATCTGCTGCACCGGCGGAGGCGGGTTATGGATGCCCGCCGGACCGCATGAGTCTCATGAGCTTCCGTCGCCTGGGTCTCCGTCGCCTGGACCTCCGTCACCTGAGTCTTCGTAGCTGGGCGCTCGCCTTGGTCCTCGTCCTCGGCTTGTGGCAGATCGGCGAGGGGCTGTGGATCCCGGCCAAGGCATGGCTGGCGCAGCAACTCATCGCCCAAGCCTGGGACGAGGCGATGGTCAGCCGAGGGCCGGTGCCACCCTGGCCCTGGGCCGACACGAATCCGGTGGCCCGGCTCGTCGTGCCAGCGCTGGGCATAGACCAGATCGTCCTCGCCCATGCGACCGGCCGGATTCTGGCCTTCGGACCGGGACATCTCGACGGGAGTCCAGCTCCGGGTACGGCTGGCCTCTCGGTGGTCAGCGGTCATCGCGATACGAACTTCCGCTTCCTCGCCGATGTCGTTCCGGGCACCGGTCTGCGGATCCAGCGCGCCGACGGCAGCTGGGTGGATTATGTGGTCCGGGAGATCCAAATCGTCGACGGGCGAACGGCGCGCCTGCCGCTGATCGGCAACGGACCGCCGCTTCTGGCGCTGACCACCTGCTATCCCTTCGATGCGGTGATGCCTGGTGGACCGCTGCGACTTGTCGTGCTGGCCGAGGGGGTGTCGACAACAGCGGCTAGATGACGCTCGGGCCAGAGGGGTCCGTCGGCGTGGTGGTAGCACACGTGGTGGGTATCGCCGATCATCCCCGCGACAGCAGCAGCCGCAATCCGGCATAGCCGAAGCAGAGCGAGAGCGCGCCTTCGATCCAGCGGCGCGCGCGGGTGTAGGCCCGGACCATTGGTGCGGTCGAGAAGAGGAGCGCGTAGCCGCCGAAGACGCAGACCGCGAGGATGGCGCAGCCGCCGAGGATCGCCGGCAGCACGAAGGGTGGCGCGCCCGGCTGCAGGCCCAGCGACATGATGGCGAGCCAGCCCATGATCGCCTTGGGGTTGGTGAGATGCATGAGAAGACCGCGCCGATAGAGCGAACCGTGGCTGTGGATCGCCTGCTGTGCCCCGCGCGCTGCCGGCGCCAGGGCGGATCTTGCCGCCTTCCAGGCGAGATAGAGGAGATAGAGGCCACCCGCGATCTTGATCACCAAAAGGGCGTCGGCATAGGTCGCGAGCAGGGCCGAAAGACCCGTGGCCGCGGTCGAGGCCCAGATGAGCGAGCCGGTGACGATGCCGGCGGCGATACTGAGCCCCGCCTTGCGGCCGCGCTGCATGGCCACCGCCATGATCGCCATGTTGCTGGGGCCGGGACTGGCGGTGGCGATGATGTAGGCGCCGTAGACGATCGCGAGATGATGCAGGTGGTCCATGGGGGACGGTCTCCGGGGCTCTCGGTCACGAAGATCGTAGCGGCGGTCAGATATCGGCCCAAGCTGAATCATGTCGCGAGACAATGCGACGGGCTGGGCGGCGGGCTGGGCGGCGTCCTGGGTTGCGGCTTTGACGGCGGTGAGAGT
>NZ_CAMDRA010000058.1 GCF_945906275.1 Dongia mobilis
CCCGGGGATCGGGTTCCGCCGCCAAGCCGTTGCCGGCAGATCCCCGGGTCAAGCCCGGGGATGACGATAAAAAATTGAACGTGGCTCGCTCTCCCTCCCTCACAATCTTGCGCCTGCTCTCCTTGAGGCAGGTGGGTGCGGTCGCTATAGTGCGGCCCGATTTGTGCGGTGCAATGCCCGGGTACCCTTCCCATGGGGGCAAAGGCCGACGCAGACCTTGGGAGAGGGTTCATGAGCGTTGCTTACGCGGAAGAATTGCGCGGTAAATACATCGAGGAAATCGATACGGGTATCTCCGCCATCTATTCGAAGACGGTGACCGAGACCGATATCGTGCTGTTTGCGGGCTTGTCCGGCGATACCAACCCGGTCCATCTCGACGAGAAATTCGCGGCACCCACCATGTTCAAGGGCCGCATCGCCCATGGCATGCTGACGGCCGGCTTCATCTCCGCCGTGTTCGGCACCAAGCTGCCGGGGCCGGGCTGCATCTATCTCTCCCAGACGCTGAAATTCAAGGCGCCGGTCCGCATCGGCGACACCGTGGTCGCGCGCTGCACGGCCACGGCAGTCGACAAGGAAAAAGGCCGCGCCACCTTCGCGACCGTGGCCATGGTCGGCGACACCGTCGTGCTGGAAGGCGAAGCCATGCTGCTCGTCCCGAAGCGCCCGGTCGGATGATGCAATGCGCCTGATCCGACATTTACAGGATGTGCCCGTCGAGGGCCACGGTGCCGTGGTGGCGCTGGGGAATTTCGACGGCGTGCATCTCGGCCACCAGGTGGTGATTGGCCAGGCGTCGGAAATCGCGCGTTCGAAGAAGGCGCCGCTGGCTGTCCTCACCTTCGAGCCGCATCCGCGCAGTTTCTTCCGGCCGCAGGATCCCCATTTCCGCCTGACGCCCTTCCGCATCAAGACGCGGCATCTGCAGGCGCTGGGCGTAGATTTCCTGTTCGAGCTCACCTTCGATGCCGAGATGGTGGCGCGGAGCGCCGAGAACTTCGTGACCGAGATCCTGGTCGATGGCTTCCACATCTCCCATGTCGTGGTCGGCTATGATTTCTGCTTCGGCAAGGGTCGCAGCGGCAACGCATCACTGCTGACCGAGTTCGGCGGCCGTCATGGTTTTGGCGTGACTTCGGTCGCCGCGGCGAAATCCGCCGGTGGCCCAGCCTATTCCTCCACCCTGGTGCGTGAACAATTGCAGGCAGGCGATCCCAAGAGTGCCGCGGCCACTCTCGGCCGCCCCTGGGAGATCGAGGGCCGGGTCGAACATGGCGATGCGCGCGGGCGGCTGCTGGGTTTCCCCACCGCCAACGTGGCCTTGGGCGATTTCATGGAACCCAAGCTCGGCGTCTATGCCGTGATGGCCTGCGATGACGGGGCGGAACAGCCGCACTGTATCCACGGCGTCGCCAATCTCGGCCGCCGCCCGACCGTGGGCGGCACGCGCGTGCAGCTCGAAGTGCATCTCTTCGACTTCGACGCGGATCTCTACGGCAAGCATCTCCGCGTGGCACTGCTCGACTTCATCCGCCCGGAAATGAAATTCAACGGGCTCGATGCCTTGAAAACGCAGATCGCCGTCGACAGCCTCGAGGCGCGGCGCCTGCTGAAGGAATATCAAGGCCCGGCACCGGGTCACCTGCCCGGACATTCGCGGCAGCCATAACAGTTTTGCAAATTCGGATACCGATCATGACCACCGAGACAACAAAGCCCGACTACAAGAACACCGTCTTCCTGCCGAAGACCGACTTCCCCATGCGCGGCGATCTGCCCAAGAAGGAACCGGCGATCCTGGACCAGTGGGTGAAGGATGACCTCTACGGCAAGCTGCGCGCCAGCACCAAGGGCAAGACGAAGTTTGTGCTGCATGACGGCCCGCCTTACGCCAACGGCAACATCCATATCGGCCACGCCCTCAACAAGATCCTCAAAGATGTCATCAACCGCTCGCAGCAGATGCTGGGCAAGGATGCGCATTACGTGCCGGGCTGGGACTGCCACGGCCTGCCGATCGAATGGATGATCGAGGAACAGTACCGGAAGGCCGGCAAGAACAAGGACGAGGTGGAGATCAACGAGTTCCGCCGCCAATGCCGCGACTTCGCCGCCAAATGGATCGACGTGCAACGCGAGGAGTTCAAGCGCCTCGGCATCTTCGGCGATTGGGACCATCCCTACCTCACCATGAGCTTCCCGGCCGAGGCGCAAATCGTGCGCGAGATCGGCAAGTTCCTGATGAATGGCGGCCTGTTCCGCGGCTCGAAGCCGGTCATGTGGTCGGTGGTCGAGAAGACGGCGCTCGCCGAAGCCGAGGTCGAATATCATGACCATGTCAGCAACACGATCTGGGTGAAGTTCCCGATCAAACAGACAAACCTCAATGACGTGGTGGTGAAAACCGGGCACGGCGGTAGCGTTGTCATCTGGACGACGACACCCTGGACGATCCCTGGCAATCGCGCGATCGGATATGGCCGCGAGATCGATTATGTCGCAATTGATGTCAAAGCCATCGGCGAAGGCAGCAACGCCATTGTCGGTGACACGCTGATTGTCGCCAAGTCCCTCGTCGAGACCTTTGCGGAAAAAGCCGGTATCACTGAATACAAGATTGTCCTTGATATCCCTGGTGCCGATTTGAAGGGCACGATTTGTCGCCATCCCTTTGCCGGCCATGGCTACGAGTTTGATGTACCGCTCTTCCCAGGTGATTTCGTAACAACAGAGGCCGGCACCGGCTTCGTACACATCGCCCCCGGCCATGGCGCCGACGATTACGAGCTGGGCCTCGCCAACGGTGTCGAGGTGCCGCAGACGGTCGGTCCCGACGGCGCCTATTACGACCATGTGCCGCTCTTTGCCGGCAAGCGAGTCATGAACCAGTATGGCAAGAAGGGCGATGCCGACGATGCGGTGATCGCTGCCTTGACCGAGCGCGACATGCTGGTGGCGCGCGCGCAGATCACCCACTCCTATCCGCATTCCTGGCGGTCGAAGGCGCCGATCATCTTCAGGAACACGCCGCAATGGTTCATCTCGATGGAGAAGAACGATCTGCGAAAGACGGCACTCTCCGAAATCGAGAAGACGCGCTTCGTACCCGTGGGCGGCAAGAACCGGCTCTTCTCGATGATCGAGAACCGGCCGGATTGGTGCATCAGCCGCCAGCGCGCCTGGGGCGTTCCCATCGCCGTCTTCGTCAACAAGAAGACCCAGGAACCCTTGCGCGACCAGAAGGTCATCGACCGCATCGCCGACGCCTTCATGAAGGAAGGCGCCGATGCCTGGTACTCAAGCGCGCCATCCCGCTTCCTCGGCAACGATTACAACCCCGATGATTTCGAGCAGGTGAAGGACATCGTCGATGTCTGGTTCGATTCCGGCTCGACCCATGCCTTCGTGCTGGAGCCGGAGAACCGCGCCGACCCGACCTGGGACATGCATTCGCCGGCCGATCTTTATCTCGAAGGCTCCGACCAGCATCGCGGCTGGTTCCATTCATCGCTGCTGGAAAGCGTCGGCACGCGCGGCAAGGCGCCCTACAAGGCGGTCCTCACCCACGGCTTCACGCTCGACGAGCAGGGCCGCAAGATGTCGAAGTCGCTCGGCAACGTCATCGCGCCCCAGAAGGTGATGGAGCAATACGGCGCCGACATCCTCCGCCTCTGGGTGGTCTCGACCGACTATGCCGACGACCAGCGCATCGGCAACGAGATCCTGAAACATTCCGCCGAAGCCTATCGGCGCCTCCGCAACACGCTCCGCTATCTGCTGGGCGCCCTTGAGGGCTGGGACGAAGCCGAACGCCTGGCGCCCGCCGACATGCCGGAGCTTGACCGCTGGGTCCTCCACCGCCTCTCCGAACTGGATGCGAAGGTGCGCGAGACAGCGGAAGGGTTCGACTTCCACACCCTCTTCACCGAGCTCCATAACTTCTGCGCGGTCGACCTCTCGGCCTTCTATTTCGACATCCGCAAGGACGCCCTCTATTGCGACCGGCCCGATTCCAACCGCCGCCGGGCGACCCGGACCGTGCTCCATGAGGTGTTCTCGGCGCTCACAGCTTGGCTGGCGCCGATACTCTGCTTCACAGCTGAGGAAGCCTGGCGGGCCCGTCCCTGGGCCTGGAAACCGGGTGCCGGCGGCGAGCCGGATATCGAAAGTGTGCATTTAAGGGTCATTTCCGCGCATTTATCCCCCTTAAACGAACCGAATCTCGCCGAAAAATGGGCCCGGATCCGCGATATCCGCCGCGTTGTGACCGGCGCCCTGGAACTCGCCCGCGCCGAAAAGAAGATCGGCGCCAGCCTCCAGGCGCACCCCATCGTCTATCTCTCGGCCGAGCGCCTGGAGCAGCTAAAGGATTTGAACTTAAGCGAAATTTCCATCACCTCCGGGATCACGATCAGCACCGATCCGGCTCCCGCCGACGCCCAGACCCAGCCCGATGTCGACGGCGTCGCGGTTGTGGTCAATCTGGCTGACGGCGAGAAGTGCGAGCGCTGCTGGCAGATCCTGCCGGAGGTCGGAGAAAATGCAACGCATTCAACGCTTTGCCATCGCTGCGCCGATGCGGTCGGGGCCGCCTGATGCGCATTGCCACCCCCAGCCTGTTCCGCAACGCCCTCCTCCTGGCAGCCCTGGTCATCGCCGCCGACCAGTTCACCAAGTGGTTGGTAATGTTCGAAATCATGAACCCGCCGCGGGTCATTCCGGTGATCCCCTACATCAACATCGTGATGGCCTGGAACACCGGGGTGAGCTTCAGCATGCTGCAGGGTACCGGCCCCTGGCTCCTCTCCGCCCTCGCCCTCACCGTCAGCATTGGTCTCCTCATCTGGCTCGGGCGCCTCACGCATCGCCTCCCCGGCTATGCGGTTGGCTTCATTGTCGGCGGCGCGGTCGGCAATGTGATCGACCGGCTGCGCTTCGGCGCGGTATTTGATTTTATTGATTTTTACGTCGGCGATTGGCATTGGCCGGCCTTCAATCTTGCCGATTCCGCCATTTTCGTCGGCGTCGTTCTGCTGCTGTTCGACAGCTTGTTTCATCAGCCGGATCGAGGTAAAAATAGCGCCGGATCGGAGGCTCCCTAAACCATGCGCGCAAGACTCATCGTCACTGCTGTTGGCCTGTTGGCCCTGCCCGCCCTGGTCGGCGGCTGCTCCAACACCACCAAGGAAGCGCTCGGCCTGACCAAGCGCTCGCCGGATGAATTCGAGGTCGTCTCCAACGCCCCGCTCTCCATGCCGCCGGACTATAATCTCCGCCCACCCGCCCCCGGTTCGCCCCGGCCGCAGGAAGGGACCGCGCGCGATCAGGCGCAGCAGGTGGTGTTTGGCTATCCCGGCGCCGGTGGCGTACCCTCCAAACTGCCGGAAATCGGCGTCGGCGAGGCCTCCAGCGCGCAATCGGCCGGTGAAGCATCGCTGCTGCAATCGGTCGGCATGGCCGGGGTCGATCCCAATATCCGCCAGGTGGTGGACGCCGAGACCAGCGAAGACGAAGCGGATTCGCAGCAGCTGGTCGACAGCATCGTGTTCTGGCGCAAGCCGGAGCCCTACGGCACCGTGGTCGATCCGACCGAGGAACAGAAGCGCCTGCAGGAAAATGCGGCGCTGGGTAACGCCCCCACGCAGGGCGACGTACCCATCATCGAGCGTAAGAAAAAAGGCCTGCTGGAAGGGTTGTTCTAGAATCTTGATGTCACAGAAGCTCAATCGTTTCCTGAGGCCGGCAGCCCTGTGCGCCGGCCTTAGTTTTTGCCTCATGGCCCCGCTGCCGGCCGTGGCCCAGATGTTCGATGCCGAGAGCTTCACGCTCGAGAACGGCATGGAGGTCGTGGTGCTGCCCCGCCACCTCGCTCCCGTCGTCTACCAGGTGGTGGTCTACAAGGTGGGGGCGGCGGATGGCGAGCCGGGCAAGAACGGCATCGCCCATTTCCTTGAACACCTGATGTTCAAGGCGACCGAGAAGATGGCAGCCGGCCAGTTCAGCCAGGATGTCGACCGGCTGGGCGGCACCGACAACGCCTTCACCAACCAAGACATGACCGCCTACCACCAGGAGATCGCGGCCGAGCATCTGCCGCTGATCATGGCGGCGGAGGCCGATCGCATGGTCAATCTGCGGCTCGACGACAGCGTCGTGCTGCCGGAACGTGACGTCATCCTCAATGAGCGCGGCCAGACGGTCGAGAGCGATCCCGGCAGCCGGCTGGTCGAAGCGATGACCGCCGCCATCTACCAGAACCATCCTTATGGCCTGCCGATCATCGGCTGGCGCCATGAGATGGAGGGCTATACCACCGAGGACGCCTTGCGTTTCTATCGCCGCTGGTACGCCCCCAACAACGCCATCCTGGTGGTGGCGGGCGACGTAACCCCGGCGCAGGTGAAGGCGCTGGCGGAGAAGAATTTCGGCCCCCTGCAGGCCCGTACGCTGCCAGCGCGCGCACGCCTCCAGGAACCGCCGGCGGAAGCGCCAAGGCGCCTCGCCCTTGCCAGCCCCGAGGTCGAACATCCCAGCATCTGGCGCCGCTATCTGGCACCCAGCTATCGCACCGCCGCCGAAAGCGACCGCACCGCGCCCTATGCTCTCAGCCTGCTCTCCGAGATCCTTGGGGGCGGCGCCGTCGGTCGGCTTTACCGCCGGCTGGTGATCGATGAAAGCCTGGCGCTCAGTGCCGGCGCCAGTTTCAACGGCGACCCGCGCGACTATGGCAGCTTCACTTTCTATGCAAGCCCACGCGATCCCGCCGATTTGGGAAAGGCCGAGGCGGCACTCGATGCCGAAATCGCGCTGCTGCTCAAGGACGGAATCAGCGAGGCGGAACTGGCCGAGGCGCGAAACCGATTGCTGATGGAAGCCGCCAAGGCGCGCGACAGCCTCAACGGCCCGGCCCTGCTGGTGGCGGAGGCACTCGCCAGCGGCGAGACCATGGCAGACATCCAGGCCTGGCCGGACCGGATCAAGGCCGTCACGGTCGAGGATGTGATGCGCGCCGCGCGCGCCGTGCTCAGGGAAGAGAACAGCGTCACCGCCACGCTGACGCCACCGTTGCCCGAAGCAACGGAGGCCACGCCATGAATCTGAAATCAATCGCCGCGGCGGCCCTGCTGGTCATGCTGGCGCTGCTGCCACACAGCGCCGCCGCCACCGAGATCCAGCGCATCACGAGCCCGGCCGGCATCGAAATCTGGCTGGTCGAGGATCATACCGTGCCAGTGATCTCGCTGGCCTTCGGCTTTGAAGGCGGCACCGCCGCCGACCCCATGGGCAAGGAAGGTGTGGCGACGCTGGCGTCCGGCCTGTTCGACGAAGGGGCGGGTGAGTTTGATTCCCGCGCCTTCCAGCAGCGCATTGCCGAGCTGGGTCTCGATTACGGCTTCACGGCCAGCGCCGACAGTTTCACCGGCGGACTGCGGACCTTGACCCAGAACAAGGACCAGGCTGTCGATCTGCTGGCACTTGCCCTGACGCACCCCCGCTTTGACCCGGAACCGGTCGAACGCATGCGAAAGCAGTTCCTGATCAGTATCGAAGGCGAACAACGCGACCAGCGTTCCGCCGCCTACCGCGCGCTGGAGCGGAAAATGCTGGGCGATCATCCCTATGCCCGCTCCAATTACGGCAGCAAGGAATCGATGTCGGCGCTGACGCCCGATGATCTGCGGCTATTCCTCAAGGACCGCCTGACCCGCGATCATCTGTATGTGGCAGCAGCCGGCGATATCACAGCCGCGGACCTCGGCAAGCTGGTCGACCGCGCCTTTGCCGGCCTGCCGGCGACCGGTGTCCCCGCTACGGTGCCGGAAGCGATTGTGACACCGACCGGGTCACTGTCGGTGGTCGAACGCGATATCCCGCAGGCGGCGGTGCTGTTCGCACAGCCCGGCGTCAAGCGCAGCGACAAGGATTTCTTCGCCGTCTATCTCATGAACTATGTGTTGGGCGGTGGTGGGTTTTCATCACGGCTGATGACCGAGCTGCGCGAGAAGCGGGGGCTCACCTACGGCATCAACACCGATCTGGTGACCATCGACCATGTCGGCTTTCTGACTGGCAGTTTCGAAACGCCCAATGCCAAGGTCAAGGAAGCGCTCGACCTCCTGCGCACCGAATGGCAGCGCATGGCCGAACAGGGGCCGACTGCGGAAGAACTTGAATCAGCCCGCACCTATCTCCTCGGCTACTATCCGCGCAACCTCACCACGACGTCGAAGGCGGCAGAGACACTGCTCGGCATCCAGATGGATCATCTGGGCATCGACTACATGGAAACGCGCCGGAAAGAAATCTCCGCCGTCACCATTGAGGATGTGAAGCGCGTGGCGAAGGCGCTGCTGAAAGCGGACGCGCTGACCGTGGTGGTCGCCGGCAAGCCCGAAGGGTTGGATGGCGCGGAGCTGGTGCCGACACAGTGAGCGGTGGCGCCCAGGCCAACGAACCGATCAGCCGCGTCACCCTCGTCACCCTCACATCGCTGGTGGCGATGGGGCCCCTCTCGACCGACTTCTATCTGCCGGCGCTGCCCTCGATCGCCAGATACTTCGGTGTCGCCGAAGCGCACGCTCAGGCGACGCTGTCGGCCTTCCTCATCGGCTTCGCCGCCGCCATCCTGGTCTATGGGCCGCTCTCGGACCGCTTCGGACGGCGGCCGGTGCTGGCGGGCGGAATCGGCATCTTCACCCTGGCGAGCCTGGGGTGCATGCTGTCGGACAGTATCGGCATGCTGGTGCTGTTCCGCTTCCTCCAGGCGCTGGGCGCCTGTGCCGGGCCGGTCATCTAGCGCGCCATGGTGCGCGATCTTGTCGGCGCCAACGGGGCGGCGCGTGTCTTCTCGTATCTCAGCGCAGCCGTCGCCCTGGCACCGGCCATTGCCCCCATCATCGGCGGGTTCCTGACCGATGCCTTCGGCTGGCGCGCCTGTTTCGCGGCCCTCACCCTTTACGGCGCCGGCGGGCTCATCGCCGTTTTCACGGTGCTGAGAGAAACAAACAACCAGCGCGACATGAGTGCCGCCAATCCGCTGGCCTGGTTCCGCATCTATGGCGCACTGGTCAAGCATCGCGGCTATTTCGGCTATGTGCTGGCGGCAACCTTTGGCTATAGCGGCATCTTCTGCTTCATCTCAGGCTCCAGCTTCGTCTTCATCGACGTGCTGCAGGTGCCGGCGAAATGTTTCGGCTTCTGCTTCGGCGTGTTCGTGATCGGCTATATCATCGGCGCCACAAGCGGCGGCAAGCTGTCGAAGCGCCTCACCGCATCGCAGCTGGTGGGGCTGGGATCGCTGATAGCACTCCTCAGCGCGCTGGCGCTGGTCGCCATCAACCTCATCGCCCCGGCATCGGTCTGGACGGTGCTCGCCCCGTTGCTGCCCTATATGATCGGTGTCGGCATGACGCTGCCGGCGGCACAGGCCGGCGCCATCGGCCCCTTCCCGCGTTCCGCCGGGGCAGCCTCGGCGCTCCTCGGTTTTGTGCAGATGGCGGTCGCAGCCGCGATCGGCGCGGTGCTGGGCGTCATCGGTTCACCCTCGCCCATGCCGATGACCTTGATGATCGCCGGAACCGGCGTGGCGCAGATCGCCTGCTACTGGTTCGTCATCCGGAAAGCTCCGGCCGCCTAGGCCTTAATCGCGACCCTGGTCTTCGCGCTGTTGGTAATAGGGTTTCTTGTCGGTGGGGGCCGCTTTCTTGCTGCCTGTGTCAGGTGTCGCCTCGCCACCACCCAGAATCGCGTCCAGCAATGAGCCGATGCCGGATTCTGGTTCCGGTGGCTGTGCCGCGGGCTGGGCAATCTCGGGCACCAGATCGACCGGCGTGCCGGCACTGGCGACCAGAGCGCCACCGGTCGGGCGCGGAATATCGCGCGGGGGCACATTCGCCAGCACGTCGCTCATGAAATCGTGCCAGATGACGACCGGCAGCGAGCCACCGGTCACCTTGTCCATGGCGGCCCCATTGTCATTGCCGACCCACACACCTGTCACCAGATCAGCGGTGAGGCCAACGAACCAGGCATCGCGAAAATTCTGGCTGGTGCCGGTCTTGCCATAGGCGGGGCGGTCAATCTTGGCCTTCTTGCCGGTGCCCCAATCGACCACCGACGCCATGACGTCGAGCATCTCGTTGGTGGCGTCGGCGCTGGCGACACGGCCGGGGCCGGATCCGCTGCGCTCATAGAGCACATCGCCACCGCGCGTGGTGATGCGGTTGATGGCATAGGGCCAGACACCCTTGCCCTGATTGGCGAAGACCGCATAGGCGGTGGTCATCTCCAGCAGCGTCGTCTCGGAGGTGCCAAGGGCGATCGAAGCGTCGTTTCCGATCGGCGTGGTGATGCCCAATCGTTGCGCCGCCGCGATGACGTTCTTGCGGCCGACCTGTTCCGACAGTTGCACCGCCACCGAATTGAGCGAGCGGGCGAAGGCTTCGCGCAGATTGACCTCGCCATAGAATTTGTCGTTGTAATTGCCGGGCTGCCATTTGCCGATGCGGATCGGCCCGTCGGTGAACATGTTGCCGGGACCGTAGCCTGCCTCGAACGCCGCCAGGAAGACGAAGGTCTTGAAGGCAGAGCCAGGCTGGCGCAACGCTTGGGTCGCGCGGTTGAACTGGCTGGCGCGGTAGGAGACGCCGCCCACCATGGCCTTTACGGCGCCATCTGGCGTCATTGCGACCAGGGCCGCCTGGGAGGCATTCAACTTGGGGCCCAATTCAGCCATCGTTTTTGCCAGATGCTGTTCGGCTGCGCGCTGCTGCGCCGGGTCGAGGGTCGTATCGACCACCAGATCCTGGTCGGAGAAGCCGACATAGGAGGAGACCTGATCAAGCACCCAATCGGCATAGAACTGGCCGATCTGACCCTTGGCCTCGGCACTGACCGAGGGGGCCGTCATGGTGGCGGCCGCATCGGCCACGTCCTGGTCGATGAAGTCGGCCGCCACCATGTTCTGCAGCACCAGGGTGGCGCGGTCGCGGGCGAGGGATTTGTCATTGAGCGGGTTGTAACGCGACGGCGCCTTCAGCATGCCGGCCAGCATGGCAGATTCGAACATGCTGGCTTCCGCGGCCGGATGGCCGAAATATTTGCGCGACGCGGCGTCGATGCCATAGGTGCCGGCACCGAAATAGACCCGGTTGAGATAGAGTTCGAGGATCTGGTCCTTAGTGAAATTGCGCTCCAGCCACAAAGCCAGCAACACTTCCTGGCCCTTGCGGTGGATCGAGCGTTCCGGCGTCAGGAAGATGTTCTTGGCCAGCTGCTGAGAGATGGTGCTGCCACCCTGCACCAGGCGACCCTGGGTGAGGTTGACATAGACCGCCCGTGCCAGCCCTTTGAGGTCGAGGCCGAAATGGCTGTAGAAGCGGCGGTCCTCGGTAGCGATCACCGCCTGCGGAAGGTAGGCCGGGAGATCGCGCAGTGCCACTGCGCTGCCATAGAGATCGCCATAGGAGGCAATGAGACTGCCATCGCCGGCAACGAGGCTGACCGAGGCGCGGCGCTTGATCTCGTTGAGTTTGGAGACATCGGGCAGGTCGTAGGCGCACCAGGCGACGAAGATGAGGGTGATGAAACCACCCCAGATCGATGCCACCAGACCCCATTTAAGGGTGAAGATGGCGAGGCGCCGGCGCCATTTCCGGCGCGGTCTTGCTGAATTGCCGTTCTGTCCCGAGTCGTTCGCAGTCATGGCCGCCTTTTACCAGATCGCCACCCCAGTTCCAGTCTGACGGAACAGGGGCAAGATCGTTACAGACGGTCATATGGCCATGAAATGGGGCGGAAACAGGGCGTTCAGGCGATCATTTTCCGGTGAAATCGCCAGGTGGCGCGGCAGCAGCCCGGAACGAAACCTAGCGCCCCAGAGCGCGGCGGCCGATCATCGCTTCCTGGCCGTCGCCATGGGTATGGCGCGTTGCCAGCACCAGCAGGGCTTCGGTGATGCGCTGTTCGAACGCCTGTTCGGCATTGCTGTCGCCGATCACGTCATCCAGCACGGGGCGCACATTGGTCCGCCAGCCTTCCGGTGCAAAGCCGAAGCGGCGCACGCGTTCATGGCGGCCGAGCAGAGTCAGCTGCAGGAACAGTTCGCGGAACGACGGATCGAGATGGCAACGTTCGAACAATTGCTGCGGCCCTCGGCCACCTTCGTCGCCGAGCAGCGCGCGCACATTGCTGATCTGGATGCCGGCCTTGAGGCTCAGTGCCGGCAGCACGAACGCGAAATTGCCGAGACAGAAGGCACGCAAGATCAGCGTTGAGCTCAGCAAGCCGTTCTGATGGAGCGCATCGATGAGGGCGCGCATTTCCTCGGCGCGCTGGCCCGGTGCAAAGCTGGTCAGCAGAATGTTTTCGCGGCCATGCTCGATGAGTGCCGAAACACGCGCCGGCTCAAGGCTGTATTTATCGATGAGGCGCTCGAGAATGCGCCCGGTGACGACCGTCGTCATGCGTTCGGCGACGGCCACCGGCAAGGCGCGGCGCTGTGCCACGGCATCGGTCACATTGGCATTGTCGGCAAAGCGGTCGAGCATGCGGTGATAGGCCTGCGTCGGGATGGCGGCGTTTTCATTCGCGGCCACACGCAGCACCACGGTCTCGTCATCGGTCCTGATGAGCGCGGTCGAGACGGCGGCGGACAATTGCGGCCGCGTCGCCACGGTGCGGGCATGTTCGATCGAGCGGTGTTCGATGATGGCGACCAGATCTTCATCGGTCAGCGACAGGCATTCGGCCAGGATCGGCCGCGCCACATCCATGACGTCTTCGGCCAGACGGCGCGCGATGCCGCGATCGAGGCCCGGGGCGGATTTCAGGGTTTCGGCGAGCTTGCGACGGAAATCGAGCTCAGCCTCGGGCAGGACCGCATTGATGATGGCGTGGGCGATCTCGCGCTCTTCCGACGTCGTCTCACCGGCCTGATAGACGCCGGCCACCGACAACATGGTGGCGGCACGCCTGGCCGGAGTCGGGTCTGCGCTCAAGCGGGTTACATCTGCTTGCGTCAACCTTGCCACACTTTCGTCCCTTCTTTTGCCACCGCCGGTCAGTGGCAGCGGTCTCATCCCACCCGATACGCCGCTATGGCCGGCCCGGACTGGCCTTTGCACTTTCTGCCCGGGAGAACCCGGGTGGGGCATGCGACTCGGAACCACAAACATCCCGGCACCGACTCAAACCGCCTGCCCGAACAATAGTTTTTGCCTAGCAGCGACGTCCAGACACGATCGCGGGAGAAGCGGCGTTATCACGGATAAATCACGATAATTCAGCAATATAGTGTGAGTTTTCGTTGCCTTAAATGTGCCCTCAAATTTAGTTAATTTAGCGTAAATGCGCTGTGGCAAAACTGGGACTGAACTGCACGAAAAGAAGGACTGGGTGACGGTCGATCGGCGACAAATGCGCTCGGTTGAGCAACTTTCCCCCGCGATGCTTGCCAAGTGCCTGCCTTTGGCTAATATGCCGCCGCGCCGCCCAACTTACGGAACGGGCCGGCCAACACAGATGCCTCTGTGGCGAAATTGGTAGACGCGCCTGACTCAAAATCAGGTTCCGAGAGGAGTGCTGGTTCGAGTCCGGCCAGGGGCACCATCTTTTCCTTTCCCGTCATCTCCCTCTCATTGGCCAGCGCCGCCCCTGTTGCGCGCGGTGCAAGGCTTGTCCGCCGACAACTTTTCGGCCGCGAACTTGTCCCAGATCAATAACAGGCCGCCCGCGATTCGCGATCATTTGCGCTGTTTGCCATTCGGGTTGCGAGAATAGGACAGCACTCCGCCAGGGAATTTTTCGACGAACAACCGGCCAAGACCGCACTCTTAGCGATTTGTTCTCGAAGTTGATGCAAACTCCCGGGGAATCCGCCGCTGCCGACCAATTCAGGCACGTTGCGTCGCGTTGATTGAGGAGAGTGTCATGCGTTTGAATGAGCCCATTACCGATCGTGAGATCATGGTCGACGAGGATCGGCCGATCGTCTCTCGCACTGATGCCGGTGGGCGCATCACCTTTGTTAATCAGGCGTTCATCGATGTCAGCGGCTTTGAAGAGGCCGAACTCATCGGGCAGCCGCACAACATCGTGCGCCATCCACACATGCCCAAGCCTGCCTTTGCCGATCTTTGGCGAGCAGCCAAGCGCGGCGACGCCTGGACCGGATTGGTCAAGAATCGCACCAAGCTTGGTGACTATTATTGGGTGCGCGCCAATGTTTCGCCGATCTACACCGGCGATCAGATCACCGGCTATATTTCGATCCGCAGCAAGCCCACGCGCGCCGAGGTCGAAGCCGCCACGAAGGGCTATGCGCTGTTCCAGAACGGCCAGGCGCAGGGCCTCACCATCGAAGACGGTCGTATCGTCAAGGACAGTGCCTGGCGCCGTCGCCTGGTTCGGCTCGCGGATTTCCGGGTCCAGATCTATAGCGCCGTTGTGCTGCTGGTGCTGACCCTGGCCCTGACCATCGGCAGTGGCGCCTGGGCACTCAACCGTCTTGGCGCGGCCATGGATCTTTTCGCCAAGCAAAGTGAGGTTGTGGTCGCCGATGCCATCCCGCTGCTGAACGCGACCAAGGAAATCCGCTTCGATGTGGTGCAGATCCAGCAATGGCTGACCGACGTCTCGGCAACTCAGGCCAAGGACGGATTAGGCGACGGTTTCGACCTCGCCGCCGAGTTCAAGACCAAGCTTGAGAGCGATCTGGCCGATGCCAAGGCGATCGCCGAGAAGCTTGGCCAGGCTGATATCGTCGCAGAGCTGGATGCCGTGTCAGCTGCCAGCGGACCCTATTACGAGATGGGCATCACGATGGCGACGGCCTATGTCGCCAGCGGCCCCGAAGGCGGTAACAAACTGATGGGTGATTTCGACAGCAAAGCTGCCGCCATCACCGCCAGCGTCGATGCCTTGGGGGCATCGACCGGCAAGTTTATCGAGACGGTCGCCACCAATCAGGCCGGTGCGCGCAGACAGGGCACAGACCTCGTGGATCTCATCTTTACGCTGGCGCTGTTGCCGGTGATCATCGGCTTGGGGACGGCGGGTTTTGCCATTTTTGCCGCGGCCCGCGTGGCGCGACTCATCGGGCAGATTGCGATAGCGACCTCGAAGGCAGCGTCCGGGCAAAAATTGGATGCCGTGCCCGGCGCCGACCGGGGCGATGCCATCGGCATGATGGCAAAGGCTGTGCAGACCTTCATCTCCAAGGTCGCGTTCGGTGAGCTCGAACGGGAAGAGCTGGCCGTCCGCGCCAACCGCGAACGCGCGATGGCGATGACGGGCATGGCCGAGAAGGTGGAAAGCGAGACTGGTGCAGCCGTGAGCGCGGTTGCCGGCCTAGTCAGTGAAATGACTGAGAGCGCTGGTGTCATGAACGACGCCGCGCTGGCCGTCACCGCGAGTTCGCGGTCGGTCACCGAAGCCTCGCAGAATGCGCTCAACAACGCCCAGTTGGTCGCCGCCGCGGCTGAGGAACTGTCGGCCTCGATCCGAGAAATCAGCAGCCAGGTGAGCCAGACGGCTTCGGTCAGCCGGACAGCAGTCGACACCACCGAGAAGGCCACCGTGGCGATCGGCGAGTTGACTGCGGTCGTGCAGCAGATCTCCCAGTTCGCCGGCATCATCCAGGATGTCGCCAACCAGACCAATCTCCTCGCCCTCAACGCCACGATCGAGGCGGCGCGGGCCGGCGATGCCGGCAAGGGATTTGCCGTCGTCGCCAACGAAGTGAAGAACCTCGCTGCGCAGACCTCGCGCAGCACCGAGGAAATCGCCCGCACCGTGGCGCAAGTTCTCAGCGCGACTGATGCGGCCGCTGACGCCGTGCGCGGCATCGGCTCGCAGATCCGCCAGGTTGACGGCTTTGCCGCCGGTATCGCCGCGGCAATCGAGGAGCAGGCAGCGGCCACGGCCGAGATCTCGCGCAACATCAGCGAGACGGCGGCGGCCACAGGTACAGTCACGGAGAAAATGATCGACGTTTCCAGCCAGGCCGCGGATGCGCAACAGCGTGCCACGGAGGTCAACAGTCTCTCGGCCAAGATCCAGCAGGTCGTCAAGGATTTGCAGGGTGCCGTTGTGCGGTCGATTCGCACCGTGACAGCGGACGTGGACCGCCGCGCCGATGATCGCTTGCAGGGACCGATCAACGCCAAGGTCTTGATCGGCGGCAGGACTATCAACGCCCTGGTCCAGAATATCTCACGCGGTGGCGCGGCCTTCGAGGTCGCGGAGGATTTGGGTAACCCGGTTCGGATACAGATCGATATCGAGGGCGTCGGCAGCCCGCTCGACCTGCAGGTAATCTCCAGCGGCGGCACCTTCCTGCGTGGGTCGTTTGACCGGGCCGCCGCCGGCCGCACCAAGCTGCCGCAGTTGCTGGACGCCCTGCGACGCAAAGGCAGCCTGAAGGCTGCCTGAGCCGGGACCGGCACCAAAACCGGTTGCGATCGCGGCTGTCCGTGCGCAATCTCCACGGCTGTAGGTTAGGCCGGGGAGGTTGAAGGGCATGCAGGACCAGGATTGGCGGGCGGAGAGCCTGGCGGCACAGGCGCTGGGCTGGGTCGATACCGTGACACAGGCGGTGGCGCCGCCCATCCATATGTCGAGCACTTTCCTGCGTACGCCCGAGTACGGCAGCGAGCGCGCTTATATCCGTGACCAGAACCCGGCCTTCGACCAGGCCGAAGCCCTGCTCACAAAGCTTGAGGGTGGTGCTGCCGCCGCTTTGTTCGCCTCGGGCATGGCCGCTGCCACCTCGGTCTTCATGGCGCTGAAGCCGGGTGACCATGTGATTGCACCACAAATGATGTATTGGTCGTTGCGCAACTGGCTGACCGGCTATGCCAGCGAATGGGGGCTCGACGTCACCCTCATCGATATGACAGATCCCGTCGCCATGCAGGCAGCTTTGCGGCCCGGCCGCACCAGGCTGGTGTGGATCGAGACACCTGGGAATCCACTCTGGTCGATCACCGATATTGCCGCCTGCGCCATCCTTGCCCATCAAGCCGGCGCCCGACTGGCGGTCGATTCAACGGTGGCGACACCAGTCTTCACCCAGCCACTGGCCCTGGGCGCCGACCTGGTCATGCATTCGGCCACCAAGTATCTCAATGGTCATTCCGATATCTGCGCCGGCGCGCTGGTGACGGCGCAGACAGGCGCCGCCTGGGACCGCATCGTCGAGATGCGCTATACGCTTGGCGCCATCGTCGGGTCGGTCGAGGCCTGGCTGCTCCTGCGCGGCATGCGCTCGCTGTTCCCGCGCGTGCGCCAGCAGGCCGCCAGCGCCGCAGAGCTTGCCCGGCGCCTCGCGGTTCATCCCGCCGTAGCAGATGTGCTTTATCCGGGGCTGCCCGATTTTCCCGGCCATGACATTGCCTGCCGCCAGATGCAGGGCGGCTTCGGCGGCATGCTGTCGATCCGAGTCAAGGCGGGAACGGAAGCCGCCAAGGCGGTAGCCGCGCGCGTCGGTCTATGGCAGCGCGCAACCTCGCTGGGCGGAACCGAAAGTCTCATCGAGCACCGCGCCAGCATTGAGGGGCCGACAAGTCCGGTGCCGGGCGACTTGCTGCGATTGTCGGTAGGGTTGGAGGATGTGGGCGACCTCTATGACGATCTCGACCGGGCACTGTCCGGCGGGAACGCCACCGCGCGGATATTGCCTCCGCGCTAGCCAGGCGGCGGGCGCTAGGCGGCGTGAGTTAGGCAGCGGGTAGATCGAGGTCGACGCGCAGGCCGCCGAGCGAGCTTTCGCCGAGCGCTAGGCGCCCGCGATAGAGCGTCACGATTTCACACACGATGTCGAGGCCGAGGCCGGAGCCGGGCACGCGTTCGTCGAGCCTCTGCCCGCGTCCCAGCACGGCGGCGCGGGCAACCGGCGCAATGCCAGGCCCATCATCCTCGATCGCGATGGCAAGGCGCCCATCGCGCCGCAATGCCGTGATCGAGACGCTGGATCTGGCCCATTTGCAGGCATTGTCGCAGAGATTGCCGAGGATCTCGACGAGATCGCCGCGGTCACCGGCAAAGACCGCGTCCGGTTCGATCTTCAAGCGGAGCGAAAGATTTCGGTCGCGGTAGATCGTGCCGAGGGAAAAAGTCAGATCGTCGGCCACCGCGGTCAATTCAACGCGCGCATGGCCGGTTGCGGTCGGCCCGGCGGCGCGGATGCGTTTCAGGATCCGCTCGACCTGGTCCGTGATCGATTGCAGCTGCACGGCCAGGACCTGCCGGCGAGCATCGTCAAGATGCGCAATTTCGTGCGAGAGGACCGAGAGCGGATTCTTGATGGCATGGGCGAGATTGCCGGCTTCGTTGCGGGCGCGCTCGATGAGATGGCGGTTGTGGTCGATGAGCGCATTGACCTCCTCGACCACCGGCTCGATATCGTCCGGGAAGCTGGGGCTGAGATGTTCGGCCCTGCCGTCGCGGATCGACGCAATTTCACGCCGCAGCCGCGCCAGGGGTCGTAGGCCGAAGCCCACCTGTAGATAGACGGCGATCAGGAAGGCTATGCCCAACGCCGCGAAGATCAGCACGATATGAATGGCGAACTGCGCGACATCGGCCTCGGTCTCGTCGCAGGGCGCCGCCACGAGCACGGTGACCGGCAGATCCGTACCCGGCAACTTGACATCACGCCGGAAAATTCGCAGTTCGCGGCCGCCGGGACCATCCAGCTCCACAATGCCTTCAACTTGCGACAACAGCGCAAGACCACCAGATTCCGTCGGCCCCGCCGAGACGGATTGGCGCACCACCCGGTCGCCCAACGCCGCTTGCCAGTACCAGCCACTGAGCGGGCGGGCAAAACGCGGGTCGGCCGGAATATAGTCGAGCACGAGTTCGCCCGTAGCATCAATACTGGCCGCTGCCAGCAGTTCGCG
>NZ_CAMDRA010000059.1 GCF_945906275.1 Dongia mobilis
CGCATCGGGCTCGCGGATCTGGTGCGGATTGGCATAGAGCGACGCCGTGGTGAGCGAGGTCGCCAGCACCACGCCGTTGCGGTCGAGAATGTCGGCGCGGTCGGCAGTGGGTGCGGCCGCCACGCGCAGCGTCTCATGCTCGCCCGGCATCAGGGTCACCATGGCGAGGCGCGCCGCGATCACCACGAAGGCGACCGCAAACAGGCCAAGACCCAGCATCAGGCGGCTGTGACTGACCTCCAGCGCGCGGCGCTGCACGCCGTCCGGCTCCGGCTGCAGGGCAATCGGGTTGATGACCGGCTGGGCGCGCTGCGCCTTGTAGCTCGGCTGATTGGGCGTGTTGTTGCGCAGGCGGATCATTCGACACCTGCTTCATTGGCAGGCAGGCTCTTGCCGCTGCCGGCCGCAGGTTCCGCGTCGCCGCTCTGATGCGATTGCATGTCCTGCAGGATGGCGCGGATGGTGGCATCGTCGTCGGCGGATGGTGCTTCCGCCCCGGCCGAGGTCTGGAACACCGGATCGTTGGCGGGCGCTGGTGCCGCCAGCGTTGGTGTCACGGGTGCCGGCACCACGGCCGATGCCGGAATGGCGGTGACTGCGGGATCACCGGCTGGCGCCTGGCCCGGCAAGGCGGCAAGCGGCGGCAAGGCCGGCATTTCCGCCGGGCGCGGCGCGAGACCCTCGAAGGTCGCGATCTGGCTCGCCATCACCGGGGCAAGGTCCGTGTGCCGGCGCGTAAGATCGGCAAGGCGCACCGGATCGTTGAGATAGCTCCACTCCGCCTCAAGCACCCGCATCGCTTCGCGGTCGGCAATGATCTGCCGGTTGACGGTGCGCAGCTCGCGCTCCTTCGACTGCACGGCGTATTTGACCTGGAACAGGCCGACGCCCAGCATCGCAAGGACGACGAACCAGACGATGGTGCCGATGCGGATCATGCGGCCACCTCATCAGAGGATCCGGGCATCAGGCGTTCAGCGACCCGCAGCCGCGCCGAGCGCGCGCGCGGATTGGCGCGAATCTCGGCTTCCGACGCCGTGATGCCCTGCGGATCGATGAGGCGCAGCGTCGCCACCGTCTCGGACAGTTCCGGCAGATGACGCGAGCCCTTCGGGTTGCGCCCGGCATGCTCGCGCATGAAATGCTTCACGCGGCGGTCTTCCAGCGAATGGAACGAGACGATCGCCATGCGGCCGCCCGGCGCCAGCAGTTTCTCCGCCGCCTCAAGCCCGCGATCGATCTCGCCCATCTCGTCATTGACCGCGATGCGCAGCGCCTGGAAGGTGCGTGTCGCTGAATCGATGCGGTCGGGACCGGCGGGGCCGACCGCGCGGCGCACGATCTCGGCGAGACGGCCGGTGGTGGTGATGGGCGCCAGGGCCCGCGCGGCGACGATGGCCTTGGCCACCCGGCGCGCCTTCTTCTCTTCGCCGAAGGTGAAGATCAAATCCGCGAGCGGCCGCTCGGCCATCTGGTTGACGATGTCGGCGGCACTTTCGCCGGCCTGCTCCATGCGCATGTCCAAGGGACCATCAAAGCGGAACGAGAAACCGCGCTCTGCTTCGTCAAGCTGCATCGAGGAGACACCGAGATCGAGCGTGACGCCCGCCACCGCGGTGATGCCGCGCGCCGCCAGCAAGTCGACCATGTCGCCGAAACGGCCTTCGATCACATGAAGCCGTCCCTCGAACTGGCGCACCAGCGCATCGGCGCCGGCGATGGCGTCGGGATCGCGGTCGATCGCAAAGACCGTGCAATTGGCAGCTTCCAGGATGGCGCGGGAATAGCCGCCGGCCCCGAACGTGCCGTCGACATAGATGGCGCCGTCCTGCGGGCCTAGATTATCGGCACCCAGGGCCGCGACCACTTCGGCCAGCAGCACCGGTTGATGACGCACGTCGCTCATTGCGCACCGCCGCCACTCGGATTGCCGCCATTGCCCCCACCTGCATTCCGGAGGGTCATGCCCTTCTCGAACGCACGGCGACGCGCTTCGGCGCGGTGCTCGGCGAATGTCTTGGGATGCCAGATTTCGAAGATCTCGCCACGGCCAACGAACGCCGCTTCATCCTTCAGCTTGGCATGCTCCAGCAGCATCTCCGGCAGCACGATGCGGCCTTCGCCGTCGAAGGAGAGCTGCTTGGTGTCGGAAAACAAGGTGGCGCTGAGATCGTCATGGACGTCGGAGAAGAGATCGACCTTGCCCATCTGGTCGACCAGAGTCTGCAGCCAGTCGAGACCGGCGCATTGCAGCGCGTCGTAGCGGAAGGCCGGCAAGGCGACGATGCCGCTGAAATTCTGGCCGAGTGTGTGGGATGTCGCCAGGGCAGCACGGAACGTAGCCGGGACGGAAACGCGCCCCTTCTTGTCGATCCGGTTGACGAATGTGTCGATGAACAAAGCCATCGGACGCCAGACACCCCATGCGCGCGTGGCCGGCTTGCCACCCATTCCCCTCGACGTGAACCGCTTTGCCATGCGGTTCTGGGAAATTACCTAGTAGCAATGGGATATCATGGGATGGCATGGGCGTCAATGGGAACGAGCTGTAAAGCCATGGAAAATATTGGATTTTTCCGTTTTGAGGCGATTTCGGAAAATCCCGATATGAATGTTAACAAAGGCTTGGGCGACACCCCTGACAGGGAAAGTTAACGAGTCTTATCAGCGACTTCGGCCTTAAACTCTTTTTGTTTGTAAAATGTTCTCATCTGTTCTGTAATGTTGAGCGCCTCACTTGGGTGATATGTCGGTGACAGGATTCGGGCAAGCCGTCGTTTGAGACGGCTGGCAGACGGGGGATCGTGATGGGCGGGATTTACCTTCAAGTACTCGCATTACGGAAAAGAGACTTATACACGTTCCGAATACGCGCATGAACTTAGAAAGCCGCGGGGATTGTACTCGGGCTCGCGGCACTCCTCTCGGCAGCCCTGCCGGGTGGTTCGCTGAGCCGTATCGTCATGGGCGATGGCGACGCAGCCCAACCTGAAAAATCGACGTCAATGCCTGCAATGGAGACACCAATCATGCCAGACTCAATGCAACACCTGCTGCTCCGCGCGGAGGCCGGCGATGCCGCGTCACAATGCCAACTTGGCAAGCTGTTGGCACACGGTTCCGGCGATGGCGCCGCCGATCCGATCGAGGCCAGCAAATGGCTTGACCTCTGCATCCGCCATCCCGATCACGAACGCGACGGTGAAGCGCGGGAACTGATGGACGACCTCATCGAGACAGCCGGCTGGGACATGGTCGGTGAAGGCAAGTATCGTGCCTTCCAATGGCAACAGCGTAGCCTCAATGAGGCGCGCGAACAGGCCGGACCGGCAGCCGGCTCAGACCTTCCCGACCTCGCCGCGATGGATGGCGACGACGCTTTTGCGCTCGGTATGAACTTCAACGACGGCATCGACATGCCGGTCGACTATGAAAAGGCACTGCGCTGTTTTGAGCGCGCGGCTGAGGTCGACATTCCTGAAGCCGCTTTCAATCTTGGCGTCGCCTACTATGCCGGCAAGGGGGTGAAGGCGGACCCTTCGCAAGCCCTCCATTGGTTTATGGAGGGGGCAAAGGGCGGCTTTGCAAAGGCTGCCACCATGCTGGCCATCATGGCGGCGCGTGGCCACGGCATGGATCCCGACATCGGTTTGTCACTGCAGACCTTGAAGCTTGCCGCCGATCTCGGTGACCGCCAAGCACCCCTCATCGGGCTGGCGATTGCCAGCGGATCGATACCGCAATGAATTGCGCCGGTCCATCGATGTAGGATGCCTTGGGCCGCGGCGATTGCTTTGGGCAGTCCCATCTTCTGAAAATAAAGCGCCAGACGGCCTGTAAGCCGGGTTCTGTCTTGGGCCGCAGCCGCGCACGATATGGTGGCGAACCACCATCACTAACGCGCGTCCGGCCCATGGATGACCATTCATCTGGGACGTCCGTTACCGAACGCCTCACGCGACCTACCCGAGGATCGGTGCGGAAAACACCTGCCCAAGTTGCCCTGGACGCGCCCTCCTATCTGGTCTTGCTCCCGGTGGGGTTTGCCGTGCCGCTTCCGTTGCCGGTCGCGCGGTGCGCTCTTACCGCACCGTTTCACCCTTACCGCTCTCGAAAGAGCGGCGGTCTGCTCTCTGTGGCACTGTCCCTAGGCTTGACGCCCGCCGGACGTTATCAGGCACCGTTTTTCCGTGGAGCCCGGACTTTCCTCCCCGATCCCATTGCTGGAACCAGCGCGGTCATCCGGCCATCTGGCTGAGGCAGGAGGTAGGGCTTCGCAGCGATGGAGTCAACCCCAGGAGAAACTAGGCCTTGGTGAAATAGGGCTGCAGGTTTCGCCGGATACGCGCCAGCACCGGTTCACCCGCCGGCGGCCGCTGAAACACCTCGCCCGTGATCGTCTCATAGGCGTGGATATAGACCGCCGCCGTTTCCAGGATGAGTTCGGCCGGAATTTCCGGGATCGCATCCTTGTAGGGATCGCAGCGCGCCGCCACCCAGCTGCGCACGAAATCCTTGTCGAAGCTTTCCGGCCTGGCACCCGAGGCAAAACGTTCCGGATAGCTCGACGCCAGCCAATAGCGGCTGCTGTCCGGCGTATGGATCTCGTCGGCAAGGATGATGCGGCCGCTCTTGTCGATTCCAAACTCGTATTTGGTGTCGACCAGGATGAGACCGCGTTTGGCCGCCAGTTCCTGCCCGCGGGCAAACAGCGCCAAAGCGTGTTTCGCCAACGTCTGCCATTGCTCCGCCGTCACCAGCTTCTTCGCCACGATCTCGTCCGGCGTCAGCGGTTCGTCGTGGCCGCCATCGAACGCCTTCGAGGTCGGCGTGATGATCGCCAGCGGCAGCTTCTCATTGTCGCGCATCCCGTCCGGCAGCGTGATGCCGTACATCCGGCGCAGGCCCTTCTTGTAGAGGGTGAGGATCGACGTCCCCGTGGTGCCGGCGAGATAGGCGCGCACCACGATCTCGACCGGCAGGATGTCGAGCCGCTGGCCGATCACGACATTGGGGTCGGGATAATCCAGCACATGGTTGGGGCAGATGTCCTTGGTGGCCTCGAACCAGTAGCGCGCGGTCTGCGTCAGCACCTGGCCCTTATAGGGAATGGCGGCGAGGATCCGGTCGAAGGCCGAGAGGCGGTCGCTGGCGATGATCACGCGCCGCCCGTCGGGCAGATCGTAATTGTCGCGCACCTTGCCGCGGTAATGGTTGGGCAGTTCCGGGATGGTCGCATCGGCCAGAATTTGCGCCGGATCGAGTTTCGCGTCGGTCATTATTTCCATGTGGGCAGGCTGAACGATGCCCACTTGTGCGCGGCCCGGCGGCAAAAAGCAACGATGCGTTTTTGCGACCCTATTGTCCCTGCAGCGACAAGGTGACCGTGCCGATATCGCCCGAAACCGTCTTCTTGTCCGCGCCGAAATTACCCGACATCGGGCCGATGACCTGCGGCAATGCCGTGGAGCCCATCAACTACACCTGCCGCTGTCCCGCCCCCTTCAGCAAACTCGTTGCCGGAAAGGAACCCATCGCGGTGGTGGCGAAGCGGTAGCGCGTGGTGTTGGCCAGCGAATCCGTCTCCGCCTCGAACGCGATCGCCTGCGGATCGACCGGTGCCGAGCCTTTCACCGTCGTCGTATCGGTATAGGCGCCGACGCCGCCTTCGCCGCCCGGATCGCTGTCGACATAGGTATCATCGACACTGAGCGTGCCGCTGCAATTCTGCGCCGACCAGGTCTGATAGCGCGCTGGACCGAGATCGGGCATGAGGCCGGCGACATCGGCTGCGGCCTGACCTTGCTTGGCGGCCATGTCCTGGATTTCCTGGGTCTGCGACATCTGCTGCACGGCGGCCATGAGGCAGGCCTCATCCTCGCCGCATTTTTCGACCATGGCCTCGATGTTGGCGACGGTGGCGTCGCTCGGGGCGTAGTTCTGCTCGAATGCCTGGCCATTGGCCTGCGCCTGCGCCGTCGCTGCCTCCTGCGCCGCCGTCGGACCATCCCAGCTGATCTGAACGGCCGGCCCGGCGATGAGGATGCATTGCGCGTTCAAGACGCGCGCGATGGCGGAACTCGCCCATTCGCCTTTGCTCTGCTCTTTCACTGCCACGCTGAAATTGAGTGTCTTGGCGGTGCCTTCCGGGGCCGGGTCAGCAAGCGCCATGCCGGCTGAAATGGGCAGGCTCAGGACGGCAAGCGTGGTGGCTAGATTTCGGCGCATGAAGATGTCCCCTCTCGATACGATTCCGGTCGAAGCAAATCCCTTGGCCACCATGCCAAAACCCGTGCCATTTGGCAGTGACGCCCATCACACAGAAGGGCACACAGGATCAGGTCAGCGCGCCGCGCCCGTCAACTGGCCAGATCTCCGCCACCCTGTCGCCGCGCAGGGCGATGATCCAGTCATGGAGATTGACCGTGGGATCGCAATGGCCGGGGATGAGCCGCAGCCTCTCCTCAAGCGCCGGCAGGGCAGCCGTCGCACCACGCAGGACACCATGCTCGTCGGACGGTGAGTCGAAGCTGAGGTCCGGTCGCCCGAAGATGGTCGGATAGCCGGAATCGACCGAATGCGCCTTCAGCCCCGCATCGATCACCGCAAAATCAGCACGCCGGCTCATGACCGCGGTCAGCACGAACAGGCTGTGCCGGAAGCGCGGGCTCATCGGGTCCGGCACATTGTCGGCATAGTCGCGGTCCATGAACACATAGGAGCCGGGCTGAATCTCGTTATAGACGCCGCTGGCGGCTTCGATCGGAAAACTGCCGGTGCCCGCCCCCGTCACCACCGGCACCTTGATGCCGCGCGCTGCAAGGGCCGCCACCAACTCGGTCACCCGACCGGCGGCAAAATCGATCGCCGCCTTGCGCTCCTGCGGCGTGCGCAGATGCTGCGCCATGCCGTGATAGGCGTGGATGCCGCCAAAGCGCAGGCCGGCTGCGTCGTTGATGCGCGCGGCCAGCGCCACCGCATCCTCGATGCGGATGACACCGCAACGCCCGGCGCCGACATCCAGTTCGACATAGGCGTCGATCGGCTTGGGTGCCGCAGCGGCCGCCTCGATCAACTGCGCAAGGCCAAGATCGCTGTCGACACAGATGCCGATCCGCGCCTTCGCGGTCAGGGCCGCAAGGCGCGCCAGCCGGGTCCTGCCCAGCACCTCGTTGGTGACCAGCACATCGGTGACACCGCCCGCCACCAGCGCCTCGGCCTCGCCGACCTTCTGGCAGCAGAGGCCGACGGCGCCCAATGCCATCTGCCGCTTGCCGATGACGGCGCTCTTATGCGTCTTGCCGTGGGGGCGCAGGCGCACGCCGTGCGCTTTCGCAAAATCCGCCATCGCCTGCAGATTGGCCTCAAGCGCGTCGAGATCGACGATCAGCGCCGGCGTCTCGATGGCGCTGATCGGGTCACCGGGGGAAAGCTCGGGTCGACGCGCCGCCATCATTCACCTGCCCAGAAGACCGTTGAGAATCGCCGCCAGTTCCGCATCCGGCACATCGCTCAAGCGCGCCTGCCGGAAATGGCGGCAAAAGGCGCGCGTCGCGGCCGCACGGTCGCTGATGTCATAGCCATAGCGCTGCAGGGCCGCGAAGAAGGCGTCATCCGACCATTGCACCGGTTTGGGGCTGGGCCATACACCCACACCTGCAGCGGCCAGTCCCTGCCAGTCGAACAGTTCGCCCGGATCTTCTTTGCGCAACGGTGCCACATCGCTGTGGCCGATCACCCGTGCTGCCGGAATGCGATGCCGCGCGATGATGCCCAGCGACAATTCCAGCACCGCCTGCATCTGCGCCGCCGGAAAGGCGCGATAGCCGAACTCATGGCCCGGATTGACGATCTCGATGCCGATCGAGCGCTGGTTGATGTTGCTGGCCCCCAGCCAGGATGACACACCCGCATGCCAGGCGCGCCGATCCTCCGGCACCAGATGGAACACGCGGCCATCTTCCTCGACCACATAATGCGCGCTCACCTTCGCCGCCGGATCGCGCAACCGGCTGAGCGCCATCTCGCCGTTCGGCATGCCGGTATAATGCAGCAGCAGGATATCGACCGCCTGCCCCTCGCGGCTGTCATGGTTGGGTGAGGGTGCCTGGATCAACTTTGGGGGCATGCTCAGATACCGGTCTTGGTCGAGGGCGCCACCACGGCCGGGCGGCGGATGACGACGATGGCGACACCGGCCAGGGTCGCAAGCCCGCCCAGCAGCATCTGCCAGGTGATGGCTTCATAGAGGAAGATGTGACCGGAGAGCACGCCGATCATCGGCAGCAGCAGGGTGAAGGGCATCACCTGGTTGACCGGATAGCGCCGCATCATGTTGTACCAGATCCAATAGCTGAAGATGGCGACGATGATCGATTGGAACAGCAACGCAGCCCAGCCCTGCCAGCTCACATCCATCACCATGGGCCATTGATTGCCCTCGATCAGATACGAGACCACGAGAAGCTGCGGTGCCGCAAGGATGGCGATATAGCCGTTGAGCGTCACCGCATCGAATTCGTCGCCCAGCGCCTTCACCTGCACATTTGCGGTGGCCCAGACCAATGCCGCGCCAACCACCGACAGGAGCGGCCACAGATTGCCGACGAAGCGCGGCTCGCCGGCGATGAGCACGACGCCCGCGAACGCCACCACCATCCCGGTCAGGCGCCGCCAGCCCAGCGTCTCCTTGAAGAAGAAGGCGGCGAGCATCGCTGCGAAGGGCACCTGCAGCTGCACCGCGATCGAGCTGGTGGCGGCATCGAGATAGCGCATGCCGGTGAAGATCAGGCTGAAATGCATGACGCCCATGGTCATGGAAAGGGCAAGCAGCTGAAGGAGCTTGCGCCTGGGCAGGCCGACGAAGGGCAGCAGCAGCAGCGCCACCAGGCTGAAGCGCAGCGCCACGAAGAACAGCGGCTCGAAATGCATGAGGCCGATCTTGGCCGCCACGAAATTGACGCCCCACAGGAACTGGCACAGCAGCATGAGGGCGAGATGTTGCGGCTTCATGATCGTCTCTCGAACGCCATGATCACGCCCCTGACCTTCATGTTCCGGGCCCGACCGGCTGCGTCACGACCTGCGGCCGACGGATGATGATGATGGCAAGCCCCGCCATGGTGAGGAGCGCGCCTGCGACCATGCGCCAGTCCCAGCCCTCGCCCAGCAGCAGCACCGCCGTGGTGGCGCCGAAGATCGGCTCCAGCAAGGTGAAGGGCATGACCAGGCTCACCGGATAGCGGCTCATCATCGCATACCAGATCCCATAGCAGAGGGCGGTGACGATCAGCACCTGATAGGCCATGGCGCCCCAACCGGCAAGGCCGGCGGCCGACATGGCGGCTAGCTGCCCGTCCTCGGTGGCGAAGGACAGCGCCAGCATGGAAGGCCCGGCCACCAGCCCCACCCAGGCATTGATGCGCCAGCCATCCATGTTCTCGGCCATTTTCTTGATGAGGAGGTTGGAGGCGACCCAGGAGAGCGCCGCCATCAAGATGAAACCGGTGCCCAGCCACCCACCGGCAAATTCCGGCCGTCCCACCAGCACGACGATGCCGACGAAGGCCAATGCCATGCCGCTCCAGCGCCGCCAGCCGATCTTGTCGCCGAACAGCAGGCCCGCGACCAGGGCCGCGATCGGCACCTGCACCTGGATGAGGATCGAACTGGTGGCAGCGTCAACGCGCGAGATGCCATGGAAGATGCAGGCGAAATGCACGACGCCAAGGATGAAACCCAGGGTCAGGACCGGCTTCCAATCGGCGCGCTTGGGCAGGCCGACGAAGGGGCAGATGAGGGCCGCCACCGCGATCATGCGCAAGGCGGCGAAGAACAAGGGCGGCCAGTCATGGAGACCCCATTTGACGACGGCGAAATTGGCGCCCCACAGGATCTGGGAAAAGACCAGCAAGGCGATATGGCGGGCGGTCATCGGGAACTCTGGCCGGTGGCGGGAATGGCGTTGCCATCTCTAGCCCATGGCCGAGACCCTTACCACCCACGCGGAACGCATAGGGGGGTGGCGAGGGTTGCTGCTGAGAAGACTTTCTCAGCATAAGCGCGTCATGCCCGGGCTTGACCCGGTCATCGGTCTGCAACTGATGAACAGAGCCCGGTCATCCCCGATCCACGGGTCAAGCCCGGGGATGACGGCAATAACCATACAAAAGAAAACGCCGCCGGAGCGTCCCTCTCCGGCGGCGGTGCAGTCTTTACGCTCTGGGATAACGAGTTACTGGACCGCCTCGCCATGGAGGGCGAGATCGAGCCCATCGCGTTCCGCATCCTCGGGCACACGGCACCCGATGATGAGGTCGAAGATCTTGTAGATGACGGCCGTGCCGATGGCGATGAACACGATCGACACCGCCACACCCTGGATCTGGGTGATGAACTGGCCCGAATTGCCTTCCAGCAAGCCGGCCGGCGTATCGCCGCCTTTGATCGCCATGGTGGCGAAGACACCGGTCAGCAGGGCGCCCAGCGCACCACCGACACCATGGATGCCGAACACGTCGAGGGCGTCGTCATAGCCCAGCGCGTTCTTGAGGCTGGTCGAGGCGAAGAAGCACACCACACCGGCCGCAAGACCGATGATGAGCGCACCGGTCGGATCGACGAAGCCGGCGGCCGGCGTGATGCCGACCAGGCCCGCGACGATGCCGGAGATGCCGCCCAGGATCGACGGCTTCTTGTGGACGATCCACTCGACCGCCACCCAGGAGCAGCCCGCCGCGGCCGCGGCGATATGGGTCACCACCATCGCCATCACGGCGTTGTAGTTGGCAGCGAGGGCCGAGCCGGCGTTGAAGCCGAACCAGCCCACCCACAGGAAGCCGACGCCGATGACGCTGTAGACCAGGTTATGCGGCGTGAACGGCACCTTGCCGTGGCCACGGCGCTTGCCGATCATGAGGGCGATGACGAGGCCAGAGACGCCCGAGGCGATGTGGACCACGGTGCCGCCCGCGAAATCGAGGACACCCCAGCCGAACATCAGGCCGGTCCCCGCCCAGACCATGTGGCAGAGCGGCGAATAGACCAGCAGCGACCAGAGAATGACGAACACCACGATGGCCGAGAACTTCATCCGGTCGGCGAAGGCGCCGGTGATGAGGGCCGGGGTGATGATGGCGAAGGTCATCTGGAACAGCATGAACAGGGCTTCGGGAATGGTGCCGAGCCCGCCCAGCGTGTCGATGGCCATGCCGGAGAGGAAGACGCGGCTGAAATCGCCGAAGTATGCATTCCCAGGTCCGAAGGCGATCGAGTAACCGAGGATGAACCACACCACGGAGAGGACACAGGCGCAGGCGACCGATTGCATGACGATGGTCAGCACATTGTTCTTGCGCACGAGACCGCCATAGAACAGCGCCAGGCCTGGCATCAGCATGAACAGCACCAGGGCGGTGGCCACCATCATCCAGACGGTGTCACCCTTGTCCATGGTCGGCACGGCATCCTGCGCGAAGGCAGCGGCCGGCGCCATGAAGCCCGCCATGGCGGCAAGACCGATCCCGACGGCGCGGCCGCGATTTGGAACCCGACCCTTCTCTAGGTCCGGCCGTTCGAGACCCGCGGCTCCCCCGATCCCGATTTTCCCCAGTCCGGCTTTCCAGCCCCCGATTTCCCCAATGGTGTGCATGCGCCTCTCCTGATTGTCGCGAATTATTCTTGCTGCAAAGCAGCACCAGGAGAGCAACCTTCATGCCAATTGTAGGATTTATTGATTCATAATAAGAATTTAGCCCACACGCCACAGAGCGTGCCCGCTATTTAGCCAACACCATCCGATCTGCACAAAATTTAGTCAGCACCCCGAATTTGGCCCCGCCACGGATCAATAGCTCGCCACAATCCCCTCGATCACTGCGTTGATCTCATCATGCTTGTGGCCGTACCAGGAGCCGTGGCCCATCCCCTCAAGCAGATGGAACGTCGCACCCGGAATGAGGTCCGCGACTTCCGCGCCATCCTGGGGCGGGGCCTGGACATCCTCGGCGAAGCCCAGCACGTGGCAGGGCACGCGAACAGACTTCAACGCCTCGCGCTGGTCGAAGCGAAGGGAGGCATCCCATTGCGGCACGAGTGATTCCTCGTTCGACCCGCTCTCCATCCATTCCAGCATGAGGCTTTTCAGTTTCGGCCACAGCACGCGGTCGCCCAAGGCGCGTGCCGGATAGAGCATGGCGGCGTAATGCGTCACCCCCATCATGCCGTCGAGGCGCCCGCCCGCCTTGCGGAACTCGATCTCGGCCTCCTGATAGTCCCAGCCCCAGCCGGTGCTCCAGGCGCCGGTCCCCATCAACACGGCGACGCGGAGGAGATGCGGGTAATCGATCATGACCTGCTGCGCGATGGCCGAGCCCAAGGACGTGCCGATGATGGCGACGGGACCCTTGCAGACACCTTTGATGAGGTCGGCCACGTCGCCGGCGAAATCCTCGATGGTCCAGGGCATGGCGGCCGCGCAGCGCGTCGCGCCGATGCCGCGATTGTCATAGACCGTGCTGCGGAAATTGGCGTCGAAATGCGGAGTCTGGAACCGGTGCCAGTCTTCGCCGCGCGTGCCGCCGCCGCCAATCCAGACGATATCCGGGCCGGATCCGCTCTGCTGGTAGAACAGCTCCGCCGCCCTCCCCTTGAAATACGGCATGGCGTGTATCCTCCCAGGCAATTGTTATAGGGGAAAATAGTTATTTCACATTCGTATAATATCGCTAGGATGATCGTCAATCTCGCCCAGGTTGCAGAAGATGGGCTAGAAGGGACGGCGAGATCGCGCACAACGAATCGAGTGATGGATGATGCCGAAAATACCCGTTCTGGAAACCGCCCGCCTCTTCCTGCGGGGCCATGAAATCGGGGATTTCGAGAATACGGCGGCGATGTGGGCCGACCCGCAGGTGACGCGCCATATCGGCGGCCGCGCCTTCTCGCGCGAGGAGAGCTGGGCGCGACTATTACGCTATGTCGGCCATTGGCAGATGCTGGGCTACGGCTTCTGAGCCGTCATCGAAAAGGCCGGCGGCTGTTTCATCGGCGAAGTGGGCTTTGCCGATTTCAAGCGCGATTTCGACGCCCCGCAGGACCCCGCCCTCACCGGCATGCGCCCGGAAATCGGCTGGGCGCTCACCTCGGCCCATCAGGGCCGGGGCTTCGCCACCGAGGCGGTGCTGGCGGCCCTCGCCTGGGGCGATCGCCACCTGGAAGGTGGCGGCACCATCTGCCTCATCGATCCAGATAATCTGACCTCGCGCCGGGTGGCCGAGAAAGTCGGCTACCGCGAACTCGGCCCCTTGACCTACAAGGGCAACCCCATCGTGCTGCATGGCCGCGACCGGATCAGCCAGCCTTCGGCGTGACTGTCTCGACGGGACCCGATGCCGCCTTCCAGGCGCTGAACCCGCCGGCAAGATGCGCGACCTTCTCCAGGCCCATCTCCTGCGCGGCCTTGGTGGCCAGCGCCGAACGCCAGCCGCTGGCGCAATAGAACAGGAACCGCTTGGGCGTGGCGAAGACCGGCTTGTGATAGGGGCTCTCGGGATCGATCCAGAATTCCAGCATGCCGCGCGGGCAGTGGAAGGCGCCGGGGATCTTGCCCTCCCGCTCCAACTCGCGTGGATCGCGGAGATCGACGAACTGCACCTCGCTTCCGCCCTGCAAGGTGATGGCCGCTGCCGGCTCCACGGCCTCGATCACCGCATTGGCCTCGGCCAGCAATTGTTTGTAACCCTTGGTGATGGTCCCCTTGGTAATCGGCATGGTTCTGGTTCCGCAGGATGGGTGGGAACCCATCCTGCAGTCCAGGGTCGAGACGTCAACTATTTCCCCATATAGACCGCTTCGACATTGTTGCCGTCGGGATCCGTGAGGAAGGCTGCGAAATAGGTCGGGCTGTAATCGGCGCGCAACCCCGCCGGCCCGTTATCCACGCCCCCGGCCTTGAGGCCGGCTGCGTGAAACTTTTCAACCGCTTTGCGATCGGGCGCCACGAAGGCGACATGCGTACCCGGCCCTTTCGCACCTTTATGCGCATAGAGCCACAGCACCGCATTGCCCTCGGGACCCAGCCCCGCGCCGCTTTCGTCCTGCGAACAGACCTTGGCGCCCAGCGGCGCCATCACCGCCTTGTAGAAGGCGACGCTGGCGGCGACGTCCCGCACATGCAAACCCAAATGATCGAACATGGTGACCTCCTTGATTGAGGTCGGGAAACTAAGCCGCGCGGGCCAGTCTTTCTTGGAGGATCTTGCGCTCTTGGGGCCTCATGCCGCTTTGGGCAAGACGGCGGAAGGCGCGCGGCGACATGCCGGCGGCACGGTGGAACGTGCGCACGAAATTGGAGAGGTCGCCGAAGCCGATCTCGAAAGCGATCTCGGTAATGGGCTGGTCGTCATCGGCCAGCAGCCGCGCCGCCTGGCGCAGGCGCGCACGGATGAGATATTGATGCGGCGTCACACCGACGACCTTGGCAAAGAGGCGCAGGAAATGGAACGCGCTGAGCCCGGTCTCGCGCCCGGCCGCCGCAAGATCGATCTCCTCTTGCGCATGTTCCTCGATCCAATGCGCGGCAGCCACGATGCGGCGCCGATCATTGGCGCGGATTTTTCCCATGCCGTGCCGGTCGCCGGTGGCCAGCTAGACGACCTTGGCCACCAGGGCCAGACCCGCTTCTTCGATGGCGACGTTGCTGTCGCCGGCGGCGGCTGCCTCGGCCAGGGCGCCCAGCACCATCAGTTCCGCCCGCGGCGCCACAGCGCCGCGCTGCCAGCCTTCGGCGTCATCACCCACCGTCTCGACCAGTTCCGGCTTCAGCTTGAAGCACAGGCACTCGTCGCCGCCATCGTGATGGTCGTGGGTGCAGGTATATTCATCGCCCGGACGGCCGATGAGGATCGAGCCCGGCAACATGTCGAAATGCCGGCCGCGATTGAGATAGCCAAAACTGCCCCGGCGCACGAAAGCGACCGAATAGGACTCATGCGCTTCGACAAACGATCTGTCCTCCGGACCGGCGGTGCACCGGTAGAGGTTGGCAGTGAGGTTCGAGGTGTTGCACAAGGATGTCAAAAGCATGATCCGCCGAGGTTAGAACGGCCGAGAAGCTTCCGGCAAATCACAATCCGGGACTTGGCAAATCTTGCTGTTTTCAGACCGCGACCAGGGGTCGGTGCGGACCCGTCGGCAGGGTGATCGTGATGACATCCCCCGGCCGCACGTCGCCGCCCTTGATGACCACCGCCATCACGCCGGCCTTTCGGATGAGGGCGCCCGCAACATCGCGATCGAGCACCGCTTCCATGAGGCCCTTCTGAAATCGGTCGATCTGGATGCAGGGATTGCGCAGCCCGGTGATCTCGACGACCGCATCGGCGCCGAGTTGCAGGCGGGTTGCTTCCGGCAGGGCCAGGAGGTCGATGCCGCGCGTCGTCACATTCTCGCCCATCTCGGCCGGCGCCACCAAGAACCCACGGGCCGCCACCTCGTCGAACAGCTCCGCCTGCAGCAGATGCACCTGGCGGAGATTGGGCTGGCTGGGATCCTTGGCGACGCGGCTGCGGTGTTTCACCGTCTCGCCCATGTGGGCGTCACCCGCGACACCCAGTCCCGTCAGCAGGCGGATCTCGAAGGCCGGCTGCTTGGAGAAGTTGTGGCCGCGGGCAAGGCTGACACCGATGACGGTGGCAGCACTCACGCCTTGGCGCCTTCCTCTTCCTCGCCGCCATGCACCTTGGCCGCGAGCGAGGCCGACAGGAACAGGTCGATATCGCCGTCGAGCACACCCTGGCTGTCGCTGGTCTCGGCGCCTGTGCGCAGATCCTTGATCATCTGATAGGGCTGCAGCACATAGGAGCGGATCTGGTGGCCCCAGCCGATATCGGTCTTGGCATCGGCCACGGCCTGCGCCTTTTCCTCGCGGATGCGCAACTCGCGCTCATACATGCGGGCCTTGAGCATATCCATCGCCATGGCGCGGTTGCGGTGCTGTGACCGGTCGGCCTGGCACGAGACCACGATGCCGGTCGGCTCATGGGTGATGCGGATGGCGCTGTCGGTCTTGTTGATGTGCTGACCGCCGGCACCCGAGGCGCGGAACGTATCGACGCGCAGATCCTTGTCGAGGATCTCGATGTTGATGTTGTCGTCGATCACCGGATAGACCCAGACCGAGCTGAAGGAGGTATGCCGCCGCGCGTTGGAATCGAACGGCGAGATGCGCACCAGCCGATGGACGCCGCTTTCCGATTTCAGCCAGCCATAGGCATTGGGCCCCTTGATCTCGATGGACGCCGATTTCAGGCCGGCTTCTTCGCCGGCACTTTCTTCCAGCCACTCGACCTTGTAGCCATGCTGCTCGGCCCAGCGGGTATACATGCGCAACAGGATCTGCGCCCAATCCTGCGCCTCGGTGCCACCGGCCCCGGCATGGACTTCGAGGTAGCAATCATTCTGGTCGGCTTCGCCCGACAGCAGGCTCTCAAGCTCGCGCTGCCCGGCCTTGGCCTTCAATTCCTTGATCAGCTTTTCGGCTTCGTCGACCGAGGCATTGTCGCCTTCCATTTCGCCCAATTCGGCCAGCGTCAGCGCATCGTCGAGCTCGCGCTCCAGCGCCTTGTAGCCGTCCATGGAACCTTGCAGATGGGTGCGCTCACGCATCACCTTCTGCGCCTTTTCAGGCTTGTCCCAGAGTGTCGGGTCTTCGGAAAGGGCGTTCAGTTCGTCGAGACGACGCAGGGCGTTGTCCCAGTCAAAGATGCCTCCTCAGCAGGGCCAGGGAAGATCGGATCTCCCCCGCCGCCGCCTCGATCTCAGCGCGCATGTTCTTAGCCTTCAGGTTGCTTGAGTGTCGAATTCGGGCCGGAACATGCCCATGGAAGGCCGGGACGTCAACCACCGAGCGCCAACAGCCCCTCACCCCAACCACTCTCCCCAAAGGGGCGAGGGGCGTTTACCCCTAATACAGCCCGGAATCCCCACCGCTGCTCGCGGGCGGAGGGATCAGCACCGGCGCCTGGGGCTGCTGCACCGGATATTGCGGCTGGACCGGATAGGCCGGCTGCGGCACCTGACCCCCCGGCAATTGACCCACGGGCACCTGACCCTGCGGCTGCGGTTGTGGCGGGATCAGGATCGGCGCCTGGCCCTGCACCGTCGGGAATTGCGGCTGCGGCTGCGGATAGACCGGCTGCTGGCCATAGACCGGTTGCTGGCCATAGGTCGGCTGCTGCTGGCCGCCATCCTGATAGACCCCGGTCGAATCGATGATCGTCGTGCCGCTGTCATTATACTCACCCTGCCCCTGGCCAAAGGGGCCGGTCGGGATGACCGAGCCATAGCCCGCATCCTGGCCGTAATTGGCATAGCCTTCGATGATCTGCTGCTGGCCGGTGGGCTCGGTACCGGGCTTGAACGCCTCCCAGATGGCCAGGCCCTCATCGCCCGCGACCCAGCGCTCGCCGGTCGCCTCGTTGACCTTCACCAGGCGCACGCCGGGCGGCACGCGGAACGGTGTCGCCGGTTCGTCCTTCAGCGCCTCGATCATGAAATCGCGGAAGATCGGCGCCGACAGCCTGCCGCCGGTGGCCTTCGCCCCCAGCGAGCGCGGCTGGTCGAAGCCGAGATAGACGCCGGCCACGAGATCCGGCGAGAAGCCGACGAACCACACGTCGCGGCCGTCATTGGTGGTGCCGGTCTTGCCGGCGAGCGGCTTGCCGACGGCTTTCACGGCACTTGCCGTGCCGCGCTGCACGACGCCTTCCAGCATCGAGACCATCTGATAGGCATTGGCCGGGTCGAGAACCTGCGGCCGCTCGTCGGGCAGTTGCGGCGGCGGCGCGCCATCATAGGCCGATGCCTGGCAGCCGTCGCATTTGCGCTCGTCATGGCGATAGACGGTCCAGCCCTGCGCGTCCTGCACGCGGTCGATGAAGGTCGGCACCACTTTCTTGCCGCCGTTGACGATCTCGGCATAGGCGCCGACCATGCGCAGCGCCGTGGTCTCCTGGGCGCCCAGCGACATCGCCAGCGTCTGCTGCAGCTTGTCGACCGAGCCCATGCGCTCGGCCACTTCCGCGACCTTGGCCATGCCGATGGTCTGCGCCATGCGGATGGTCATGAGGTTCCTGGAATGCTGCAGGCCCTGGCGCATCGTGGCCGGGCCCCTGAAATTCTTCTCATAATTCTCCGGCTGCCACAGCGGCAGGCCCGGACCCTGGTCGATGGCAATGGGCGCATCGAGGATGATGGTCGAGGGGGTGTAGCCGGCTTCAAGCGCCGCCAGATAGACGATCGGCTTGAAGCTTGACCCCGGCTGGCGCATCGCCTGCGTCGCCCGGTTGAACTCGCTCTGCTTGTAGGACCAGCCGCCGGTCATGGCGAGGACACGGCCGGTATGCGGGTCCATGGCGATGAGCGCGCCGGAGATTTCCGGCACCTGGCGCAGATGATAGAGCGGCAGGCCCTCGGCCTTCAGCTGCTTTTCGACCATGTTGCCGTTGACGTCGAGTTCCTCGACATCGTCGAGCTTGTCCTTGTCGGAGACCTTGGCTTCGACCGCGATGACGTCGCCGACCTTGAACACGTCGGCGGCACTTTTGACGGCACCACCCAGGCGGCCTTCCGGTGACCGGCGCCGCGCCCAGGCAAGATCGTCGAGCTTGATCAGCCCTTCATGGCCGTCGAGGAAGCCGATCCTGGCCTCGCCTTTGTCGACGCCCAGCACCATCGCCGGCTGCCACTCATAGAGCCAGGGAATGGCGCCGAGCTTGGCCAGGGTCGTTTTCCATTCGTCGAGGCTGTCGGTATGGCCGAGCGGTCCGCGATAGCCCTGGGTGCGGTCATAGGAGACGAGATGCTTGTGCAGGATCCGGTCGGCGATCTCC
>NZ_CAMDRA010000060.1 GCF_945906275.1 Dongia mobilis
CGATTCCTCGATGCCGCCGGGTGCCGCGGAATTGTAGCCGCACCCCGAAAGTGCCAGGAGGGTGAGGGCAAGGACTTTGAGTCGGATCTGCATCACTGAAATGTGGCCCACATTTTTCCGCCGGCCTAGTCCAGACACGGAAATGTGATGGGTGGTCCCCTCATTGATCTGGATCGTCATCCCCGGGTCAAACCCGGTGATGACGTCGGAGCCAAAGCCAGCTACTCCCGGATCCCCTGCGTGCCCAGCGCCGCACGAACCTCGTCATGGTAATACTTCACGCCCATTTCGTGGCGTGGGCTCAAGGGGCCGCGCTGGTAGATGCCGCCTTCCAGATTGGCCTGGGACTGTTCGCAGATGCCGAAATCCTCGCGCACGATCTGGCAATTGGTATCGATGGTCTTCTGCTGCGCTTCCGCCAGTTCCGGCGCCAGGCTCTGGAAATAGAAGCTGTAATGGAGCGTGGTCGAGCGCGGTCCATGGGGCACGATGCGCGAGGCGTTCATGCCGTCGGGATAGACCGAGAGCGTCATGTTGGGCCAGATCCACAGCCACAGCCCGCCATAGATCGAGCCCGATTTCTGCGGCGCCTTCATGATCACGACATGCTTGCCGTAGGTCGTCTCGAAGCCGTTGAAATCGATCGACTGGATAAGGCCCGGATGGATGCCGGGAATATGATAGCCCTCGACGAAATTGTCAGTATAGGTCTTCCAGTTGCACTTGATGGCGAAATCTTCATCGGCCCGCTTGGTGAAGCTCTCGATCGGATAGGGCGCCACCAGATCCGGCACGTCGCCGAGGAAATCGAGGAGCGGTTCGGCCTTGCCGTCGATGTTGACGAACAGCAGGCCGCGCCAGGAATCGAGGCGGACATTCTTCAGCCCGTTCTCATCCTTCTTGAACCAGTCGCATTCGCCGAAATGCGGCGCCACCTTCAGCTTGCCGTCATGGTCGAAGACCCAGCCGTGATAGCGGCACCGGAGCACGTCGCAATGGCCGGTGCCCTCCATGAACAAGGGGGCGGCGCGGTGGGAACAGAGATTGTGGAACGCCTTCATCTGGCCGTCGCGGCCGCGCAGGATGAAGATGTCGAAACCGGCGACCTTGATGGCGCTGTAATCGCCTGGCTGCGGCAGATCGGCTTCGCGGCAGACGAATTGCCAGGTGCCGGCGAAGATCGACCAACGCTCGGCCTCATAGACGCCGGCATCATGGTACCAGCGTGCCGGCAGCGTGTAGAGCGGCGTGGTCTTGCCGTCGATCTGCGCCACCCTGGGCGCGGTATGGGTACCTGTATCCGGTGTCATGCTCGGGTCGTCCCGTTAAAATTCATCTGTATCATATCAGGCCGATGGCGCCTTGCCAGCGCTTATACATTGCCGGCGGTCGCATGACCCTGTCGCAAGGATTGCAGAAGGGTTGCCGCGCCGAAACCACTATGGTCCTATGCCGACCTCATTTTATTGGAACCCATCAACATGCGTCTCATCGGCCTCATTGGCGGCCTCTCCTGGGAATCGACCGCGGAATATTACCGCATCATCAATCGCGGCGCGCAGGTGCGCCTGGGCGGCGTGCATTCGGCGCGCTCACTCATCTATTCCTTCGATTTCGGCGAGATCGAGGCTCTGCAGAAGGCAGGTGATTGGGACGCCGCCAGCGCCCTCATGGTCGATGCGGCGCAGCGCCTGGAACGGGGCGGCGCCGATTTCCTGGTCATCTGCTCCAACACCATGCACCGCATGGCACCTGCGATCGAAGCCGGCGTGACGATTCCGCTCCTCCACATTGCCGATCCCACAGGTGCCGCCATCGTCGCCCGGAAGTTCAAGCGCATCGGCCTCCTCGGCACCGCCTTCACCATGGAACAGCCCTTCTACCGCAGCCGATTGGAAGCGAGGTTCGGGCTTGAAGTGCTGGTGCCGGACGATGCCGGGCGCGCGGCGGTCCACCGCATCATCTATGAGGAACTGGTCAAGGGCGTCGTGCGCGACGAATCGCGCGCGGTCTACCGGACCGTGATCCGCCAACTGATCGACGCCGGGGCCGAGGCCATCATCCTCGGTTGTACCGAGATCATGCTGCTGGTGGGGGATGCTGATTCCACCGTGCCGCTGTTCGACACCACCACCTTGCATGCCGAGGCGGCCCTTGGCCGCGCGCTCGGCGACATCTAGAAGGGAAGATCCATGAAACCGGTCAAATGGGGCATCGTCAGCACCGCCGATATCGGCGTGAAGAAAGTCATCCCGGCCATGCTGCGCGCGAAGGGTGTCGAGATCGTCGGCATCGCGTCGCGTGACGCGGCGCGGGCGAAAGAGGCGGCGGCAAAGCTTGGGCTCCCGAGATCCTATGGCTCATATGAGGCGCTTCTCGCCGATCCCGAGATCGAGGCGGTCTATAACCCGCTGCCCAATCATCTCCATGTGCCGGTGACCCTGCAGGCGCTCAGCGCCGGCAAGCATGTGCTCTGTGAAAAGCCCATTGCCATGAATGCCGCCGAGGCGAGGCAATTGACCGAGGCCGCCAAAAAAGCCGGCAAGCTGGTGACCGAGGCCTTCATGGTGCGCTATCACCCGCAATGGCGCCGTGCCCGCGAGCTCGCGCAATCGGGAAAACTGGGCGAGGTCAGCCTCATCGCCTCGGTCTTTTCGTATTACAACGTCGATCCCGCCAATGTGCGCAACATGGGCGATATCGGCGGCGGCGCGCTCTATGATATCGGCTGCTACCCGATCGTGACCGCGCGCTTCGTGTTCGGCGCCGAGCCCACCCGCGTCAGCGCCGCCATCGATTGGGACCCCAATTTCAAGACCGATCGCTTGAGTTCCGCGATCGCCGAATTCCCCGGCGGCCGGCACCTCGTCTTTTCGACCGCCACGCAATTGGTGCCGCGCCAGCATGTGCAGATCCTGGGGACCAAGGCGCGGGCCGAGGTGATGATCCCCTTCAACGCCCCACCGGGCCAGACGACCACCCTGCGCATCGACGACGGCTCGGATTTGACCGGTGCCGACATCGTCACGGAAGTGCTGCCGGCTTGCGATCAATACACCCTGCAGGGCGAAATCTTCTCGGCCGCCATCCGCGGCGAGGCACCGCTCGAATTCGGGATCGAGGACGCGATTCTGAACATTCGCGTCATCGACGCCATGTTCGCCGCCGCCAAAAGCGGCAAGTGGGAGATGGTGTAGTCCAAAGTCGTCATGGTCCGCCCAATCTTGAAGCATGGAGGCGGACCACCCACGAGTTTGTTGGCGACTGAAGAAAGCAACTCGTGGGTCCTCCGCCTTCGCGGAGGATGACGAATGAGGGTCGGTTCACTCAACCAGCGCCAGCCTATCCAAATACCCCCGCAGCAGCGGCCCCAGCCTGCTGCGCCCGATCGGCTGGCGATGGACGCGCTGCAGGAAGGCGACGTCTGGCAGCGCATTGCCTTCGATCACCACGATTCCCTGCGGTGTCACGGCGATATCCCAGCCAAGGAGGATGCGGTCGGTAAAGGCGCGGTGGGCGGCACACGCGGCCTCACGCACCGCGGGCCAGGCGGCGAGGATCCGCCCGGCGACGGGCGCCCCCGTCACCGGATGGTGGAGATGCCAGTCGAGGGCGGCTGCGAGCTTGTCACCTGTCATGGCGCCCATCCGGCCGGTCGCAAGATCGATCGGCGCTGCATATTCGGTGGCATCGTGCCATTGGGGCTCGAGCTTGCCGATCACCCGCAGCATGCCGTGGGTGACAATGGGCTGATGGTCGGCACCCAGGCAGGTGATGACCCGCACCACCAGCAGCGAGTCATCGGCAAGATCGGCGATGTCGCGATGGTTGGTGAGCCGCGGTTGCAGCAGATAGGGCGTTTCCAGGGAGCGCCGGGCGATATCCGCCAGCAGGGAATCGGTTGAAAGGATGCGGCCCTCATCGCCGCGGTAGTGATTGTCGCCAAGATGCCGCAGCAGGCCGGCACCCCGCGCCCCCTTGCCATGGCGCGGTTTCATGAACAGGTCGGCACCCGGGACAATCCCGCCATCAAGCAATTCGCATCGTCCGCGGGCGGCGCTGAGCAGGATCGGCACGGTGGTGACGCCATGCCGGCGGCAGCGGGCATGGAAGGCGAGCTTGTCGCCGAGCGGCGACCTTCCGGTCGTACGGCGCGGGGCGAAGCGCTTCAGTGCCGTGAACAGGCCGTTCTTGGTCTCGAAGCTGGTCAGCGTGTGCGCCGCGCGTTGGTCGCCCCCATCGCCATAGAGTTCCTGCATGTAATAGGTCTGCGCATCGAGCCCGTCGCGCATGGCGAGGCCCGCGATCTCCAGCAACTGGCGCCGGCGCGACTTGCCAAAGCGCCGGGCGACATCGCCGCCAAGACTGAAGAGGCAATAGAGCCCATGAGCCGACAGGGCCAGCTCGCGCAGGAACGGAACATGCAACAGCCTGGCGCGCGGATGGCGTGGCCGGTCATGGAGCCTCAACGTCCGGAACAGGCGCCGCGCCAGCCGCCCGACAGGCTCGTCACGATCCGGATGCGGCATGAACCAGGTATCGGACGACGCCAGCATGTCCGGTTGATTGTCGAGGACGGGCGGATGACGCAGCGGCGCGTTCATCAATAGGCTCCCGTCTCGGGCAGGATCTTGCCGCCATGGGGATCGAGGGTGAGCTCGATGCTGGCCCCGTTGCGATCGCGCCCCGTGAGCTCGAAGCAGCCATGCTCGATCTCGACCCTGGTGACGGTGTAGCCGAGCGACTCGCCGAAGCTGACGGCCTCGCTGCGCGTCATGGCGGGGACATCCTGCTGTGCCTTGCAGACATGATCGTCGCTGGCGAGGGCCAGGCCCACCACGACGGGCAGGCTGCTCAGGCCGAAAAAGGTGGCGGCGGCCAGAATTGTCTTCTGCATTGTGTTCCACATGATGGTCTCCCTGGGTAAATGGCTGACGGGCTTGGCTTTGCCCGCCGCGTTCGGGCAAACTAAGCGAATGGGACTGACTGCCAGGTAACGGCCACTGTCAGCGAGTTGTCAGCTTGGCTTTGCCATCTAGGGCGCAACGACCCCCGCCTCGGACTGGACTTGCCTATGATGCGTTTTTGCCACCCCCGGAATTCCATGCGCCAAAATCCTCGGCGCCGAAATCCACGGCACCTGCCGCTCCTGTTCCTGTTCCTGTGTCTGGGCCTCGTGCCGGCCGTTCTGCCGACGCAGCTGGTGCTGGCACAAGGCGCCACCCCGGCCCCCGCGCCGGAGGAAGAGGAGGACGACCAGGAAACCGCGCGCCGGGCGCTTGAGAACAAGGAGATCCTGCCGCTTTCCACCGTGCTGGCGCGGATCGAGGAGAATTTCACCGGCGACGTGGTCGAGATCGAACTGGAACGCAAGCGCGGCGCCTGGGTCTATGAGATCGAGATCATCGATGCCGACGGCAGGGTGCGCGACATCGATGTCGATGCGAGGTCCGGCGACGTCATCACCATCGAATTCGACGAATGAAGATCCTGCTGGTCGAAGACGATGCCCGCATCGCCGGCGAAGTCATGCTGGCCCTGCATGGCGCCGGCTACATCGTCGACGCGGTCGTCGACGGCGAGGATGCCTGGTTCCGCGGCGATACCGAGGAATATGACGCCGTCGTGCTCGATCTGGGGCTCCCGCGCATGGACGGGCTCTCGATCCTCAAGAAATGGCGCGCCAATGACCGGCGCTTTCCCATCCTCATCCTCTCGGCGCGCGGCAGCTGGAGCGAGCGCGTCGAGGGTATCGACAGCGGCGCCGACGAATATCTGCCCAAGCCCTTCCACATGGCGGAATTGCTGGCGCGGCTTCGGGCCATCATCCGCCGTTCCGCCGGCAATGCCACCACCACCCTCAGCATCGGCGCGCTAACCCTCGACCCACGGCAGATGCGCGTGACCCAGGATGGCCAGCCGATCAACCTGTCGCCGCAGGAATACCGCCTGCTCAGCTATCTCATGCACCATGCCGGCCGGGTGGTGACGCAGATCGAATTGACCGAGCATCTCTACGCCCAGGATTTCGAACGCGACAGCAACGCCATCGAAGTGCTGGTCGGGCGCGTGCGCAGGAAGCTCAGAGCCGACCCCATCGAAACCCGGCGCGGCTTCGGCTATATCATCAACGGCTCCGAGTCATGAGCCGGCGCTCGCTGCGCCTCCGACTGCTGCTGGCAGCGGCGATGTCGGTCGGCCTTGCCCTGGTCATGGCGGGGCTGGGGCTGGTGGCGCTGTTCGACCGCCATGTCGAACGCCGGGTCAATGTCGAGCTCCACACTTTCGTCACCCAGATCGCCGGCGCCATCGACTTCCAGCCGGATGGCCAGCCGGCGCTCTCCCGCGCTTTGGCCGATCCGCGTTTCGAACGCCCCTATGGCGGTCTCTACTGGCAGATCGAGACCGACGATCACACCAAGGTGCGCTCGCGCTCGCTGTGGGATTTCGTGCTGACCCTGCCGCCGCCCGAAGGCGAGATCGGCCACCAGCAGCGCTATGCGCTGGTGGGGCCGCAGGGCGAGGAGCTCCATGCCTATGAACGGCGCATCGTGTTCCCGCAAGGCGGCACCGAGCGGACCTTGCGCATCGTCGTCGCCGTCGACCAGGAAGAACTCGATCACGCCCGCGACGCCTTCATCGCCGACATCGCACCAGCACTCATCGTGCTGGCGCTCATCCTCACCGCGGCCGCCTGGGCGCAGGTCAATGTCGGGCTGAAGCCGCTGGAGGCGATCCGCCAGGGCGTCATCGCCATCCGCGCACGTCGCGCGCGGCGCCTGGCGGGAACCTTCCCGGACGAGATCATGCCGCTGGTGCAGGAGGTCAACGATCTTCTCGACGTGCAGGACCAGACCGTGGCGCGCGCCCGCATGCGGGCAGCCGACCTCGCCCACGGCTTGAAGACACCGCTCACCGTACTCGCTCATGATGCCGACAAATTGCGCCGCCGCGGCGAGGCCGAAATCGCCGGCGAGATCGAGGATTTGGTGCATGCCATGCAGCGCCATGTCGACCATGAACTGGCGCGGGTGCGGGTGGCCGCGAACACCCGCCGGCAGAATGCGCAGGCGGATCTTGCGAAGGCGCTGCGTGGCATCACCGAGACCATCAAGCGCTCGCCCCATGGCGAAAGGCTCACCTGGCAGGTCGATCCGGCGCTAATCGGCCCGGTCGCCATCGATCCCCACGACCTTGCCGAACTGCTCGGCAATCTCATCGACAATGCTGCGAAATGGGCGGAAGGCGCGGTGCATGTCGCCATTGCCGTGGATGGCGGGATGGCGGTGGTGACGATCCGCGACGATGGTCCGGGTGTGCCCGAGGCGGCGCTGGAAGCCCTGGGGCGGCGGGGGCTCCGCCTTGATGAACGGGTGGCCGGCAGTGGCCTCGGTCTTGCCATCGTCCGCGAACTGCTTGACGCCTATGGCGGCTCGCTGACACTCGCCAATGCGGCCGAAGGTGGCCTTAGGGCCGAGGTCAGGCTGCCGCTCGCCTGACCCCGGCCCGGTTGAGACCCTAAGCCGACGGTTCCGGGCTCCAGGCGATGAGGTTGATGCCGCTCATCCCCGCATTGTAATCGTGCAGCAGGAACGGCGTTGACCAGTTGCCAAGATGCACTTCGGTCCAGTTGTTGACGGCGTCATAGGTCCAGCTATCGCCTTCCACCATGTCGCCCTCGGCCGCGGAATAGTCCCAGACATTGTGCTGCTGGCCATTGTCGAAGCTGACGAAACTGTCGGCCCCGGCCCCGCCATACATGTCGTCGGTGCCGCCGGATGTGCCGATCAGCATGTCATTGCCGTCTTCGCCGTCCAGGAAGTCGGTGCCGCTGCCGCCGAACAGATTATCGTCGCCGCCGGCACCATAGAGGATGTCGTTGCCGCTGCCGCCGTCGAGGAAGTCGTTGCCGTCGAGCGGTGTGCCGTCGGCATCGGCAAAGTCGCCGAGGATGGCATCGTTGCCGCTGCCGCCCTGGATCCAGTCATTGCCGCCTTCACCCAGCGCGTAATCATCGCCCTCGCCCAGGTCGATCGTGTCATGGTCATCACCGCCATAGACGTCATCGTTGCCGCCATGGGCATTGATGATGTCGTCATACTCGCTGCCATGAAGCTCGTCGTCGCCGTTGGTGCCCTCGATCGGGAAGGGGTCACCCCCGACGCCGAACACCGGATCGGGCACCGGGTGCAGGCCGCCGCCATCCTTGGTCGGCGGATCCTTGTCCGCCACGGTGAATTGGTGGGGAAAGAACAGGGCGGTATCCTGCTCCGGCAGGCCAAGAATCTTCGTCTCGCCGGATTCCAGCCGCGCGATGGTCTCGACATGACCGCCAAGATCCTTCAGGCGCTTGGTCTCGACCAGATCGGCTTCGCTTGAACGTGTCGCCATGATGTGTCTCCTCTCCAGGAAGATGTCGTCCTTGGAAAGCAGTCGTCCGCGCGCAACCCCCGGTTCGACGCTGCCTGCGGTTGATCCCTGTAATGTCACGGTTCGCCGGGATTTGAGCTAAATCAGGTGAGATGGCTGCGGCGCCTGGAGGTTGAGTTCGATCGTCCCGCGTTCGGTTACGACCTTGGCTGCCGCGGTCGAGCCGCCGCCGGATTCATCAGGGCCCGGGAGAAGCCGGCCGGATCTCAAGCGGCCACGCGCGCCGCCCTCAAAGGAAATTTTTCGGCGGGTTTTGCCCGAATCCCGCCGCCGGCGACCCGCCATGTGGCCAGCCCTGCAGCCGGGGATATCCGGCCCGGCCGCCGCGACACGGTCCAGCTTATTATAAAAATAAAATCATATCAATATGTTGACTGGAGGCGAGGTGGCCAGCGCACTGGCCGCGCTGGGCCACAATGTCCTTGCATCCCGCCTTGAAATGCCTATATTCCCGAGCAAATCCCAGGGTCCGATGAGATCCAGCTAGAGGGTGGGCCCAACGGCCCGCCTTTTTTGTTGGGCAGCTTTCGGCACAGCGTCCTTTTTTGGCGCCCTTTCCTTGGATCACCACCCGATCACGACCCAGTTTCACGACCAGATTGCATGCCTTTGACCGATCACATTGCGGACCTGATTTCCCCCAGCATCGAAGCTCTCGGTTATGAGCTGGTGCGGGTGACTCTTGCCGGCAACACGCGGAAAGTCCTGCAGATCATGGCCGAACCCAAGGACGGCCGGGTCATGTCGGTCGAGGATTGCGCCAGGGTCAGCCGCGCCGTCTCCGCCATCCTCGATGTCGAGGACCCGATTTCGGGCGCCTATTCCCTCGAAGTCTCGTCGCCCGGCATCGACCGGCCGCTGACGCGCCCCAAGGATTTCGACCGCTATGCCGGTCACGAGGCCAAGATCGAGACCCATGAGCCGATCGAAGGCCGCAAGCGCTTCAAGGGCATCCTCAAGGGTGTCGCCGACGAGAACGTGAAGATCGACAGCGAAGGGGCCGAACTGGCCCTGCCGCTCAACCAAATCGCCAAGGCCAAACTGGTGCTGACCGATGCGCTCATTGCAGCACATGAGGCAGCTTCAGACGCCGAATTGAATTGACGCCAACCGAGGTCATTATGGAAACGAGCATCGCCATTCCCCGTATGGAGCTTCTGCAGGTCGCTGACGCGGTCGCACGCGAGAAAGGCATCGACCGCGACGATGTGCTGACCGCCATGGAGCAAGCGATCCAAAAGGCCGGCCGGTCGAAATACGGCCATGAGCACGACATCCGCGCCCAGATCGACCGCAAGACCGGCGAGATCAAGCTGATCCGCGTCCAGGAAGTGGTCGATGTGGTCGAAAACGAAGTGACCCAGATCCCCGTGAAGTCGGCGCTGCGCCGCAAGGCCGATGCCAAGGTGGGCGACCTCCTCATCGACGAATTGCCGCCGATCGATTTCGGCCGCATCGCTGCTCAGACGGCCAAGCAGGTCATCGTCCAGAAGGTCCGTGAATCCGAGCGCAAGCGTCAGTTCGACGAGTTCAAGGATCGGAAGGGCGAAGTCATCAACGGCCTCGTGAAGCGCGTCGAGTTCGGCAATATCACGGTCGATCTCGGCCGTGGCGAAGCCATGCTGCGCCGGGACGAGCTGCTGCCGCGCGAAACCTTCCGCACCGGCGACCGTGTCCGCGCCATCATCTTCGACGTGCGCGAAGAACAGCGTGGCCCGCAGATTTTCCTTAGCCGCACCCATCCCGATTTCATGGCGAAGCTGTTCGCCCAGGAAGTCCCGGAAGTCTATGACGGCATCATCGAAATCAAATCGGTTGCCCGCGACCCCGGCAGCCGCGCCAAGATCGCCGTCATGTCGAACGACAGCGGCATCGATCCGGTCGGCGCCTGCGTCGGTATGCGCGGCAGCCGCGTCCAGGCCGTCGTCCAGGAACTGCAGGGCGAAAAGATCGACATCATTCCCTGGAGCCAGGACCAGGCGACCTTCGTGGTCAACGCCCTGGCCCCGGCCGAGGTATCCAAGGTTGTCATCGATGAGGATACCGGCCGCATTGAAGTGGTCGTGCCGGACGATCAGCTCAGCCTCGCCATCGGCCGCCGTGGCCAGAATGTGCGCCTCGCGTCCCAGCTCACCGGCTTCGACATCGACATCCTGACCGACGCCCAGGAATCCGAGCGCCGCCAGGAAGAGTTCAAGTCGCGCTCGCAGACCTTCATGGACGCGCTCGACGTCGACGACGTCATCGCCCACCTGCTGGTCACCGAAGGCTTTGCCTCGGTCGAGGAAGTGGCTTTCGTGCCGACCGAGGACCTCGCCGGTATCGAAGGCTTCGATACCGACGTGGCGGGCGAGCTGAAGGCCCGCGCCCAGGCCTGGATCGAAGCTGAATCGGAGCGCTCGACGGTGCGCCGCAAGGAACTGGGTGTCAGCGACGACGTCGCCGCCATCGACAAGCTGAGCCCGCCGATGCTGGTGGCCCTGGGCGAAAAGGGTGTGAAGACCCTCGACGATCTGGCCGACCTCGCCGCCGACGAGCTGGTCGATTCCATGGACGGCATCCTCAAGGAATTCGACCTCACCGCCGACGATGCCAACGGCATCATCATGGCGGCGCGTGCCCATTGGTTCGACGACGAGAAGAAGTAAGGCGGAAGAACGAGGCGCAATGGATCGCAGCCATCACCAGGATCTGGCAGTCATGACCCCGCAACCGGACGAATTTGGCCCGGCGGCGGTGGATATGGACGAGTCTGAGTCCGAGATGGCCGAAATGACCGGTCCCGCGCGCACCTGCATCGTGACCCGCAAGGTCCTCGACAAGGGCCTGATGATCCGCTTCGTGGCGGGGCCGTCTGGTGATATTGTGCCCGACCTCAAGGGCGATCTGCCAGGCCGCGGTTTCTGGGTGACGGCTGATCGAAAGACGTTGGACGAAGCGGTGCGCAAGCACATCTTTACCAAGGTTACCAAGGGCAAGGCCAAGGCGGATGCCGGTTTGCCGGACCGTGTGGCGGCCCTCCTTGAACGCCAGGTGCTGGATCAGCTGGGCCTGGCCAAGAAATCGGGTCATCTGGTCGCTGGCTTCGACAAGGTCGAGATCGCGCTTCGGTCCGGCAAGGTGAAATTGCTCCTGGAAGCCAGCGATGGCGCCGCCGAAGGGCGGGGCAAGCTGGCGCGACTGGCCGGTCCTGGGGTAGAGATATGGGCGCCGCTCCCCTCGGAAGCGCTGGCGCCGGCCCTGGGTCGGCTGCATGCGGTCCATGTGGCGGTTAAACCCGGCGGCATGGCCGATCGATTGAGTGTCACGCTACGGCGCCATGCTGGCTTCATGCCGGCTGCGGATTCCGCGGCTGTGGGTTCCACGGGAGGGACCGCTGTGCCCGGGACACTTTAATGAGATTTGACGACGCCCCTTGTGGCGCAACCTGATGTCTACCTAACGACGTACTTTACGAACGGAAATACGCGCAGCATGTCAAGTGATACCGATACACCAACCCGCAAGCCGCTGAAGCTCTCTTCCTCGGGCACGCTCGAGTTGAAGAAGACGGTGGATGGCGGTCAGGTGCGCCAGAGCTTCCCGCATGGCCGCACGAAGACGGTCGCGGTCGAGGTGAAGAAGAAGCGCACCTATGCGACAGGTGCCGCTGCTGGCAAGCCTGCTGAAGTGGCGCCCGAGCCCGAGGTGAAAGCCCCGGTGGCTGCAGCGCCCGCGGCCCCCGTGGTCGAGGTCGATACCAGGCCGCACCACACGCTCACCGAACAGGAACGGCAGAACCGCCTGAAGGTGCTCGAGCAGGCCAAGAAGGACGAAGACGTCCGCAAGGTCTCCGAAGCCGAAGAGGCGCGCAAGGTTTCCGAGCGCACCGACCGCGAGCGCGCCGAGCTTGATCGCCGCAAGCGCGAGGAAGAGGACCGCAAGGCCACCGAGGATTCCGCCCGCAAGGCGCGCGAGACCGTGGTCGAGGCGCCCAAGGCCAAGGCCGCCGCGGCGCCCGAGCCTGACGCTGCTGCTGCCGTCGCCGTGCCGGGTGCTGTCCCCCATGTCGGGCGCATGCATCTCGCCAAGGCCGTCGCCAAGCAAGGCGAGGAAGAAAACGAGGAAGCGCGCCGCCGTACCACCGGCCACCGCGCGCCTGCCGCCAAGCCGGTTGCCGGCCGCGGCAAGGACGAGCCGCGCCGCCGCGCCGGCAAGCTTTCGGTGACCCAGGCGCTCGATGCCGATGGCGGCGAACGCCAACGGTCGCTGGCGGCCTTCCGCCGTCGCACCGAGAAAGAAAAGCGCGCCTTGATGATGGCCAACCAGCAGCAGCAGAAAGTGCTGCGCGAAGTTGTGCTGCCCGAGGCGATCACGGTTCAGGAACTGGCCAATCGTATGGCCGAACGCGGCGCCGATGTCATCAAGGCGCTGATGAAAATGGGTGTCATGGCCACGATCAACCAGACCATCGATGCCGATACGGCGGAACTGGTCATCAGCGAATTCGGCCACAAGGTCCGCCGCGTCTCGGCGGCCGACGTGGAACTCGGCCTCGACGGCGACGTCGATGCGTCGGAAACGCTGGTGCCGCGTCCCCCGGTCGTCACCATCATGGGCCATGTCGATCACGGCAAGACGTCGCTGCTCGATGCCTTGCGCCAGACCGACGTCGCGGCCCATGAAGCCGGCGGCATCACCCAGCATATCGGCGCCTATCAGGTGACCCTGCCCACCGGCAAGAAGATCACCTTCATCGATACGCCGGGCCACGCTGCGTTCACCGAAATGCGTGCCCGCGGCGCCAACGTGACGGACATCGTCGTCCTCGTTGTGGCGGCCGATGACGGCATCATGCCGCAGACGATCGAGGCCATCCATCACGCCAAGGCCGCGAAGGTGCCGATCATCGTCGCCATCAACAAGATGGACAAGCCGGGTGCCGACGCCACGCGCGTGCGCCGTGAGTTGCTCAACCATGAACTCGTCACCGAGGACATGGGCGGCGACGTGCTGTCGGTCGAAGTCTCGGCCAAGTCCAAGATGAATCTCGACAAGCTCGAGGAAACCCTGCTGCTGCAGGCGGAAATCCTTGATCTGAAATCGAACCCCGACCGCCAGGCGATGGGCGCCGTCGTCGAAGCCAAGGTCGAGCGCGGCCGCGGCACGGTGGCAACGCTGCTGGTGCAGAAGGGCACGCTCAAAGTGGGCGATATCTTCGTGGCCGGCGCCGAATGGGGCCGCGTCCGCGCGCTCCAGGACGATCGCGGCCGCACCATCGAAACTGCGGGTCCGGCAACCCCGGTCGAAGTGCTGGGTCTCCAGGGCACGCCGCTCGCCGGTGACGTCTTCGTGGTCGTCGACACCGAAGCCCGTGCCCGCGAAATCACCGAGTTCCGCCTGCATCGTCAGCGCGAACAGCTGGCCTTGACTGCCGGCCGCTCGACGCTGGAGAAGATGTTCTCGCGTATCCAGGCCGGCGAAGCCAAGGAAGTGCCCGTGGTCATCAAGGCCGACGTGCAGGGTTCCGTGGAAGCCATCTCCGGCAGCCTGCGCCAGCTCGGCACCGAGGAAGTGAAGGCGCGCATCCTTCACGCGGCGGTCGGCGGCATCAACGAAAGCGACATCACGCTGGCCCGGGCGTCCGGCGGCATGATCATCGGCTTCAACGTGCGTGCCAACCCGCAGGCCCGCGAAATGGCCCGGCGCGATCATGTCGACATCCGCTACTACTCGATCATCTACAACGTGGTGGATGACATCAAGGCGGCGATGTCCGGCATGCTGGCCCCGACCTTGCGCGAAAAGTTCCTCGGCAATGCCGAGATCCGCGAAGTGTTCAACGTCACCAAGACCGGCAAGGTCGCCGGTTGCATGGTCACCGAAGGCATGGTCAAGCGCGGTGGCAAGGTTCGCCTGCTGCGCGACAACGTCGTCATCCACGAAGGGACGCTCAAGACCCTCCGCCGCTTCAAGGACGAAGTCCGCGAGGTCAAGGAAGGCTTCGAATGCGGCATGGCCTTCGAGAATTACGACAACATCAACAAGGGCGACATCATCGAATGCTTCGAGATGGAAGAAGTTGCGCGCGAACTGGCCTGATCTGAGCCGGGCGCTTTAGAGGTTTGGTGTCATCCCCGCGAAAGCGGGGATCCATCTATCCAATAATACGATCCATGGATGCCCGCTTTCGCGGGCATGACAATTTTCGTTAGTGAAACGCCAAGTCATGCCAAAGAAAAAGAACGTCACCCCCCAGGCCGGCCAGCGCCAGCTGCGCATCGCGGAAGAAATCCGCCATGTGCTGGCGGGAATCATTGCCGACAACAATCTGGCCGACCCCGACCTTGCCGGCCGCATGGTGACGGTGACGGTGGTGAAGATCAGCCCCGACCTCCGCAACGCCACCATCTTCATGGCGCCCTTCGGCGGGACCCAGGAACCGGGCGATGCCGAGAAGGTCGTCCGCGCGCTCAATCGCGCCGCCGGCTATTTCCGCGGCGAGCTGGCGCGCCAGGTCGAGATGCGCGTCTCCCCGCAGTTGCGCTTCAAGATCGACGACAGTTTCGAGGAAGCAAGCCGCATCGAAGCCCTGCTGCACGATCCTGTCGTCCGCGCCGATCTCGCCAAGGCCCGTGAAGAAGCGAAGGCCGCCAAGCTGAAGGATGCCGAGCCCAAGGTTGTTACCCCGGGCGACGATTCAGCAGAATGAGCCGGCGCAAGAAGGGCCAGAAGGTCGATGGCTGGCTGATCCTCGACAAGCCATTGGGCATGACCTCGACCCAGGCCGTCGCCGTCGTGCGGCGCATCTTCGATGCGCAGAAGGCGGGCCATGGCGGGACCCTCGATCCGCTGGCGACCGGCATCCTGCCGATCGCGCTGGGCGAAGCCACCAAGACCGTGCCTTATGTCATGGACGGCACCAAGACCTATCGCTTTACCCTGAAATTCGGCGAGCAGCGCTCGACCGACGATGCGGAAGGCGAGGTAATTGCCACGTCCGACTTCCGGCCGAGTGTCGCCGCGATCGAAGCGGCCCTGCCGCATTTCATCGGCCTCATCGAGCAGGTACCGCCCCAGTTTTCGGCCATCAAGGTGGGTGGCGAGCGCGCCTATGACCTCGCCAGGGATGGTGAAACGGTCGATCTTGCCCCGCGCCAGATCCGCATCGACGAGTTCCGGCTGGTCGGGTTCATCAACCCCGACGAGGCGGTTTTTGAGGTCAAATCCGGGAAAGGCGCCTATATGCGGAGCCTTGCGCGTGATCTGGCTCTACATGTTGGGTCCCGAGGCCATATTTCCGCCCTCCGGCGACTATCTGTTGGGGGTTTCACGGAGGAAAGGGCGATTTCGCTGGACGCTCTCAAGTCATTGGGGCATATTCCGGCCGCTTTTGAGCATTTGTTGCCGATAGAGACCGCGCTGGACGACATCCCGGCACTGGCCTTATCGGCCACCGAGGCGATACGCCTTCGGTCCGGGCAACCGGTTGGATTACTCCACCGCCAAGACCGCGATCGATTACGGGAGTTCACTCCCGGCGGCATGGTTTGCGCCATGTCGGAAGGCAAAATCGTGGCCCTCACCCGTTACGAGGGCGGCGAGCTCGTCCCGGTGCGCGTCATCAACCATTAGGACCAGAAGGAGTAGGTCGATGTCGATCACTGCCGAACGTAAGCAAGAAGTTCTCAAGGAATTTGCCAAGGCCGCCAACGATACCGGCTCGCCTGAAGTGCAGATCGCGCTCCTCACCGAGCGGATCAAGAATCTGACCGAGCATCTGCAGAGCCACGACAAGGATTTCCATTCCCGTCGCGGTCTGCTGGTCATGGTCGGGCAGCGTCGCCGCTTGCTCGATTACTTGAAGAAGACCAGCAACCAGCGTTACCAGGAAATCCTGGCGAAGCTCGGCCTGCGCCGCTAAACCCATCGGGGATCCCGCCCACGGCATTCAGTCATGGGCGGGATTGTCGTATTGGGGGAAGTACGATTCTCCTCCATACGCGTCCCTTCCCAAACCGGCCGGCGCGGTTCATCGACCGCCGCGCCCAAGCCGCAACGAGCCGGGCCGACGCAAGCAACGCACACTAGCACCACATGCGTTGCTTTCGCGGGTCCGGCATTCATCCGGTCGAGATGATCGGCTATCGCCCCAATCGGTGGGCGAAGCTCTGAAAGGACCATTACATGTTTAAGATCTATCGCAAGGAACTGATGTGGGGCGGGCGCAAGCTCACGCTCGAAACCGGCCGCATCGCGCGCCAGGCTGACGGCGCCGTGCTCGCCACCTACGGCGAAACCGTCGTGCTGTGCACCGCCGTCGGTGCCAAGCAGCCCAAGCCCGGCATCGACTTCTTCCCGCTCACCGTCAACTACCAGGAAAAGACCTTCGCCGCCGGCAAGATCCCCGGTGGTTTCTTCAAGCGCGAAGGCCGTCCGACCGAAAAGGAAGTGTTGACCAGCCGCCTCATCGATCGCCCGATCCGCCCGCTGTTCCACGCCACCTATCGCAACGAGACCCAGGTCGTCTGCACGACCCTGAGCCATGATCTCGAAAACGATCCCGATATCGTCGCCCTCATCGGCGCCTCGGCCGCCCTCACCATTTCCGGCATCCCGTTCCTGGGCCCGATCGGTGCGGCGCGCGTCGGCTTCATCAACGGCGAATATGTCATCAACCCGAAGCGCAGCGAGCTTGCCGAGTCAAAGCTCGACCTCGTGCTGGCCGGTACGTCGGAAGGCGTGCTGATGGTGGAATCGGAAGCCCAGGAGCTGTCCGAGGAAGTCATGCTGGGTGCCGTCAATTTCGGCTTCCAGAGCTTCCAGCCGGTGATCAACGCGATCATCGAACTGGCCGAGCAATGCGCCAAGGATCCGCGCGAACTGACGCCGCCGGACGCCGCTGCCAGCGAAGTGTACGATGCCTTGAACGCCCAGTTCGCGGCCAAGCTCACGACCGCCTACCAGGAAACCGCCAAGCAGGCGCGCACCGACAAGGTCGCGGCTGTGAAGGACGAAGCCAAGAAGGCGATCGGCACCGACGACAAGAAGATCGAACTCGTCGGCAAGCAGTTCAAGGAGCTTGAGAAGAACATCGTCCGCGGCAACATCCTCAAAACGGGTCTCCGCATCGACGGCCGCGACACCAAGACCGTCCGCCCGATCACGGCCGAAGTCGGCATCCTGCCGCGCGCCCATGGTTCGGCGCTGTTCACCCGCGGCGAAACCCAGGCGCTGGTCGTGACCACGCTGGGCACCGGCGATGACGAGCAGATCATCGACGCGCTGGAAGGTGAATTCCGCGAGACCTTCATGCTGCATTACAACTTCCCGCCTTATTCGACCGGCGAAGCCGGCCGCATGGGCTCGCCGGGCCGCCGCGAAATCGGCCATGGCAAGCTCGCCTGGCGCGCGGTGCATCCGATGATGCCGAAGAAGGATGAGTTCCCCTACACCATCCGCGTCGTCTCCGAGATCACCGAATCCAACGGCTCCTCGTCGATGGCCTCGGTGTGCGGTTCCTCGCTCGCGATGATGGATGCCGGTGTGCCGTTGAAGCGTCCGGTCGCCGGTATCGCCATGGGCCTCATCAAGGAAAAGGACGGCTTTGCCGTTCTCTCCGACATCCTCGGCGACGAAGATCATCTCGGCGACATGGATTTCAAGGTGGCTGGTACCGACCAGGGCATCACCGCCCTGCAGATGGACATCAAGATCACCTCGATCACGGCCGAGATCATGCAGATCGCGCTCGGCCAGGCCAAGGATGGCCGTTTGCACATCCTCGGTGAAATGGCGAAGGCGATGACCGGCGCCCGCGAAGGCGTCAACCAGAACGCCCCGCGCATCACTGTCATCAACATCCCGAAGGACAAGATCCGTGAAGTGATCGGCCAGGGTGGCAAGGTCATTCGCGAAATCTGCGAAGTCACCGGCGCCAAGATCGACATCGAAGATGACGGCACCATCAAGGTGGCGGCGGTCGATGCCAAGGCCGGCGAAGCGGCCATCAACTGGATCCGCGGCATCGTCGCGGAACCGGAAACCGGCGTCATTTACGACGGCAAGGTCGTGAAGCTGATGGATTTCGGCGCCTTCGTGAACTTCCTGGGTTCCAAGGACGGCCTCGTCCATATCAGCGAACTGGCCCCGCAGCGTGTCAAGCAGACCTCCGACGTGGTCGAAGTCGGCCAAGCCGTGAAGGTCAAGGTGCTGGGCATGGATGACCGCGGCAAGGTGAAGCTCTCGATGCGCGTCGTCGACCAGAAGACCGGCGCCGATCTCTCCGAAGAGATGGCCAAGGCCGATGCCGAGCGTCGTGCCTCGCGCGGCTCAGAGCGCGCTGAATAGTGAAGATCTGGCGATGGCGGCCAAAATCCGCCA